>JAXDGY010000197.1:0-8374 GCA_034664785.1 Solirubrobacteraceae bacterium
GGTAGATGTCGTCCTTGCGCTTGTAGGCGCCGCCCTGCGAGCTCTGCGCGTCGAGCAGCTCGTTGGCCAGGCGCTGGGCCATGGTCTTCTCGCGGCGCTGACGGGCGAACTCGACCAGCCAGCGGACTGCGAGGGTGCGCGCGCGGCGCGCCGGGACCTCGACGGGCACCTGGTAGGTGGCGCCGCCGACGCGGCGGGAGCGGACCTCGAGGGCGGGCGTCAGGGCCTTGATCGAGGCCTCGAGCTGCTCGACGGGGTCCTTGCCGGTGCGCTCGGAGATGAGGGCCAGCGCGTCGTAGACGATCGCTTCGGCCGTCGACTTCTTGCCGTCGAGCATGATCTTGTTGACGACCTGCTGCACGAGGCGCGAGCGGTGGACGGCGTCCGGCTCGATGGTCCGGATCTGGGCGGTGTTGCGGCGGGGCATGAGCGGCTCCTGGCTACTTCTTCTTGACCCCGTACTGCGACCGGGCCTTCTTGCGGTCGTTGACGCCCGACGCGTCGAGCGTGCCCCGGACGACCTTGTAGCGCACGCCCGGCAGGTCCTTGACGCGGCCGCCGCGGACGAGCACGACGGAGTGCTCCTGCAGGTTGTGGCCCTCGCCGGGGATGTAGGCCGTGACCTCGATCCCGCCGGAGATGCGAACGCGCGCGACCTTGCGCAGCGCGGAGTTCGGCTTCTTCGGCGTGGTCGTGTACACGCGGGTGCACACGCCGCGGCGCTGAGGGGCGGCGACCTTCTTCTTGCGACCCTTGCCGGACTTGAGGCCGGGGGTCGAGAGCTTCTTGGTCTTGGCCTGGCGTCCCTTGCGGACGAGCTGGCTGGTCGTAGGCATGCGACGCGGGATGGTAGCAGCGCCCACTGCCCCGGCGCCGTGCGGCGGAGGCCCCATGCGGCGGGCGCGCCGCGCCTCGCGGAGCCGGCTTGGCGGCGGTTCCTGCGGGTAGCCGCCCGACCATGGCCCTCAGCGATCCGCTCACCCTGCCCCTGCGCGCCGCCGAGGCGGTCGTCGGGATCGCGGGCGACCTGCGAGGCGTCCGGTCGGACGTCGGCGACCTGCGCGCCGGGGTCCTCGGCGAGGTCGCGGTGCTCACGGGCGGCATGGGCGCGCTGCTCGACGAGATCCGCGGGTTGCGGGGCGACCTCTCCGCGCTGCCCGAGGGCGTCGAGGCGCTGGGGCGCAAGGTCGACGGCCTGCGCGCGGACCTCTCCGCGCTCCCCGCGGGCGTCGAGGCGCTGGGGCGCAGGCTCGACGGCCTGCGCGCGGACCTCGGGTCGATGGCTCGCGACGTCGCGAGCGCCAGCGCGAGCGTCGAGCCGATGGACGACGACCTCTCGCGCGTGGAGACCGCCGTCCTCAGCCTCCCGTCCAAGCTCGACGAGATGACCGCGCAGCTCGACCAGCTGCGCAGCGACCTCGCCGGGCTCCCGTTCGTCTCGAAGGGCTAGGCGGCGACCGCGGCCAGGGCGTCCTCGGGCGGGGTGAACTCGAGACCCTGGTCGCGCGCGACCGGCTCGTAGGTCAGGCGCCCGGCGGCCACGTTGAGGCCCGCCATGAAGCCGGGGTCCGCGCCGAGCGCCACGTGCACGCCCTGATTGGCGAGCTTGAGCACGAAGGGCATCGTCGCGTTGGTCAGCGCGTAGGTGGAGGTGATCGGGACGGCCCCGGGCATGTTCGCCACGCAGTAGTGGGTGATGCCGTCGACCTCGTAGGTCGGCGCGGTGTGCGTCGTGGGCCTGGAGGTCTCGAAGCAGCCGCCCTGGTCGATGGAGACGTCGACGAGCACGGCGTTGCGCTTCATGAGCCCGAGCTGCGCGCGCGTGACGACGTGCGGCGCCTTGGCGCCGTGCACGAGGACGGCCCCGATGACGAGGTCCATCTCGGGCAGGCGCTGCTCGATCTCCAGCGTCGAGGCGAAGCAGGTCGAGCAGCGGCCGTTGAGCAGCACCTCGAGGTCGCGCAGCCGGTCGATGGAGCGGTCGTAGACGTAGACCTCGGCGCCCATCCCGATCGCGATCTCCGCGGCGTTCTGGCCGACGACCCCGCCGCCGATGACCATGACCTTGCCCGCCGCCACCCCGGGCACCCCGCCGAGCAGCAGGCCGCGGCCACCGAGCGGCTTCTCGAGCATGAAGGCGCCGGCCTGGGTGGCGATCTTGCCCGCGACCTCGCTCATCGGAGCCAGCAGGGGCAGGCGGCCCTTCGCGTCGGTGACCGTCTCGTACGCGATGCAGGTCGCGCCGGACTCGACGAGGCCGCGGGTGAGGTCGGCGTCCGGCGCGAGGTGCAGGTAGGTGAAGAGCGTGTGGCCCGGGCGCAGGCGCGCGACCTCGGCCGGCTGGGGCTCCTTGACCTTGACGATGAGCTCGGCGCCGTCGAACACGGCGTCGGCGTCGGGGACGATCGTCGCGCCCTGCTCGACGTAGTCCCCGTCGGCGATCGCCGAGCCCGCGCCGGCGCCGGCCTGGATGAGCACGTCGTGCCCGGCCTCGTTGAGCTCTCGCACCCCGGACGGCGTCATGCCGACCCGGTACTCGTCCGTCTTGATCTCGGTGGGCACGCCGACTCGCATGGGGTCAGACCTCGCTGGTGGTGTGGTGGTGGGTGGACGGACGCGGCGCGATCTCCCGCCCGCGCAGGGCGAGCCAGAACTCGATCCGGTCGCGGGCCGAAGCCAGGTCGCGGCCCGTCAGCTCCTCGATCTTGCGGATCCTGTAGCGCAGGGTGTGGCGGTGGCAGTACAGCCGGCGCGCGGCGGCCTCCCACTGCCCGTTGCACTCGATGAAGGCCTCCAGGGAGCGCATGAGCTCCCCGCCGTAGTGCCCCTCGCCCTGCTCGATCGGGCCGAGCAGCGAGTCGCAGTACAGGCGCAGGGCGTCGTTGTCCTGGAGGGAGAGCAGGAGCTGGAACGAGCCCAGGTCACGGAAGGTCGCCACGCGGCGCCCTGCCGCCGCGGCGTGGGCGTGGCCGTTGCCCGAGCCGTTGGCGGGCGGCGGCGGCGCGCCGCCGAGGGCCCTCGCCTCCAGGGCGCAGCGAGCCTCGTGGAAGGTCTCGCGGGCGCGGCCGAGCGCCACGGCGCGGCCGACGCCGGCGTCGGGCGGCGCGCCGAGCGTCTCGGTCACGCGCTCGTGCAGCCGGTCGGCGAGCTCGAACAGCTCGTCGTCGAGGAAGCCGGGCATCAGCGCGCACGTCGACGAGCCGGACGTGGCCACGAGGCCGCTGACCGCCTCGTCGCGCAGCGCCGCCGTCAGGGCCGCCTCCAGTGCCACGGCCTGCCCGCGGCTGCCCGGCGCCTGCACCACGAGCGCGGTCACGCGGCCGCCGAGCCCGAACGGCTCCAGGCGACGGGCCAGCTCCGGCCCCTCGAGCTCCCCGCGCACCACCTCGTTGAGGACGTCGCCGGCGAGGCGGCGCTCCGTCGTGTCGGCCACCCGTCGCCGGAGGAGCTCCAGCGCGACCGCCGTGACGGACTGGTGGAGGACCAGGCGGTCGAACTCCGACAGGCCGCCCGAGTCCTTGATCGCGACGAGCCACGCCTGCGGCAGGCCTTTGCCCACCGGGCTGTCGGAGGCGGCGACGGGCAGCGCCAGGGCCTGCGGGGCGAGCTCGGGCTGGGTCGGGACGAAGCCGCGGGCGTCGCCGCGGCGCGCGCGCTCGCGCAGCTCGGCGGCGACCTCCTCGATCGCCGCGGGGTCCAGCTGGCGGCGGAAGGCATGGCTGGCCTGCGGCTCCCCGCGCCCGTCGAAGACGAGCGCGGTGCCGCCGATCAGCGCGGCGATCGCGGCGGCGAGGGCGTCCAGGCCGCGCTCGCTCAGGACGATGCGCTGCAGGCGCTCCTGCGCGGCGATCGACCGCTGGAGGACCGCGTACTGCTCGTTGACCAGCCGGGTGAAGGCCTTCTCGGTCACCGCGATGAACGGCGTGTCGTAGGGCACCTCGATCAGCGGGAAGTCGCGCTCGGCCGCCGCGGCCACGAGGGCGTCGGGGACCCGGTCGTGGGCGAAGCCGACCCCCAGCCCCAGCCCGGCGAGGCCGTGGTCGGCCAGCCGGTGCACGTAGGCGCGCTGGGCCTCGGGCGTGTCGAGCCCCATGCCGGTGGTGAGCAGGAGCTCGCCGCCGGACAGCCACGGCGTGGGGTCGGCCAGCTCGGAGATGTGCACCCAGCGCACGGGCACGTCGAGGTTCGCCTCGCCGGCGAGCACGTCGACGTCGACGTCGCGCAGCAGGTCCCGGACGGTGAGCATCGCGGTCGCCCGCCTCCCCTACCGGAGCATCCGCTCGGAGGCCTCTTCGAGCACGGGCCGCAGCACGGCCTCGATCTCGGCGAACTGCTCGGGGCCGGCGATGAGCGGCGGAGCGAGCTGGATGACGGGGTCGCCCCGGTCGTCGGCGCGGCAGATGAGGCCGCGGGCGAACAGCTCGCCGCTCAGGAAGCCGCGCAGCAGGGTCTCGGACTCCTCCTTGGAGAACGACTGCTTGGTCTCGCGGTCCTTGACCAGCTCGATGGCCTGGAAGTACCCCGCGCCGCGCACGTCGCCGACGATCGGGATGTCGCGCAGCCCTTCGAGCGTCGCCCGGAAGCCCGCCTCGTGCTCGCGGACGTTCTCGAGGATCCCCTCGTGCTCGAAGACGTCGAGGTTGGCCATCGCGACGGCGGCGCTGATCGGGTGCCCGCCCCACGTGAAGCCGTGGGCGAAGGACGCCGTGCCCTGCAGGAACGGCTCCATGATCCGGTCGGAGGCGATGACCGCGCCCATCGGCGCGTAGGAGGACGTGAGGCCCTTGGCCGTCGTGATGAGGTCCGGCTGGTAGCCGTAGCGGTCGGCGCCGAAGTACTCGCCCAGGCGGCCCCACGAGCAGATCACCTCGTCGGAGATGAGCAGCACGTCGTGCTCGTCGCAGATCTCGCGCAGCCGCTGGAAGTAGCCGTCCGGCGGCGTCAGGCAACCGCCGGCGTTCTGGACCGGCTCGACGATGACCGCGGCGACGGTGTCGGCGCCCTCGAACTCGATGCGCTGGGCGAAGGACTCGACGAGGTTCTCGGCACCGTAGCCCGGGGCGAGCCGGTAGAGGTTGGTGTTGGGCACGTGGCAGCCGCCCGGCATGAACGGCTCGTAGGGCTGACGCAGGTTGGTGATGCCGGTGGCGGCCAGCGCCCCGAGCGTCGTCCCGTGGTAGGCCGTCTCGCGGGCGATGATCTTCGTCTTGTTCGGGTGTCCGGTGAGCTTGTGGTAGTGGCGCACCAGCTTGATCGCGGACTCCACCGACTCGCCGCCGCCGGAGGTGAAGAAGACGCGGTTGAGGTCACCGGGGGCGAGGCCGGCGATCCGCGCGGCGAGCTCGATCGCACGTGGGTGCGCGTAGGACCAGGTCGTGAAGAAGCCGAGCTCCCTGGCCTGGTCGGCGCCGGCCTGGGCGACGTCGTGGCGGCCGTGCCCGATGTTCACGCAGAAGAGGGCGCTGAGGCCGTCGAGGTAGCGCTTGCCGTGCTCGTCGTAGACGTAGCAGCCCTCGCCCCGGGCGATGATCGGGATGTCGTGCGCCTCGTCGTAGGCGCCCATCCGGCTGAAGTGCAGCCAGAGGTGCCGCTTCGCCAGCTCCTGCAGGCTCGCGGTCGCCGTCTCCTCGGTCATCGCCATGCTCGGGACCCCTCGTCGCTTGTCCGATCTGCCGAAGGGCCGATCGTTTCGTACAACGCAAGACGCTAGCGGGGCCCGAGAGCGCGGTGTTCATACGAAACGTCGGAAGTTCGCCCGAGCTCCCGGCCGGATGGGCGAGGCCAGCGGCGCGGCGGCGCTACGCCGCGGCCGGCACGGCGCCGGCGGAGCGCACGGGCGCCGGCATGAGCGCCGAGGCGGCGATGACCATCACGAAGGCGACGGCCTGGATGACGATGCCGAGCGCGTCGCTCGGCATGGGATCGCCGAAGACGATGATGCCGCCGGCCACGCCGGCGATGTTCGCCGCCGTGCCCGTGACCGCGATGACCGGGACGGCGTCGCCGTCCTGCAGCCCGCGGGCCGAGGCGTAGAAGGCGACGATGGAGGCCGCGACGCAGACGGCCAGCCACGGCGACACGAGCCCGAGGACGCCGTCGCTGCCCACGAGGCCGGTGAGCGCCTTGATGGCGACGTCGGAGACGCCGAAGAGGATGCCGGCCGCGGCGCCCAGCATGACGCCGTGGTGCTCGGCCGGCGCACCGGCGCGCGGGCCCATGATGAGCAGGCCGCCGAGGCCGAAGAGCCCGGCCTCGAAGGCGATCATCCCCGTCGTCGAGAAGGTGGAGTGGGCCCCGTGCGTCTGGGGCAGCGTGACGGCGAGCAGGACGAGGCCCAGCGCGGTCAGGGCCAGGCCCCACCACTGCCGGGGGCCGACCTTGAAGCCGAAGAGCCGGTCGGCCATCACGGCGATGAGGACGACGCCGGCGGCCAGGACGACCTGGACGGTCGACATGGGGGCCATCGCCAGGGCGCCGACATGGAAGATCCAGGCGCTGGCGGCCACGAGCATGCCGATCGCGAACCACTTGGAGCGGAAGAGGCTGGCGCCGGATCGCAGCGGGTGGCGGATGTCCACCTGGAGCGCTTCGCAGGCCCCTCGGTGCTTGAAGAAGAAGCCGAGGTTGGATGCGAAGGCGCACAGGAGCGCGAGCAGGATGCCTAGTTCGAGCGTCATGAAGTGGGGGGAGCAGGCCAGTGCCGGTCAAGTCCGGTGCCGACGTGGGCTCTCAGCCCTAGGGTCGGCACAACCCCGTCCGTTCTTGACTGTTGTGGCCTGCGCGCAGGGTAGCGAGACTCGGTCGCACGTGCGTCGCAAGCCAGGCGATTCTCAGGAGCCTCTTCGGGAGCAGGGCTTTTCGCGGCCGCGCGGCGCTCGGCCGGTGCGTCCAGCCGCGACGGACGGTCGCAGGGCCGCGGGGCCCCTATCATCGCCCCCGTCCGCCACGGGCGCCGCGCCCGGCGGGCACCGTCCCATGCGCCGACCTCCGCTGCTGCTCGTCGACATCGACGGCGTCATCTCCCTCTGGGGGTTCCCGCCGGACGACCGCCCGCCGGGCGTGTGGGCCCTCGTGGACGGGATCGGGCACTACCTCTCCACCACGGCCGCCGACCACCTGCGCGCCCTCGCCGCCGACTTCGAGCTCGTGTGGTGCAGCGGCTGGGAGGAGAAGGCCAACCAGGAGCTCCCGGCGGCGATCGGAGTCGGCCCGCTGCCGTTCCTGTCCTTCGACCGGGTGCCCACCCCGGGCAACACGCACTGGAAGCTCGGGGCGATCGACGAGCACGCAGGCGACCGGCCCGTGGCGTGGATCGACGACGCCTTCACGCCGGCCTGCGAGACGTGGGCGCGACAGCGCAGCGGCCCGACCCTGCTCGTGCCGACCCTGCCCGCCACCGGGCTGACGGCCGCCGAGGCCGCCGTCCTGCGCGACTGGGCGCAGGACCTGGCGCTCGCGGCCTGAGAACCGGCACCATGGGGCCATGGTCATCGACGAGCCCATGCGGGCCTACTACGACGCCCGGGCGCCTGAGTACGACGACTGGTGGCACGGGACCGGGCGCTTCGCGGACCGCGAGCGGCCGGGCTGGGAGCAGGACGTCCACGCCCTCACGGCGACCCTGGCGAGCCTCGCCCCGGCGCGGCAGCTCGACGTCGCGTGCGGCACCGCCTTCCTGACCCGCCATCTCCAGGGCCGCGTCACCGCCATCGACCAGAGCCCGGCGATGGTGGCCGTCGCGACCGCCCGCCTGCCCCATGCCGAGGTCGTCCAGGGCGAGGCGGTCCCCCTCCCCTTCCCCGACGACGCGTTCGACCGCGTGGTCACCGGCCACTTCTACGGCCACCTCCAGGAGGACGAGCGCGCCCGCTTCGTCGCCGAGGCCCGACGCGTCGCCCCCGAGCTCGTCGTCATCGACTCCGCCAGGCGCCCGGACGGTGACGCGGAGCGCTGGGAGGAGCGGACCCTCGACGACGACAGCCGCCACCAGGTCTACAAGCGCTGGTTCACGGGCGAGCAGCTCGCGGCCGAGCTCGGCGGCGGCGAGGTGCTGCACGCCGGCCCCTGGTTCGTGGCGGTCCGGGCGTCACCCCGGCCCGCCTGGCGATCGGCCGACGCGCCCAGCGCGGCGAGCGGGGCGCCCCACGCGTCGAGCGACGGCCCGGGCGGCGGCACCTTGTAGCCGAGCCACATGCCGATCCCGATGTCGCCGCTCGCCCACTTCCAGAAGCTCTCCGCGAAGCGCTCCGCCGTCGTCGCGCACGTGCCGGTGACGCCGTCGTCGCACCCCCAGCCCCGCGGGATGCCCGCGTCGAGCGTGGCGGCGGTCGTGGCCGGGACGAGCGCGCGATCGACGACGTGCCCGAGCTCGTGC
>JAXDGY010000198.1:0-25204 GCA_034664785.1 Solirubrobacteraceae bacterium
GACCGCCCGGTGAGCGTGCTCAACACGCACGCGCACTTCGATCACATCGGCGGCAACCACGAGTTCGAGGAGATCGCCATCCACGAGCTCGGGGCGGCGCTTCTGGAGCACGAGCCGCCGTCCGCGCTGCTTGCCGACTACCTCGCCTACACCCGGCGGCTGATCGCGGCAGCGGACGCCTACCGCCGCACGGATCGGGCGTTCCTGCATCTGCTCAGCCCCGACAGCGATCCGCGGCCGTTCCCGGAGGAGTTCGATCCCGCGAGCTGGCGGATCCCGGCCAGTCGCTCGACGCGCACGTTGCGCGACGGCGACACGGTCGACCTCGGTGGGCGCACGCTGACCGTGCTGCACACCCCGGGCCACTCGCCTGACAGCATCTCGCTGCTCGACGAGCATGCAGGGCTGCTGTTCGCGGGCGACACCGTCAACACGGGTCCGATCTACGCCCAGCTCCCGGACTCCGACCTCGCCGCGTTCGCGGTGTCGACCCGGCGCCTGGCCGACCTGAGGCCCGAGGTGCGGTCGGTGCTCGTCCACCACTTCGGGCGGGTCGCCGTCGAGCCGGCGTTCCTGACGAGCGTCGCGCAGGCGTTCGAGCAGCTCTGTAGCGGGCCGCAGCCCAGCGTCGAAGCCACGGACTGCCTCGGGCGGGACGTACGTGAGGTGCGCTTCGCCGGCTTCTCGGTGCTGCTGGCCGCCGAGACCGGTGACAAGCGCCGGACGGACGCTTCGGGGCTACGGTCGCGGGGAGGTCGGAGCTAGCCGGGAAGCGGGATGGCGGCCGCGACGAAGTAGGCGGTCGCCTCCACCGCGGTGGGGAGCCCGCCGACGGACGCGTCGATCTCGACCGGCACCGGCGTCCGGGACGCCAGCGCGTCCACTCCGGCGCGCAACCCACGCTGGGTCAGAACCGCCGGAAGGATGCCGTGGACGAGCTCGCGCAGCTCGGCCTTCGCCTGCTGTGCGTGGTCGAGCGCCTCGGTCAGCGGCGCCCGGACGTCCTCCCCCTCGTTACGCAGGGCGCGGTCTGCGAGCTTCAGCGGTGATCGGACGGCCGGGCCGCTCGCCCTCGCTCGACCGGTTCATCGCTTACGCAAACGGGTTCGACGCCGTCTGGTTCGCCACGCGCGAGGAGATCGTCCGCTCCTGGCTCGAGGTGCACGCACCAAGCGCACGCTCGGCGGGAGACGTCACTGCGCCTGAGAGCGGGGCGCCGGCGGCGGCCAGCTCGCCCAGGCATGTCGGACACAAGCAGGCCCGATAGCGCCGCAGCAGCTCGCGCCGCACGGGCGGCGGCACCGCGAGCCGTGCGCACCAGCAACCTTCGTCGGCCGCTCCGCAGCCGAACTGGATACCGCACCGCTCGCAGGACGATGGCTCGGGCATCAACTGCCTGGTCACGGTAGCTCAGAGCATGCGAGCCGGCGCCGTGACCGTGCCAGACTGAGCAGCGTGAGCTCGGTCATGTACGTCAAGCCGGACTGCCCCTACTGCCAGGCCGCACGCGAGCACCTCGCGGCCGCCGGCGAGGCCATCGAGGAGCGCGACGCGACGCAGAATGCCGGCTGGAAGGCGGAGCTCATGCGCTACACCCGCAACACCGGAGTCGTCCCGACCATCGTCCGCAGCGACGGCGCAGACGTCCAGGTCGGCTTCCCGCCCGGACGGGGCTGACGGGTGCACTGAGCGGTCGGTCGGCCGCTGACATCACCATTGGCGGCGAGAGGAGGGCGATGACCGAGAGCTGGACGAACTGGGCGGGCGATCAGCGTTGCGCGCCGTCGCAGATCGCGCGACCGACCAGCGAGGATGAGCTGGCGCAGACCGTCGCGCAGGCGGCAGCCCGCGGTCTGCCCGTGCGTGCCGCGGGCAGCGGGCACTCGTTCACCGACATCGCGTGCACCGACGGGCTGCTGGTCGACACCTCGGGGATGCAGCGCGTGGTCGACGCCGACGCCGAGTCCGGCCTGGTGACCGTGCAGGCGGGCATCACGCTGCACGCCCTCGGGCCGCAGAACGCGCGCCACGGGCTGGCGCTCGAGAACCAGGGCGACATCGACGCGCAGGCACTCGCCGGCGCGCTGGCGACGGCGACGCACGGGACCGGCGCGCGCTTCGGCAACCTCTCCACGCGGGTCGTCGGCATGCGCCTGGTGACCGCGTCGGGCGACGTCGTCGAGGTGACCCATGAGTCCGACCCGGAGGCACTGCTCGCGGCGCGCGTGTCGCTCGGCGCGCTGGGGATCGCGTCGCAGGTCACCGTCGAATGCGTGCCGCTGTACACCCTGGAGCGCCACGACCAGCCGCTCCCGCTGGCCGACGTGCTCGACCGTCTCGACGAGCACGTCGACGGCAACGATCACTTCGAGTTCTTCCTCTGGCCCTACACGCGCACGGCGATGACGCGGTCGACGACACGCAGCGACGCCGCGCCCGTGCCGACGGCGCACTGGAAGCGCGCGATCCAGGAGCAGCTGGTCGAGAACCACCTGCTCAACCTGCTCTGCCGGGCCGGCCGGCGCTTCCCGAGCCAGGTGCCGCGGCTGAACCGGGCGATGGCGGCGGCGATGTCCGAGGCGCGCGTCCAGGACCATGCCTACAAGGTCTACGCGACGCGCCGCCAGGTGCGCTTCACCGAGACCGAGTACGCGATCCCGCGGGCTGTCGCACGCGAAGCGCTGGAGCGCGCGCTGTCGCTGATCGAGCGCCGCGCGCTGCCGATCCTCTTCCCGTTCGAGGTGCGCTTCGCGGCCGGCGACGACGCCCTGCTGTCGACGGCGCATGAGCGCGAGACGTGTTACATCGCCGCCCATCAGTACGCCGGCATGGAGTTCGAGTCGTTCTTTCGTGGGTTCGAGGAGATCATGGAGGCCTACGGCGGGCGCCCGCACTGGGGCAAGCGCCACTCCCAGACCGCCGCGACGCTGCGCGAGCGCTACCCGGGGTGGGACCGCTTCCAGGCCGTGCGCGCGCGTCTGGATCCCGACGGCGTGTTCGGCAACGACTACACCCGACGCGTGCTCGGCCCCGTCGGCGCGCCGGTGCAGCCCTGATGCTCACCCCCGCCAGGCGGCTGGAGCGCTACGAGACGGCGTTCGCCGGCATCGACGCGCCGTTCGCGTTCGTCGACCTCGACGCGATGTGGTCCAACTCGGCCGACATGCTGCGACGCAGCGCCGGGAAGCCGATCCGCGTCGCGTCCAAGTCGTTGCGCTGCCGGGCGCTGCTGCGCACCATCCTCGACCGCGACGCCGGCTACCAGGGCCTGCTGACGTTCACGCTGCCCGAGACGCTGTGGCTGGCGCGCAACGGCTTCACCGATCTCGTCGTCGCCTATCCCTCCACCGACCGTGCCGCCCTGCGCGAGCTCAGCGAGCTGACCGCGGAGAATCCCGGCGGCGCGCCGGTGCTGATGGTCGACTCCGGCGAGCATCTGGACCTCATCGCGTCGGCGGTCGGCGACGTCGCCGCGCCCATCCGCACCTGCCTCGACTTCGATGCGTCGTTCTGGACAGCGGGCGAGCGCCTGAAGATCGGCGCCAAGCGCACGCCGGTCCGCACACCCGAGCAGGCCCGGCGGCTGGCCGAGGCGATCGCCGCGCGCCCGACGGTGACCCTCGTCGGGATGATGTCCTACGAGGGCCACATCGCCGGGCAGGGCGACAAGATCGCCGGGAACCCGCTGAAGAGCCTCGTGATCGCGCGGATGCAGCGCGCGTCGTACGCCGAGCTGCGCGAGCGTCGCGCGGCCGCCGTCGCAGCCGTCTCGGAGGTCGCGCCGCTTGAGTTCGTCAACGCCGGCGGCACCGGCGACCTCGAACGCGTCGCGACGGAGCCGGCGATGACCGAGGCGACCGCCGGGTCGGGGTTCTACGCGCCGACGCTGTTCGACACCTACTCGGGCTTCCGCCTCGAACCGGCCGCGATCTTCGCCCAACCGGTCTCACGGCGCCCCGGCCCCGGCATCGTGACCGCGCTCGGCGGTGGCTATCTGGCCTCCGGCCCGGGGGCGAAGGACCGCATGCCCACGCCGTATCTCCCGCAAGGCCTCAAGCTCGACGCGATGGAGGGCACGGGCGAGGTCCAGACCCCGCTGCGCGGAAAGGCCGCCGACCGCCTACGCGTCGGTGACAACGTCTACTTCCGGCACACGAAGGCCGGCGAGCTGTGCGAGCGGTTCAACAGCCTCTACCTGCTCCAAGGCCATGAGATCGTCGACGAGGTCCCGACCTACCGCGGAGAGGGCCGGTGCTTCCTGTGACCGGACGCCGGCGCCCCTAGGGCGCGAAGGGCTGCGGGGTGCTCGTCGGTCCGCCGATCACGGGCACGTCGGGAGATCCGGGCTGCCAGGAGAAGCGGTCGATGCGGAGCGATCGGATGGTGTCGTAGCTGGGTGCCTGACGTCCGTGGTAGACCATCCAGGTCGCGCCGTTGGGGCCGACGACAGGCGTGTCGCCGCCTCCCGGGCTGAGCACGTCAGCGGACTCGCGCAGGATCTGACCCTGCTTGTGACCCTCGAAGCCGGCGGTCGGCGAGTCGGAGATCGCGTACCCCATCCCATAGGCGGCGCGGTAGCTCCCACCCGAGTAGAGCAGGTAGTAGAGGGGGGACCCGTTGACGATGCGCCGCACCATGGCAGGCCCCTCGACGACCGGCCACGCGAGGCTCGGGTCGTGCTCCCAGCCGGTCGCGTCGCCCGCCAGCAGCGCCTTGCGGCCCCCGGTCGGTCCTGCCAGGGCGTGCACCGCGTCCGTGGCCAGCGGGATCACCGAGATCGTGGGGTTCAGGACCCCGCCGGGACGGTCGGTGGCCACGTAGAGGTAGAGCGTGCCGTCGGCGTCCACGAACGGCGAAGGATCGATGTTGCCGCGGCCGGCCGCGTCGCCGCAGCCGATCCGGTCGTTGGTGCCCGTCGTGCTCAGCGGCTCCGGGTCGGGGGCGTAGGGGCCGCCCGGGCTCGACGCCGTCGCCACGCCCACGCAGTTGGTCCCGGATGGGTCCAGGGCGGTGAAGTACATGACGTAGCAGGGCCCGGTCGCCGGGGTGTTGCAGGGCTGCTCGCGCTGCAGCACGGTGGGCGCCCACGGATGCCAGTCCGGCTGCTGGGTCGCCCACGCGGGACGATCGGCGAACGCCGTTCCCGCCGGCGTCCAGTGCAGCAGGTCCGTGGAGTGCAGGATGGGGAACCTGTTGCCCGTGTGGAACTCCCAGTACGAGGTGTGCCGGCCGCCGTCGTCGAGCACGAACGGATCGGGCGTCGCGGCGGCCGCGAAGACGGGGTTCATGAACGCGCCGGTGGTCACGGGATCGGAGGTGGAGGTCACCGCCGTCGCCTGATTCGACGCGGTGACCGTCACCCGCAGCGTGCCCGGCACGTCCTGGGCCGCCACGGCGTAGCCGGCGTCCCCGGCTCCCGGGATGCTGGTGCAGTTCGCCCCGAAGCCGTCGCAACGCTGCCACTGGTAGCCGTAGCCGATGGGCTGCGTGCCGGTCCAGGTGCCCGAGGCGGCGGTCACGGTCTCCCCGATGACGGGACGACCGGAGATCACCGGCGGCGCCGTGTCGGCGGGCGGCGCGGCCAGCACGCCGCCGGTCGGCGGCGACTGCGCCTGGCCGGCGCCCAGCGCGTTGCTGGCCGTGACGGCGACGCGGATCGTGGCGCCGACGTCGGTCGAGGTCACCGCGTAGGTCGGCGCCGTGGCGCCCGCGATGTCGGCGCAGCGCTTGCCGGTACGGTCACAGCGGCGCCATTGGTGCGCGTAGCTCAGGCGCCCCAGGCCACGCCACGCCCCCTGACGGGCGGCCAGGGACTGGCCGTCGGCCGGGCTGCCGGCGACCCCCGGCGCGGCCGTGTTGGCCGGTGTGGCGGAGAGGATCCGGATCCGGCGGCGCGCGATGCTGCATGCCGCCCGGTCATAGCGGCGCTTGGAGACGTCGGCGCCGGCGCACGCGATGAGCCGGTACGTGCCACCACGGGTCCGGGCCGGGATCGTGATGCGCCGCAACGCCCGGGAGCTGCCGCCGGGCCGAAGCGGGCGCACGGTGCGGCTGCCGAGCAGGACGTCGTCGCGGCTCGGGCGCCGGTCCTTGGAGGCGAGATAGGCGGTCACCGTGCGGCGCGTACGCCGACGGCCGAGGTTGCGCGTGAGGTCCGTGGCCTTGAACGCCGTGCCGGCGATCGCGCTCTTCGGCGGCGCGGAGATGCGCACGGTGGCCACGGTCCGGGGGGCGGCGCGCCCGACGGACGGAGCGATCAGGGCGCCGGCCAGGAAGGTCAGCAGCAGCGCGACCGCGATGACGGGGATCAGCCCTCCGCCGGGCGCGCGGGAGCAGGGTCGTTCACGCTGGCTCGGCGGCCGACGCCGACCTCGACGGGTCGTGGTCTGGGTCCCGGCGAGCACGTCGGCGCGATCATGACAAACGCCCGGCGACTGATGGTGACCCGTTCGTCCAAGGACGGACCTCTCATCCGCTCTGTCCCGAACGTCCGAAGGCGAGCGCGGCGTTCAGGCGGTCACGGGCTGGGCGTGACGGAGGTCGCGTACACCACGTTCCGGCCGGCGCACACGTCACCGGCGATCCGGTAGCGCCGCCCAGGCACCAAGCGCGGCAACCCATCGATCGCACGTCCACGGACGACGGTGCTCGGGGTCAGGCGCGTGCGCTCGGCGGGTCCGGAGAAGCTGCCGTAGATCGTCCAGGCGCCCAGAAGGCGAGCGTGGTGCCGGCAGGTCCGCGGCGGTGGATGCCGGAGCCTCGAGCCGATGAGGTAGCGATGGAGCGGGTGACCCTGGAGGATCACCGGGGCGTCGGCGGCGAGGTAGATGATGTGGCTGCCGCGTGGCCCGAACAGCGCGACGCTGGCGGGAATGCCGCGGCGAGTCCGCAGTACGGCGGTGCCGCCGGCGTGGCTGGTCGGCGCTCCTGCGTCGTTGCACGGTCCGATCACCACCGCTCGAAGCCCGTTGACGGGTGGAAGGGCTCTGCGGAGTGCCGCACCCGTGCCCAGGTACGTGCGTCCGGCCAGGTTGACGCTGCTCGCGCACTGCGCGCTCGCCGGCGGCGCGCTGAACGCCGACCCGCTGCAAGCGCAGACCAGGAGACCGCAGAGAAGTGGATCGCCTCGTGCCGCGGTGAGCTTGGTGAGTCGCGACCACCAGACCGTGAGCAAGCGCCCGGCCACGCCCGAGCGTCTTGCGCGTGATCCCCCGGAACCAGAGCACGACGCGGTGCCTTCGCTCCGCCGCCTGGCTCGCCGGTGGACACCGGTCACGCCGCTCGCTCTCCGAGCCGGGCGCCGATGTAGGCGTCCAGCATCCCGCGGGCCTCCGCCAGCAGCTGGCGATCGCCGTCGGGATCGAGGCGGAAGGCCTCGCGCAGGAGGCCGTCGCCGGCGACGACGACCATCCGGGCGACCACCCCGCGGTCGGCGGCGCTGGAATCCGGCCGGTGGACGGCCAGCATGCGCTCGACCGTGGCCGCCACGGCAATCCTTCCCGGACGCGTGACCTCCCGGATGCGCTCGGTGCGCAGCCCGCCGAACCACAGCGCGCGAAACCCCGGACGGGCGCGGAAGCCGGCGGCGAGCGCGTCGAGCACGGCGTCGACGGGATCCTCGAGCGGCTCGCGATCGTGTGCGTCGGCAACGGCATCGACCCGCTGCTGGAACTCGCCCCAGTAGTGGAGGGCCAGCGCTTCGACGATCGCGTCCTTGCCCGGGAGGTAGGCGTAGAGCGAGCCCACCGAGATCCGGGCCGCCGCTGCCACGCGCGTGGTCGTCAGGCCGGAGGCGCCCTCGTCGGCCAGCAGGCGGTCGGCTGCCTCGAGGACGCGGCGCAGCTTCTCGCGGCTGCGCGCCTGCTGGGGCACGCGCCGGAGGTGCTCGGGGCTGATGGCTGGTGAGGCGGACATGTCCGACGAGACCCGAACTTGAATTCGCTTTCACGTTAACCGTACGATCCCGGCGATGCAAGATCTCGTCTGCTTCGAGGAACGCGATCGGGTCGCCGCCGCGTGCCGCCGCCTGGCGGAGGCCGGCCTGGTCCGCGGCACAGCGGGCAACGTCAGCGTCCGTGCGGGCGATGCGGTGGCGATCACGCCGACCGGTGCGCGGCTCGAGGCGCTCGGTGCGGCCGACGTCACGGTGATCGACCTCGAGGGACGCGTCCTGGCCGGCGACCTCGCCCCGACCTCCGAGCTCGACCTGCATCTCGGCGTCTACTCCCGCTACGGCGCCGGCGCGGTCGTCCACACCCACGCCCCGGTGTCCACCGCGCTCGCGTGCGTGCTCGACGAGCTGCCGTGCGTGCACTACGAGATGCTGCTGCTCGGGGGCCCGGTGCGCGTGGCGCGCTATGAGACCTTCGGCACGCCGGAGCTCGCCGCTGCCGCGCTGGAGGCGCTCGAGGGCCGGACCGCCGCACTGCTGGCCAACCACGGGACGATCGCGTTCGGCGCCGACCTCGACGGCGCGGTGCACGCCACCGAGCTGCTCGAGTGGGCCAGCACGGTGTACTGGCGGGCCGCGTCGATCGGGACGCCGCGCGCGCTCGACGAGAAGGCCCGCCAAGGCGTGATCGACGTCGCGATCGCCCGCAACTACGGAACGACCCATCCCAGCCGCGAGGGAGACGCATGACCAGCGAGATGACCGTCGTCGCCATGGGGGTCCACGTGCTCGACGTGCTCGTGCGCCCCGTCGAGGCGATCCCGGAAGGCCAGGGCGGCCAGCTCGTCGAGGAGATCCGCATGACCCCCGCGGGCACGGCCGGCGGCACGGCGCTCGTGCTCGCCAAGCTCGGCGCGACGGTCCGCAGCGCCGGGGCGGTCGGCACCGATCCCCTGGGCGACCTGCTCCTCACGCTGCTGCAGCGCGACGGCGTCGACACGTCCCTGCTGGTCCGCCGCGACGGCGTGCAGACCTCTGCCAGCGTCCTCCCGATCCGCCCGGACGGGTCGCGCCCGGCCTTCCACGTCGTCGGCGCGAATGCGACCTACGGACCTGACGACGTGGACTGGGACGCCGTCGGCCGAGCCGGGCACCTGCACCTCGGTGGCCCGGAGTTCATGGGGGGCGAGGCGGCCGCGACGATCCTCTCCCGTGCGCGTGAGCTCGGCGTGACCACGTCCGCCGACATCCTGGCCCCGGGCGAGCCCGGCATGCTGGAGTGGATCGCGCCGGCGCTCGGCCATGTCGACCACCTGCTCCCGAACGACGAGCAGGTGCTCGGGCTGACCGGGACGACGGATCTCGAGGCCGGCTGCCGGGCGCTGCTGGACCGCGGGGTGGGATGCGTCGTCGTGACGTGCGGCGCCGACGGCGCGCTCCTCGTCGACGCGAGCGGCGCGCTGGCGGTCCCGGCCTTCCCCGTGGAGGTCGTCGACACGACGGGCTGCGGGGACGCCTTCTCCGCCGGGTTCCTGCGCGGGCTCGCCTTGGGCCGCGACCGTCGCGCCGCGGCGACGCTGGGCTGTGCCGTCGCCGGGCTCGTGGCCGGGGGACTCGGCTCCGACCACGGGACGTTCGACCTCGCCACCGCGGACGCGATCGTCGCCTCGCGCTGAGCGTCAGCCCGCGAGGGCGAGGAGGGTCAGGAGCACCGGCGACGAGGGGCCGGGCGAAGTCCGTTCACGGCTGCGCGAACGCGACGAACGCCTTGCGGCCCAGATCATCCAGGCCGCTGGCCATCACGCCCGCGCTCGACAGCGTGAACAGACGGTCGCCGATGACCAGCGAGCGGGCGACGGCGGGGACGAAGCCGTTGATCGCGTCGTGCGCGACCCGCCCGACCTCGGCGATCCCGGACCGGTCGACGCGGTAGCCGATCGCCCCGGCGAAGGCGGGCGACGAGCCGGGATCCTGGATGGGAAGCACCGCCAGGCCGGTCGGGGCCCAGAACAGCAGCGCGTGGTGGTCGTACTGCACCTGCGACGAGGAGCCGCGCCCGAGGCCGACCTTCCGGACGAGCCGCGGTGCGCCGGGATCGCCGACGTCGAAGAGCTCGATCTGCGTGCCCAGCGCCTGGTTGGAGGACGCGTTGACGTCGGTGCCGATGCCCAGCAGCAGCCCGTCGCCGACCGGGTGCAGGTACGACGAGTACCCCTCCAGCTCGAGCTCGCCGGCCACCTTCGGCCGGGTGGGCGTGCTCAGGTCGACGACGTACAGCGGGTCGATCCGGCGGAACGTCACGACGTAGGCCTTGTCGGCGAGGAAGCGCACGGAGTAGATCTGCTGGCCGGCGCCCAGGCCGGAGACGCTGCCGACCGGCGTCAGCGCGCCGTCCTGGTCGGCCAGGACGGTCACCGAGCTCTGGCTCGCGGGAGGCGCCTGGACGCCGTTCCACCAGATCGGCCGGCTCGTCGTCGCCACCCGCAGGCGGCCCTGGTCCTCGGACAGCGAGAACTGGTTGAGCAGGTAGCCCGGGACCTCGCCACTGGCGACGAGCGTGGTGCGGTCCGGGTCGGAGGCGTCGAAGCGCTGGATGGCCGTCGTCTGGGTGCTCGGGAGCCGGTCGACGGGGGTCGACGGATCGACCCAGCGCTGGGTGGCCACGTACAGGCTCCGCGGCGAGCCGTAGACGACCTGCGCGTCGCCCATCAGCGCGTCGGCGTCGGCCTGGTAGAGCCCGTGGTCGAGGTTGATCGTGAGGATCGTGAGCATCCCGAGGCCCGAGAACTGCGCGGGCCGGTCGATCGCCGAGCAGGCGGCGACAGGCCGCACGTAGCGACGCGTGGTCAGCCGGGAGCGGAAGCGCCGCCGTGGGACCCAGCCCGCCGGCGCCCCGCGCACGGACGCGTCGGCGACCGCCCGCGGGCTCGAGGAGATCACCACGCGTGCCGTCGCGCCGTTCTGGCGCGCGTCGACGTACGTGCCGTCGACCGCCATCGTGCGCGTGATCCTCATCGCCGCCGGGTCGTGGACGTCGATCTCGGTGATCAGCGTCCGCCCGCCGCCGCCGACGGCGATGCTCGGTGCGACCGACGGGACCCCGGCCGGCACCGGGACCCCCGTGCTCTCGGCGGAGATGACGATCAGCCGGCTGCCGCGCAGCAGGAGCTGAGCGCCGCTCGGGCTCGGCAGCGGGAGCGAGCCGGCCAGGCGTGGTGTGCCGGCGTCGACGGCGACGGCGTGGAGCGCCGTGCCGGAGACGGCGAAGATCGTCGACCCGTCGGTCTTGACGAGGTCCGGCTCGTCGACGCCGGGCTCCTGGGCGTTCGTCGTCGAGAAGCTCGGGGCGCTCCCCGCGGTGCTCTGCGCCGGGACGACGGCGGGCGGCATGCTGCCGTCCTGGCTCACGCCGATCCCGGTCGGACCGGGCGGGACGAGCGGCCGGACAGCGGGGGCCGCCACTCCGTCGGTGACCGCGAAGTGCCGGCGTGCGTAGTCGACGAGCCCGGCGCAGGAGGCGAAGGCGCGCGGCTGCGCGTGGGAGGGCGTGCGGCGCGCGTCGGCCACGCCCGGCGTCACCAGGCACGTCGCCGTCAGCGTCGTCGCGAGCAGGCCCCGTGGCACCATGCGCGCCGAGCCTATCCCGCTTGCGTCACCTGACCGGCATCGCGGTCGCGCTGGTAGGCCTTGGCGATGCCGATCCGCTGCACCGTCGACGGATGGGTGCCCAGCAGCGCAGCCAGCCAGCCGGGCGGGTCGGGGTCGGCGAGGTTGCGGATCGTGATGCGCTGCTCGAACGAGATGCCCGCTTCGGGTGTCCCCGTGGCCTGCAGCGCGAACCAGTCGGCTCGCGCCTCCACGCGGCGCGAGAGCTGGAGCGAGATCACGCCGACCGGGGCGGTGACGATCGCCAAGGCGAGCGTCAGCGCGGGCACGGTCGCGGGACCGGGCCGGCCGTCGCCGAGCCGCTCCGTGAGCCGCGCGACGGCGTACGCGCTCGCCGGCGCGGTCAGCGCGAGGAGCAGCAGCCCTCGCGCGACGTCGCGGTGGCGCACGTGGGCCAGCTCGTGGGCGACCACCAGCAGGGTCTCGTCCGCGTCGAAGTGCTCCAGCAGCGTGTCGTAGAGCACGACGCGCTTGGTCGGGCCCAGGCCGGTGACGTAGGCGTTGGCGGCCGTCGTGCGCCGGCTGGCGTCGACCTCGAAGACCTCCCCGACGTCGACGCCGGCGCGGCGCGCCAGCGCGAGGACGTCGTCGCGCAACCGCCCCTGCGGCAGGACCGTGAACCGGTTGAACAGCGGGTCGAGCAGCAGCGGGCCGGCGTAGGACAGCCCGGTCGCGGTGAGCACCGCGCCCGCCGAGGCGGGCAGCCACCAGTGCCGGCGCGAGCGGTCCATGAGCCCGACCGTGAGCGCCGCACCGCCGCCCGCGAACGCCGCCCCGATGGCGGAGGACTTCGCCCGGTCCCCCGCCCAGCGCGCCCACGTGTCGGTCGCCAGGCCCTCGCGGATCGAGCGCCTGCGGGCGAGGGCCGACAGCGGCAGCGTCGCGAGCTCGAGCCCGAGTGACAGGAGCGTGCCGGCCAGCGCCGTCGACGGCAGCGACCCGGGAGCTGCCTGGCGCAGGCGCCGCGGTGGCCGGCGCACGAGCGCCGCCAGCACGCCGGCCTCGACCGCCAGGCCCGCGGCGAGCAGCGCGAGCTGCGGGCGGCGGAAGCGGCGCGCGCGATCGAGCTCCGGCTGGCTGAAGTAGGTCCTCGCGCTGACCGGGAGGGGCTCGACCACGCCCGAGCGCGGGCGCAGCAGCACCACCGCAAGCTCCGCCACGGTGAGGGCGCCGGCGACGGCGAGCGGGGTCCGCGACCGTCCTGCAGTCATGGGACACACTCTCCCAGACGCCCGGCGAGCTCCTCGTCGAGCCGCCTCGGCGGACGTAGACTCCGCTGAACCGAGCACCACGATCGGAGGGTTCCGATGTCCGCGCAGACAGACCCGACGTTCTACCGGTCGCCCGCAGCGGCCGTGGCGGCGCCGCCGGAGCGGCTGGCCTATGTCGCGGCGTTCGACCCGGCAGGCCGGGAGCGCGACGCCATGGCGGTGGTCGACTGCGACCCGGCGGCGTCCACCTACGGCCGGGTGGTCGGCTGGTCGGAGCTGCCGACCGCGGGCAACGAGCTGCATCACTTCGGGTGGAACGCCTGCTCCAGCGCGCTGTGCCATGAGGGCCACGGCCATGACGGGGGGCTCGAGCGCCGCTACCTGATCGTCCCGGGCATCCGGTCGTCGGACACCTACGTCCTGGACACCAAGCCCGATCCGCGCCGTCCGCAGCTGGTGCGGACCATCACGGCCGAGGAGCTCGCGGCGAAGGCCGGCTACTCCCGTCCCCACACGGTGCACTGCGGGCCCGGGGGCATCTTCATGTCCAACCTCGGGGGCGCCGACGGCAGCGACGGCCCCGGAGGGATCGCGCTCATCGACCACGACACCTTCGAGGTCACCGGGGCGTGGGAGACCGACCGCGGCGACCAGCGGCTCGCGTACGACGTGTGGTGGCACCTCAAGGACGACGTCGCGATCACGTCGGAGTGGGCGAGCCCGTCAATGATCGAGCACGGCCTCGACCCGGAGGACCTGCTGGGGCGGCGGTTCGGTCACCACCTCGACTTCTGGAGCCTGTCGGAGGGGCGCCTGCTCCAGCGCGTCGACCTGGGCGACGAGCACCAGATGGTGCTCGAGCTGAGGCCGGCCCACGACCCGACCAAGACCTGGGGCTTCGTCGGCGTGGTGATCAGCGTCGCCGATCTCTCCGCCTCGGTGTGGATGTGGCATCGGGACGGCGACCGGTGGGCCGTGGAGCAGGTGATCACGATCCCGGCCGAGCCCGCCGACGCGTCCGAGCTCCCGCCCGCGCTGCAGCCGTTCGGTGCGGTGCCGCCGCTGGTGACCGACATCGACCTGTCCGTCGACGACCGCTGGCTGTACGTCTCGTGCTGGGGGACCGGCGAGCTCAAGCAGTACGACGTCAGCGATCCGCGGAACCCGATCCAGACGGGGTCGGTGCGCCTCGGCGGCATCGTCCGCCGCGCCCCGCACCCCTCCGCTCCCGACCTCCGGCCGGCTGGGGCGCCCCAGATGGTGGAGATCAGCCGGGACGGCAGGCGCGTCTATGCCACCAACTCGCTCTACGCGTCGTGGGACGAGGTGTTCTACCCGGACGGCGTGGGGGCGTGGATGGCACGCGTCGACGCCGACACCGAGCGCGGCGGCATGACCCTGGAGCCGGGGTTCTTCCCGCACGGCGACGACTTCCGTGGGCTGCGGGTGCATCAGACCCGGCTGCAGGGCGGAGACGCCTCGAGCGACTCCTACTGCTTCACGCGGTAGCGGTGGACCGCGGCGCCGGGCGGGAGTAGCCTCGATCGGAAGGCGCGACCGGCGAGCACCGGGGGTTGATGAGCCATGGCACGTTGCGAGGTCTGCGGCAACGACTACGACAAGACGATGGAGATCGTGGTCGCCGGGGCGCACCACGTCTTCGACAGCTTCGAGTGCGCGATCCACGCCATCGCACCCCGGTGCGAGCACTGCGGCTGCACGGTCATCGGGCACGGCCAGGAGGCGGACGGACGGTTCTTCTGCTGCGCGGCGTGCGCGAAGGCCGAGGGCGTGCGCGGCGCGGCCGATCGCGTCGACGCGCAGGCCGTCGCCTCCTAGCGCCTAGCTCACCCGCAGCGCGTCGAACCCGGGCGTCGACACGACCGTCCCGTCGTCATGGATCGCCATCCCGGCGAAGCCCGGGAGGCCCAGCAGCCACGTGATGCCCTCGCGGCCCATCGCGAACGCGGCGGTCGAGTACGCGTCCGCGGTCCCGAGGTCGGGCCCGACGACCGTCGTGGAGAGCACGCCCGACGGCGCCCGGCGGGTGTGCGGGTCCAGGACGTGAGCACCGCGCTCGTAGGCGCCGGACGTCGCGACGGCCCCGTCGCGCAGCTCCACCACCGCCGCGACGGCGGCCGCGTCGCCGGGGTGGCGGATCCCCACGCGCCAGGCCTCCCCGGGGGCCGGCCCGTCGCCGACGCGGACGTCACCGCCGGCGTTGATGCAGTAGCGGCGGATCCCGCGCTCGTCGAGCAGCCGCGCGCCCCGCTCGACCGACCAGCCCTTCACGAGCGCCGACGGGTCGAGCCGGCCGCGGGCGCGCACGTCGAACCAGCCGCCCGTCTCGGCGCGGAGCGTCTCGCAGCGCCTGAGGACGCGGGCGACGTCGGGCGAGCACTCGGCGAGGGCGACGTCGCCGCGCTCGAGGCGTCGCACGTCGCTGCCGGCGCGATAGGTGCTGAACGTCGCGTCGACGTGGTGCAGCCAGGCGAACACGGCCTCCGTCGCCGCGGCGGCATCCGGCCCGTGCCACCGCACGTCCACCCCTACGGCCGTGCCCATGACCTCGCGGACGTCAGGCATGGGCGCGGTCCAGCGCGGACTGCAGCGACTGGGCGTAGCCGTTGCTCGTGTACGTCGCCCCGGAGACGACGTCGATCCTCGCGCTCTGGGCCTGCAGCGCCTCGGAGCGCAGCAGCGGCCCGGCGATCTGGCTGATCTCCACCGAACGGCCGCGATCGAACGGCAGCGCGACGTTGGCGATCGAGACGATCCGGCGACCCCGCATCGTGACCCGGACCTGCACGATGCCGTACTGCGTGTCGATGGGGGACCCGGTCACCCGGCGCGTCACCGCCGCCGAGGCGTTCGTGGTGGCGTGCTTGGATGGCGCCGGCGCCGGCGCGGCGGGCGCAGGGGCGGACCGCCCCGCGGGCCGCACGGCGGCGAGGCGCCCCTTCTGGATGTGCGGGACGACGCGGAAGCTCAGGACCAGCGCCAGCGCCGCGACGGTCACGACGACGACGGTGATCGCGCGGGGGAGGGGGAGCGGGCGGTCCATCCTCAGAAGGCGAAGCGCTCGACGTGGATCTGGTGGCGCGGCACGCGCAGCCGCCGCAGCGTCTGCTCGGCCACGTCGATCATCGCGGGGGGCCCGCAGACGTAGACGTCGCGCGCGCTGACGTCGGGTACCAGGCCGCGGAGGTGGGCGGGGCCCAGCAGCACCCGGTTGGCGGGGTCGCGATGATCGCCCAGCACGTAGTGCACCACCGCGCCGCGCTCTGCGGCGAGCGCGTCGAGCTCGGCCTCGAAGACGAGGTCCGGCTCGTCGACGGCCCGGTACAGGAGCGTGAGCTCACCGGGCCCGGCGGGCAGGTCCTCGAACAGCGCGCGGAGCGGCGTGATGCCGATGCCGCCGGCGAGGAGCAGGATGCGCCGGCGTGTGCGGACCGCCTCGGTCAGCGTGCCGAACGGCCCCTCCGCGACGACGCGCGTGCCGGGCCTCAGGGCCGCGGCGCGCGCGCTGAAGTCGCCCAGGCTCTTGACCGTCACGCGCATCCGGTCGCTCGTGGGAGGGGCCGAGAGCGAGAACGGGTGCGACTGCCACCAGCCGTCGCGGGTGAGGAACCGCCACAGGAAGAACTGCCCTGCGCGCGCGCCCATCTGGTGCAGGTGCCGTCCCGAGATCACCAGTGAGACGACCCCCGGTCCCTCGGAGACGACGGCCTCGACGCGCATCCGGTGCCACAGCGCCTGCCACAGCGGCACCAGCAGCCGGAAGGCGACGATCGCGGCCAGCGTGACGACGTACAGCGCGATCCAGTAATCCCGCGCGACGGTGTCCGACGCGAAGTCGCCGCCGTTGGAGAGCTGGTGCGCGAAGGCGAGCGCGATGGCGGCGTAGGTCGCGAGGTGGACGGCGTACCAGACCTCGTAGGGGAGCCGGCGGCGGACGATGACGAGCGACGTCACGACCACGACGACGAGCAGGCCCATGCCGACCGTCGCGGTGATCATGTCGTCGTAGCTCGACAGCAGCTTGGAGACCTCGTGCAGGATCGTCGTCCGGCCCGAAAGCGCGTAGCCGATCGTGATGAGGACCGTGTGCGCGAGGAGCAGCAGCAGGCACAGCTTGCCGTTGCGCCGATGCCAGACCGCCAGCACGTCGAAGCCCGCCAGGCGCTCGAGCCAGCGCACGCGGACGAGCAGCAGGATCTGCACGAGCGCGAGGTAGCTGCCCAGCAGGCCGGTCACGCGACCGAGGCTGGTCAGCGCCGTGCCCGGATCGCCGATCCCGTCGAAGGCGCCGCCGCGCGCCCACAGCGCGCAGACGACCACCGCGTTGGCGATGAACAGCAGCCAGAGGTCTCCCGCGCCGACGCCGTCGACGCGGCGGGGCAGGGGTCGGCGTTCGTAGGCCAGCTCGGACACGGGCGCCGAGGCTACGTGGGGGACCGTCAGATTCCGGTCAGCACCCCCACGGCTACACTCGGCCGCTGCCATGCGGTTGCTGCTCGTCGAGGACGAGGCTGACCTCGCCGACGCCGTCGCCCGGGGTCTGCGCGAGTGGAGCATGGCGGTCGACGTCGCCGCCGACGGCTCCGACGCGCTGCTCAAGCTCGGCGTCTACGACTACGACGTGGTCGTCCTCGACCGCGACCTGCCCGGCGTCAGCGGCGACGACGTCTGCCGGCGCATCGTGGCCCGTGCGGAACGGCCGCGGATCCTCATGCTGACGGCCTCCAGCGAGGTCGTCGACGGCTTCGCGCTCGGCGCCGACGACTACCTGCGCAAGCCCTTCGACTTCGGCGAGCTCGTCGCCCGCATCACCGCGCTGGCGCGTCGCGGCGGCCCGCCCGCCTCGCCCGTGCTCGAGCGCGGCGAGCTGACCCTCGACCCGCTGCGCCGCGAGGCGCGCCGCGGCGGCCGCGACCTGGGCCTGACCCCCAAGGAGCTGAACGTCCTGCGCGTCCTGCTGGAGGCCGGCGGCGGCGTGGTCAGCCACGAGGAGCTGCTCGTCCGCGCCTGGGACGAGCACGCCGACCCGTTCTCCACCGCCATGCGGATGGTCGTCATGACGCTGCGGCGCAAGCTCGGCGAGCCACCGGTCATCGAGACGGTCCGCGGCTTCGGCTACCGCATCCCATGAGGCGCCGGCCGCGGCCCACCGTGCGGCTGCGGCTCGCCGCGCTGTACACGGCGGCCTTCCTCCTCGGCGGCGCGCTGCTGCTCGGCTCGAGCTATGTCCTGGTGCGCAACAGCCTCCTGTCCGACTCGGCGCAGGCGCGCCAGGCGGTCGTCCGGCAGCTCGGCGCGGGCGCGTCGGACAGCGACGACCGCGCCCGTGACGCCATCATCGAGGAGACCCGCAGGGAGCTGCGACTCGCGACGCTCGACCATCTCGAGGACGGCTTCCTGCTGGCGCTGGCAGCCTCGGCGGCCGTCTCGGCGGGCCTGGGATGGCTGCTCGCCGGGCGAGCGCTGCGCCCGCTGAGCGACATCACCGCGACGGCCCGCCGCGTCTCGCAGGAGAACCTGCACGAGCGGATCGCGCTGCGTGGGCCGGAGGACGAGCTCAAGGAGCTCGCGGACACGTTCGACACCATGCTCGCCCGGCTCGACGACGCCTTCGACAGCCAGCGCAGCTTCGTCGCCAACGCGTCGCACGAGCTGCGGACGCCGCTGGCGATCATCCGCACCGAGGTCGACGTGGCGCTGCAGAGCAGCGCGCCCACAGCCGACCGGCTGGTCGCCATGGCGGAGGTCGTGCGCGGCGCGTCGCAGCGCAGCGAGCGGCTGATCGAGGCGCTGCTGACGCTGGCGCGCAGCGACCGCGGCGACCTCGAGCGCACCCGGGTCGACCTCGCGACGCTGTGCCGCGCGGCGCTGGACGAGGTGGCGTCCGAGGTGGTGGCGCGGGACCTGCGCGTGGAGGCCGACCTTGACGCGGCGCCCACGACGGGCGATCGCGCGCTGCTCGAGCGGCTCGTCGCCAACCTCGTCCAGAACGCCGTGCGCCACAACGTCGACGGCGGCTGGATCTCGATCACCACCGAGGCCCGGGACGGCCTTGCGGCGCTGGTCGTGGCCAACGGCGGACCGTCGATCGCCCCGGCCGACGCGCCCGGCCTGATGACGCCGTTCCGCCGCCTCGGCGGCGAGCGCACGCGCGGCGCCGGGGGCTCGGGGCTGGGGCTCTCGATCGTCGACTCGGTCACGCACGCCCACGGCGGCGCGCTGCGGCTCGTCGCCCCGGGCGAGGGCCTCGTCGTCACCGTCGAGCTGCCGGCCGTCCCCTGACGCCCGCGTCGCCGTGGCCCGGCGTCATGATCTGCGGCGCATGAGCGAGCACCGGCCAGTGGCCGTCGTGACGGGCGCCAATCGCGGCATCGGGCTGGAGGTCTGCCGCCAGCTCGCGGGCCTGGGGTACGCGGTGGTGCTCGGCTCGCGCGATCTCGGCAAGGGGCGCCGAGCGGCGGCGAGCATCGGTGCGGGGACGGACGTCGTCCCCTGCCGGCTCGACGTCTCCGACGACGCCGCCGTGCGGGCCGCGGCGTCCATGGTCGCCGAGCGGTTCGGCCGCTGCGACGCCCTGGTCAACAACGCGGCCATCCACTACGACACGGGTGCCCGCGCGGAACGCGCCGATCTCGGGGTCGTCCACGAAGCGATGGAGACGAACCTCTTCGGCGCCTGGCGCACCACGCTCGCCTTCCTGCCGCTGCTGAGGAGCGCGCGAGGCCGCATCGTGAACGTGTCGAGCGGCGGGGGCTCGCTGGCCGACATGGCGGCGGGCACCCCGGCCTACCACGTCACCAAGGCGGCGCTGAACGCGCTGACCCGCACGCTGGCCGCCGAGCTGCGGTCCGCCGGCGTCCTGGTCAACGCCGTCTGCCCCGGCTGGACGGCGACCGACATGGGCGGCGGGGGCGGGCGGCCGGTCGCCGCCGGCGCGGCCTCGGTCGTCTGGGGCGTGACCCTGCCCGACGACGGGCCGACCGGCGGCTTCTTCCGCGACGGCAGGCCGCTGGCCTGGTGAGCTGCGCCCGGCCGCGGACCGGCCGCGGCGGTGGCGCGCGGCGAGCACGAGCGGGGCGAGCAGCAGCCGCTGCACCGCGAGGCCGACCAGGGGCGCGTGCGCCTCACGGTCGTAGGTGCGAGCGAGCAGGGCGAGGTCCAGCGGGCTGCGGGGGAGGCCGCGGCGCGTCATCCGCCCCGCGCGGGCCAACGCGACGACATCGGCGAGCATGGCCTCCATGGCCAGCGCCGGCCGCACCTCGACGCGCACCCGCGCCTCGTCCTGGCCCGCGTTGGCGAACGCATGCGCGACGCCCGGCGCGACCTCCACGACGTCGCCCGGGCCGGCGACGCGCGTGCGCAGGCCGATCCGGAAGCGCATGCGCCCCGTGATCACGTGGAAGCGCTCGGTCTGGATCGGGTGCACGTGGGCGATCGGGACGGCGCCGCCGGGCCGCAGGGCGAAGTCGAAGGCGAGCAGCTCGCCGCCGGTGCTCGCCGCGGTGTGGGTGAAGGTGAAGCGCTCGCCCGTGACCGGGTTCTCGAGCGTCTCACCGGGGACGACGCGTGGCCGCGCGCTCATCGTCCCGGCTCCCAGGCGCCGGAGCCGGTGGCCTGCCGTGCGTAGTCCCGGAAGTCCCGCGGAGCGCGCCCGAGGGCGCGCTGGACGCCGTCGGCGAGGTGGGCGTTGCGGCCGTCCAGCACCTCGGTGAAGAGGTAGCGCATCAGCCCTGCGAGGTCGTCCGGCACGCCCTCCTCGGCCATCGCGCCCGTCCACTGCTGCTCGGTGATCGTGACGAACCGCACCGCGCGCCCGGACGCCTCGGCGATCTCCTGCACGGCCTCACCGAACGTCAGCAGCCGCGGGCCGGTCAGCTCGTAGAGCCGGCCCGCGTGTCCCGGCTCGGTGAGCGCCGCCACGGCGACGTCGGCGATGTCGTCGGCGTCGACGAACGGCTCGGGCACGCCGTCGACCGGCAGCGCGACCTCCCCGGCGAGCACCGCCTCACGCAGGAAGCTCTCGCTGAAGTTCTGGCTGAACCAGCTGCAGCGCACGATCGTGCAGTCGGCGGCCACCTGCTGCACCGTGCGCTCGGCGCGCTGGGCCTCCTCCTCGCCGCGACCGGAGAGGAGGACGAGCCGCCGGACGCCGCGGTCGACCGCGAGCTCGGCGAACGCGCCGACCGCGTCCGCCGCGCCGGGGACCGCGAGGTCGGGGAAGAAGGACACGTAGGCGGCCGTCACCCCCTCGAGCGCCGGCTCCCAGGTCGTGCGGTCCTCCCAGTCGAACGCCGGGACGCCGGCCCGCGAGCCGATCCGGGCCGGCGCTCCGCGCTCCTGCAGCCGGGCCGCCACCCGGCGGCCGGTCTTGCCGGTGCCGCCCAGCACCAGCGTGGTCTCCTGCTCGTGGTTGCTCATGTCGAGCAGTGAAGACCAGTCGAGCGAGACGGTCCATAGCTCAGATGCGCGAAAGCATGCGCGAGCGTCTAGGGTGCGCGCATGGACTCGGTCGCTGGGCTCCTCGACGGACCAAGAGCGCGGGAGGCGTTCCTCCTGCGCTCGGTCATGGACCCGCCCTGGTCGTTGCGCATCCAGGACGAGGCGCCCCTGACGCTGGTGGCCATGGTGCGCGGCGAGGCGTCGATCCTCCGCGACGCGGGGGATCCGGTGCGGCTCGGTCCCGGCGACGTCGCCGTCCTCCGCGGTCCCGAGCCCTACACGGTCGCCGACGACCCGGCCACGCCGCCGCAGGCGGTCATCCACCCGGGGCAGCGCTGCACCACGCCCGAGGGCGACGAGCTCGCCGAGATGACGGACCTCGGCGTGCGCACCTGGGGCAACAGCCCGGACGGCGCGACGATGATGCTCACCGGGACCTACCAGATGGACGGCGAGGTGAGCGGGCGCCTGCTCCGGGCGCTCCCCGCGCTGCTCGTCGTCGCGGACGACGCCTGGGACAGCCCGCTGATCCCGCTGCTCGCCGCCGAGATCGTCAAGGACGAGCCTGGGCAGGAGGCGGTGCTCGACCGGCTGCTCGACCTGCTGCTGATCGCCGTCCTGCGCGCGTGGTTCGCGCGGCCCGAGGCCGAGGCCCCAGGCTGGTACCGCGCGCACGCCGATCCGGTCGTCGGCCCCGCCCTGCGGATGCTCCACCACGACCCGGCGCGTCCGTGGACCGTGGCCGCCCTCGCCGATGCCACGGGCGTCTCGCGCGCGGCGCTCGCCCGCCGGTTCAACGCGCTCGTCGGCGAGCCGCCGATGACGTTCCTCACGGGCTGGCGGATCGCGCTCGCCGCCGACCTGCTGCGCGAGCCCGGGGCCACCGTCGGCTCCGTGGCCCACCGGGTCGGCTACGGCAGCCCGTTCGCGCTCAGCACGGCGTTCAAGCGCGTCCGCGGCATGAGCCCCCAGCAGCATCGGGCCGCCGCTGCGGATGCGTGAGGTCCCGCCGCGGGTGCCTCAGCGCGCCACCCCGTCGAGGTCGGGGTCGTCCTGCGCCCACGCGCGGGTGCGCGCATCGGCCGCGAAGGCGACCTGCAGCCGCTCGGCCGCGGCCTCGCGGTCGCCGCCCAGGGCCAGGTAGCAGGCGAGCTGGTAGTCGAGGGCACCGTGGCCGGGATGGTCGGCGAGCCCGGCCGACGCGATCGCGAACGCCTGGGCGTAGTCGCCCGCCAGGTAGGCGGGCTGCGCGGCATACCAGTGCTCGAACGGCGACGCCGGCAGCGCGGCGCCGGGGCGACCGCCGACCACCAGGACGGTCGTGTCCGCGGCGGCGGCGGCGGCGGAGCGCTCCACGCCGACGTCGACGCGCAGGAAGCTGCCGGCCCGTGCCGTGACGTCCTCGCCCGCGACATGCATTCGACGTCTAAGGATTAGATATCCAATCTTCTTGCCATGTCGACCACATCCTTCCGCCCCGCAGTCCTCCGGAGACGATCGTCGTCGGCCCGCAGATCGCCCGGACGGGCGGTGACGCGGCGAAGCCGAGCAACAGCCATCGGTTCCGGGGGACGGCGGCATGGTAAAGATCGATGTACGCCGCCGAACTTGGAGGAGCGCCATGGGCTTCGACCAGTACCACGAGCCGCCGGACGAGTTGCCGCCTCAGACCCGCAGCTTCGCTCGCATGTGCGCATCGCTCACCGAAGAGGCGGAGGCGATCGGCTGGTACGAGCAGCGGCTCGCCGTCGAGCCGGATCCCGAGGCCCGCGCGGTGATGCGCGACGCGCAGGGGGAGGAGTTCAAGCACTTCTCGATGGATCTCGAGTACCTGCTGCGCCACACGCCCGTGTGGCGCGAGATCGCCCAGGGCGTGCTCTTCCAGGGCGGGGACATCGTCCAGCACGGCGAGAGCGCCGAGGCCGAGGCCGGCGAGGACGTCGAGGAGGGCGACGGGCCGGCGTTCGGCTCGGCGCCGTCCGGCGACGGCTGGCTCGGCATCGGGTCGCTGCGCGGAGCAGGGCTGTGAGCCACCTCCTGCGGGACCAGGCGCCCGTGACCGACGCCGCCTGGCGCGAAATCGACCTGGAGGCCCGCGAGCGGCTGACGCCGGCGCTGGCCGCCCGCAAGCTCGTCGACTTCGCCGGCCCCCTGGGCTGGGAGCACTCGGCGAGCAGTCTCGGGCGTGTCGGGGACCTCGGCGGGGAGCCCGTCACGGGCGTCACGGCGCAGCAGCGACGCGTCCTGCCGCTGATCGAGCTGCGGGCGCCGTTCGCGGTCTCGCGGTCCGAGCTGCGCGACCTCGACCGGGGCGCCGTCGACGTCGACTTCGACGCCCTCGACGCCGCAGCACAACGGATCGCCGTGGCCGAGAACCTCGCCGTCTTCCACGGGCTCGAGTCGGCAGGGATCGAAGGGCTGGCAGCGGCGTCGAGCCACACGCCGGTCTCGCTGGGCGTGGACACCTTCGACCACTACCCCACCCACGTCGCGCGGGCCGTGCAGATGCTGCTGTCGGCCGGCATCGCCGGCCCCTATGGCCTCGGGCTCAGCCCGGAGTGCTACACGGGGGTCATCGAGACCACCGAGCGGGGCGGCTACCCGCTGTTCGACCACCTGCGCAAGATCACCGGCGGGCCGCTCGTCTGGGCCCCGGGCCTGTCCGGCGCGGTCGTGGTCAGCCTGCGCGGCGGCGACTTCCTCTTCGAGTCCGGGCAGGACCTGTCCGTGGGCTACGACCACCACGACGCGGAGGCCGTGCACCTCTACCTCGAGGAGTCCTTCTCGTTCCGGGTGGCGACGCCGGACGCCGCCGTGCCGCTCGTCCTGGGGTAGGAAGCCGTCAGACGGGGCCCGGTCACAGCCCGGTCCAGCGCACCTCCAGCCCGCCCAGGCGCAGCGGGACGACCGGGTCCAGCACGGCGACCTCGATGCGGCGGGCCCCGAGCCACGTCCCGTTGCGGGACCCGAGGTCCCGCAGCGTCCACGTCCCCGCCCGCAGCGAGAGCTCGGCGTGCCGCCGGGAGACCGACGCGCACTCGCCCAGCGTGACCTCGCAGGAGCGCGAGCGGCCCAGGACGAGCCGGCACGACGGGCTGTTGCCGAACGGCCGCAGGTCCACCAGCCGCGTGGCCTCGGGCTCGCCGACCCGGCCCAGCGCGACGTCGGCGGACCAGCGCGCCCGCTGCACGGCGCGGCGGACGACCGGGCGGCCGCGCGGGAGGTCCCACACCGACGCGTCGAGCGCCGAGGACGTCCCGGCCCGCAGCGCCGCTTCGAGGCGCAGCTCGAGCGTCCGGGTGGTCAGCAGCCCGTCGCCGTAGGAGCTCCTGAGCGACGCCATGACGCTCGCCCGATGCGCCTCGATCGATGCCACGCGGCGATCATCGCCCCGCCCGTCGCCGAGGGCAACCCGCGGGTGTGCCGATTACCGCAGCGGGCGTGACCAGGGTCGCGGTCCGCGCCGCCGGGCGCGCCTAGCTTGCTGGCACTGCCCATCCACCGCGCACCAGCCATGGATGGCCACCGCGCACCACGAAGGAGTCCCGCAATGCCCGCTCGCAGCACCCGCATCCTTCGCCGAACCGCCGCGGTCACCGCGGCGCTGACGCTTGCCGGCGCCCCCGTGGCCCTGGCGCGTCCGGCCGACGAGGCGCTCCCGTCCGCCGCGTCGCCGCAGACGGCTTCCCAGCCGCACACGATCGTCGGCCACCACGTGCCGGACGCGATCTCGATGCAGAGCGTCCCGGCCGCGTCGCCGCAGCAGTCCAACAGCGACGGCGGCCTGGACTCGACGTGGCTGATCGTCGCGGGCGCCTTCACCGCCCTCGGCATCGCCGGCGGGCTCGGCGTCGCGAAGCAGCGTGGCGCGCTCCACATGCCGCACCACGCCGCCTGAACTCGCCGGTAGCGGGACCCGGGAGACCGGTCGGGCCAGGCGTGCCACGGGCGCCGGGCCCGCCGGGTGTGCGGGCCC
>JAXDGY010000199.1:0-9736 GCA_034664785.1 Solirubrobacteraceae bacterium
CGACGCGGAACTCGCGCAGCCGGGCGTCGATCCCCGTCGCCGCGTTGATGGCGCGGAACACCGCGTCGACCGGGCCGTCGCCGGTGAACGCGCCCTCGACCTGACGGCCGTCGGGCGTCGTGACGCCCACCCGCGCGTGCGGCGGGCGCCGCGAGGAGGCCTCGACGTCGAACCAGTCCAGGACGAAGCCCGCGAGCTCCTCGCGGAGCTCGTCGGTCACGAGCGCCTCGAGGTCCATCGCGGTGACCTGCTTCTTCTTGTCCGCGATCTCCTTGAAGCGCTTGAACGCGGCGTTGAGCGTCGCGCCGTCGAGCGGGTGGCCCAGGTCCTCGAGGGCGGCCTTCAGCGCTGCGCGGCCCGAGTGCTTGCCGAGCACCAGCGAGTTGGCGTCCAGCCCGACCGTCCGCGCGTCCATGATCTCGTAGGTCGAGCGCTCCTTCAGGACGCCGTCCTGGTGGATGCCGGACTCGTGGGCGAACGCGTTGCGCCCGACGATCGCCTTGTTGGGCGCCACGGCGTAGCCCGTCAGGCGCGAGACCAGCCGGCTCGTGCGGGCGATCTCCGTCGTGGTGATGTCGCAGTGCAGGCCCACGGCGGCGCCGCGGGTGTGCAGCAGCATCACGAACTCCTCGAGCGACGCGTTGCCCGCGCGCTCGCCGATGCCGTTGATGGCGCCCTCCACCTGCCGCGCGCCGGCCAGCACGCCGGCGAACGAGTTGGCGACCGCGAGGCCCAGGTCGTCGTGGCAGTGGACGGAGAGTGTGAGGTCGCGCAGGGCGGGCACCAGCTCGTAGAGGCGCGTGAGGTACCGCGCGTACTCCTCCGGCAGCGCGTAGCCGACGGTGTCGGCGATGTTGATCGTCGTCGCGCCCTCCTCGACGGCGATGGCGACGACCTCGGCGGTGAAGTCCACGTCGGCGCGGGTGGCGTCCATCGGCGAGAACTCGACGTCCTCGCACAGCGCGCGGGCCTGGGCGACGGACGCGCGCGCGAGGCCCTTGACGTCCTCGCGCGTGCAGCGCAGCTGGTGCTCGATGTGGATGTCCGACGTGGAGATGAACGTGTGGATTCGCGGACGCACGCTGTCCTTGATCGCCTCCCACGCCCGGTCGATGTCCGTCGGGTTGGCCCGGGCGAGGCCGGCGATCACGGGCCCCTCGACCTTGCGGGCGATGCCCTGCACGGCCTCGAAGTCGCCGGGCGAGGCGATCGGGAAGCCGGCCTCGATGATGTCGACGCCCAGGCGCGCGAGCGCCTCGGCGATCTCCAGCTTCTCTGCGGTGTTGAGTGAGATCCCCGGCGACTGCTCGCCGTCGCGGAGCGTCGTGTCGAAGATCAGGACCCGGTTCGGGTCGGGGTCAGGGGTCATGTCGTTGCCTTTCTCGGCTGGTGGTCGTCTCCGGTCTTCGTCTCGCGGCTTCAGGCGGCCGCCACGCGCAGATGCTCCCCCTAGCGGGGGAGGAGCAGAAGTCGGAGAGCGGGCCGGAACGACATGTCCGCCGCCGATCTTAGGGGATGAGCACGACTTTGCCCACGTTGCGCCGCTCGGTGATCATGCGGTGCGCCTCGCCGGCCTGCTCGAACGGGAACGTCCCGGCCACGACGGGGCGGATCGTCTTGTCGGCCAGGCCCGCGCGCAGCGGGGCGATCCACGGCTCCAGCGTGCCCCGGTCGTCCCACAGCGTGAGGACGTTGAGGCCGATCACGGTCTTCGACGCGCTCATCTGCTTGATCAGGTCGAAGCCGCGCAGCATCCGCAGCGCGTGGGGCGCGGCGCGCAGCAGGTCGCGCTTCTCGCCCCGGACGAGCGACGAGGCGCCGAAGGCCACCAGGCGCCCGCCCGGCCGTAGCAGGCCGTAGCTGCGCGCGAGCGACGTGCCGCCGAGGGCGTCGAGCACGATGTCGAACCGGGGCAGGCCGCGGTGCCAGCCCTTGCGCGTGTAGTCCAGCGGGCGGTCGACGCCGAACCCGCGGATCGCCTCGTGCTTGGACGGCGACGCCGTCCCCCACACCTCCGCGCCCGCCGCCTTGGCCAGCTGGGTCGCGGCGATGCCGACGCCTCCCGCGGCCGCGTGAACCAGGACGCGCTCGCCCGCGCGCAGGCTGCCGTAGCCCAGCAGGCCGGCCCAGGCCGTCGCGTAGTTGACCGGGAGCGCCGCGCCCTGCTCGAAGGACAGGCCGTCGGGCAGGGCGACGACGTCGCCTTCGGGGACGACGACCTGCTCCGCGTAGCCGCCGAAGCGGGTGCCGGCGACGACCCGGTCGCCGACCGCCGTCGCCGTGACGCCCTCCCCCACCTCGGCCACCGTCCCGGCGACCTCGTAGCCCAGCACGCAGGGCGTCGGCGGCGCGTCCGGGTAGAGCCCGAGCCGCGCCATGACGTCCGCGAAGTTCACGCCCGCGGCCGCGACCTCGATGCGCACGCGACCCGGCGCCACCGCGGGCGCCGGGCGCTCCTGGACCTGCAGGACGTCATACGGGCCGGGACGGGTGAGGACGACGGCGCGCATGGTGCGCGCGAGCCTACTCGGGGGCGATCGCGGTGGTCACGGGCGGGCGGTCGAGCGCGTCGGGCGGCGCGGTCTCCCAGCGGCGCTTGAAGAAGCCGTGCTTGTCCGAGGCCCAGGCGATCACCATCAGGACGAAGCCGAGGACCAGCGACCCGATCCCGATCCAGATCGGCACCTCGATCCCGAGCCATGGCGGCGAGTAGTTGTAGTCCTGGGCGTAGCCCTTGGTGCCGTAGTCGATGTAGGCCCGGACGAACACGTAGGCCAACGTGAGGAAGCCCAGCAGCGGCAGGACGCCGGCGAAGAAGAAGGCCTTCGCGTTGCGGGTGATCGCGTGGCGGTAGTAGACGATGCACGCCAGGCCCGTGATGCCGTAGTAGAAGGCGATGAGGAAGCCGATCGCCGTCACCGAGTCGCCGAGGACGTTCTGGCTGAGCAGGTTGATCCCGAGGAACCACACCGCCGAGACCGCGCCCATCGCGATCGTCGACACCGTCGGGGTCTGGTGGCGCGGGCTCACCTGGCCGAAGGCCTTCGGCAGCGCGCGCCAGCGGGCCATCGACAGCGTCGTCCGCGCGGTCGGCAGGATCGTGGTCTGCGTCGAGGCCGCGGCCGAGGACAGCACCGCGATGATCAGCAGCTTGTCCAGCGGCGAGCCGAACACCTTGGTGCCGAGCACGCTGAGCACGTCGTCGGCGTTGTCGGTCAGCAGCTTCTCGCCGCCGTAGGCCTGCGCCGCGAACGAGACCACCACGTAGATCAGCACGAGCAGGATCGTCGACACGACCGCGGCCTTGCCCGGACCCGTGGCGCTGTCCTCGGACTCCTCGTTGACCGCGACCCCCGAGTCCCATCCCCAGTAGATGAAGATGCCGAGCAGCACCCCGTCGATCATCGCGTTGAAGCTCGAGATGTGGAACGGGTTCAGCCACGTCAGCGACGGGTCCACCGAGCCGGCGGGGCTGTCGACGTAGACCTTCACGATCGCCACGACGGCGAACAGCGCGAGCGTGAGGATCTCCGCGGTGAGCAGCCAGCGCTGCGTCTTCGCGTTGAGCTCGATCCCGATGACGCAGATGTAGGTCATCAGCGCGATCCAGGCGACGCCGACGACCGTCACGGCGACGGTCGAGTCCGCGGCGGACTGCCATCCGAACAGCAGGAACGAGTAGATGCCGGCGATCTGCGCGAGGCTCGCCATGACGATGATGTCGGCGGCCACGATCGCCCAGCCGGCGACCCAGCCGAACTGCGGCCCGAGGCCACGCGTGACCCAGGCGAACGTCGTGCCGCAGTCGGGGTCCGCCCGGTTCATGTAGCTGTAGGCGAAGGCGATGAACAGCATCGGGAGGAACGAGACGAGGAGCACCGCCGGCGCCCCGAGGCCGATCCCAGGCACGGCCACGATGAAGCCGAGCGTCGCGGCCAGCGAGTAGCCCGGCGCCGTCGAGGCGACCCCGATGACGATGTTCGAGACGTAGCCGATCGCGCCGGACTTCAGGCCCTTGCCACCGGGCTCGGACCCGTCCGGCGGCGCTGCGGCGCCACCCCGCTCAGGGGCGATCGAAGCTGATTCCACAGTGTGTCCTCTCCCCAATCCGATGATGCAGGGCGCGCACCCTAGTCGGCGCCGGTTCGGCGCGGCAGCGACAGCCTGTCGGACCTCGGGCGCCATGGTTGTCCACCGCGGCACATCTCGTGTCCGGCCCGTGACATGGGACACTGGCCGGGTGCCTCCGAGGGCCACCGGATTCCCCACGGCCGACGCCCAGGACGACTTCCTGCGGGCCCGGCGCCGCGAGGCGCTGCGGCGCCTGAGCCGGCGCTTCGAGCGCTCGACCCGCGACGTCGACGTGATCCTGCCCTTCGAGGAGGTCGTCGCCGCCCTCGGCCGGGTGGAGCAGCACTACGTCGGGGTGCAGAGCATCCCGCTGGACTCCATCGTGGGGACCGTCGACCGGGCCGGCGGCGGCTTCGACCGCGCCTTCCGCCCGACGACCTCACGGGTGCGCACGCGCTGGGAGCGGATCGCCAACGCGATGCGCCGCGGCGAGCCGCTGCCGCCGATCTCCGTCTACCGCGTCGGGGACGTCCACTTCGTGCGCGACGGCCACCACCGCGTCTCGGTCGCCCGCGCGCTCGGGCGCGACACGATCGACGCGTCGGTCACCGAGGTGGTCACGCGCGTGGGCGCCGAGCGCTCCCTCCGCCTCTCCGACCTGCCGCAGAAGAGCCACGAGCGGCTCTTCCGCGAGCGGGTCCCCCTCCCCCGCGAGGCGCGCGACCACGTCCGGCTGACCGACCCCTGGCGCTACGGCGACCTGGCCGAGGGCGTCGAGGCGTGGACCTTCCGCGCGATGCAGGACCGGGGGGACTTCATGGACCGCGAGACGGCCGCGCGCACGTGGTACGAGCACGAGTTCGTACCCGTCGTCCAGATGATCAAGGACGCCGACCTCCAGCAGCCGGGCGCCACGGACGCCGACGCCTACCTCGACGTCGGCTGCGACCGCTACCGCCTCATGTTCACGCACGACTGGAGCGAGGACATCCTCGCCCGCGTCCGAGACGAGCGGAAGCGCTAGCCCGCTAGCCCAGCCCGGGCGTGGCCGGGTCCCGGGTCGGCGGGGCGTCCGGGGCGTTCCCGGTGTTCCCGGCGGCCTCGCTGCCGGCCGCGTGCTCGCCCAGCGCGCGGCCCGACTCGGCGTCGAAGAGGTGCAGCTTCTCGGTGTCCAGCCAGAGGCGGCTCTTGTTCCCCGACCGGACCGGGCTCTCCGGGCTCAGGCGCGCCACGACCTGGCCGGCCTCGTCGGCCGCGCTGGGGACGTCGGCCAGGCCGGCGTCCGCCGCGATCTCCCGCAGCTCGTCGGACTGGGCCGCGCCGCCCTCCACGCGGAAGTAGGCGTAGATCTCCGAGCCCAGCGACTCCGTGAGCTCGATCTCTGCGTCGAACTCCTGGCCCGTGCCGCGATGGGCCTCGCCGATCAGGCTCGCGTCCTCGAAGTCCTCGGGGCGCACGCCGGCGATCACGTGCGTGGCCTTGCCCGCCGCCCCGCGCAGGTGGGCGGGCAGCGGCACCTCCCCCATGGGGAGCCGCACGCGGTCGGCCGAGATCTCCGCAGGGAAGAAGTTCATCGCCGGCGAGCCGATGAAGCCCGCGACGAAGAGGTTGACCGGATGCTCGTAGAGCTCCTTGGGCGTGTCGACCTGCTGCAGCACGCCGCTGCGCATGACCGCGACGCGGTCGCCGAGCGTCATCGCCTCGGTCTGGTCGTGCGTGACGTAGACCATGGTGGTTCCGAGCCGCCGCTGGATGCGCGAGACCTCGGTCCGCATCTGCACCCGCAGCTTCGCGTCCAGGTTGGAGAGCGGCTCGTCCATCAGGAACACCTTCGGGTCGCGCACGATCGCCCGGCCCATCGCCACGCGCTGACGCTGCCCGCCGGAGAGGTTCGCGGGCTTGCGGTCGAGGTGCTGCTCCAAGTCCAGGATCTTGGCGGCGTCGGAGACCTTGCGGTCGATCTCCGACGCGTCGGCCTTGGCCAGCTTCAGCGCGAAGCCCATGTTCTCGCGCACGGTCATGTGCGGGTAGAGCGCGTAGTTCTGGAAGACCATCGCGATGTCGCGGTCCTTCGGGGCCTTGTCGTTGACCACCTGGTCGTCGATCAGCAGCTCGCCGTCGGAGATGTCCTCCAGGCCGGCGATCATCCGCAGGGCCGTCGACTTCCCGCAGCCCGAGGGCCCCACCAGGATCACGAACTCGCCGTCGGCGATGTCGAGGTCCATGTGCTTGACGGCCTCGAAGCCGTCGTCGTAGCGCTTGGTGACGTCGCGAAGCTGGATTCCGGCCATGACTGCTGGATCACCCCTTCACAGCGCCGGCGGTGAGGCCCGCCACGATGCGCCGCTGGAAGAACAGGACGAGGATGACGATCGGGATCGTCACGATGACGGCGGCCGCCGCGATCGAGCCCGTCGGTGCGGTGAACTGCGAGGCACCGGGGAACGACGCGATCGCCGCGGGCACCGTCTGCGCCGCCGAGGTCGACGTCAGCGACTGGGCGAAGACGAAGTCGTTCCAGGCGAAGATGAAGACCAGGATCGCGGTGGTGAAGAAGCCGGGCGCGGCCAGCGGCAGGATGACCTTCTGGAAGGCCTGCATCGGCGTGGCGCCGTCGACCTGGGCGGCCTGCTCGAGCTCCCACGGGATCTCCCGGAAGAACGAGCTCATCACGAAGATCGCGAGCGGCAGCGCGAAGGTCATGTACGGGATGATCAGCCCGGGCCAGGTGTCGTAGAGGCCGATGTTGCGCCACAGGTCGTACAGCGGCCCGACGACGCTGATCGGCGGGAACATCGCGATGGCCAGCGAGGCCAGCAGCACGACGCGCTTGCCCGGGAACTCCAGGCGCGCGATCGCGTAGGCGGCGAACGCCGCCAGGACGACGGCGATCACCGTCGCGATGGCCGCGATCCCCAGCGAGTTGCGCAGCGCGTCGGTGAAGATCGACTGGTCGAAGATCCCGTTGTAGTTGTCGAAGGTCCACTTCGCGGGCAGCAGACGCCCGTCGGCGACCGTCGTGGGGTCCTTCAGCGAGAGCGAGATGAGCCACAGCACCGGGAACAGCGCCACCACGACGATCAGCGTGTTGGCCGTGGTCCAGCCCGCGAGCCGCCGGGGGTTGATGTCGCGCATCTACTCGGCTCCCGTGCCCGAGGCGATCGTGTCCTTGCCCAGCAGCGCGATGTAGACCGCGGCGAGCAGGGCCACGCAGACGAAGACCAGGACGCTGAGCGCCGAGCCGAGCCCGAGGTTCAGCCGTGTCAGCAGCGTGTTGTAGCTCAGGACGCTGACGGTCTCCACGTTCCGGTTCACCCCGCTGTTGGACAGGATGAAGACGGTGTCGAAGATCCGGAAGGCGTCGAGCGTCCGGAACAGCAGGGCGACGAGGATCGCCGGTTTCATCAGCGGCACGGTGATGCGCCAGAACCGCTGCCAGGCGGTGGCGCCGTCCACCTTCGCGGCCTCGTGCAGCTCGTCGGAGACGAGCGCCAGGCCCGCGAGCAGCAGCAGCGCCATGAACGGCGTCGTCTTCCACACCTCGGCGAGGATCGCCGTGATCCAGATGCCGATCGTCGAGTTCAGCGGGTCGGTGGACAGGCCGAGGGCCTTGGGGACGAAGCCGCCCTCCGCCTGGGAGAACGCCAGCCGCCAGGCGAACGCGGCCACCACCGTGACGATCCCGTAGGGGATCAGCGCCGTGGTCCGCACGAGCCCGCGGCCGAAGATCGCGCGGTGCATCACGAGCGCGAGCATCATGCCCAGCACGAGCTCGATGCTGACGGTGATCGCCGTCAGCAGCACGGTGTGGAACAGGTCGGTCCACCAGCGCGACGAGCCCAGGATCGCGATGTAGTTCGAGAGCCCCACGAACGCGGTGTCGTTGGGGAAGCGCAGGTCCGAGCGCTGCAGGCTGAGGTAGATCGCGTAGAGGATCGGATAGCCCGTCACCGCGATCATCACGAGCGCCGCGGGAGCGACGAGCATCCATCCGAGCTTGCGCTCGGCGCGCGCGCGCTCGGTCAGGGCCTTGCGCTTGGGCGGGCCGGACTCAGCTGCGGCGCCTTCGGTGCCGCGCGTGGCGACGGGGCCGGCAGCCGACGCGCTCGTGCTCACAGGACTCCCTTCGGGCTCAGCGCGGTCTTGATGTTCTTGCGCAGCTCGTCGAGCGCATTCGGCTTGGCCGCGTTGCTCGTCGGCGACAGCGTGGAGTAGATCGCCAGCGACACGTCGGAGTAGGCGGGCGTGGACGGCCGCGGCGCGCCGGTCTCGAGGCCCTTGCGGATCAGCCCGTAGAAGGGATAGATCCCCTGGGTCTTCTTGTCGTCGTAGATCGCCGAGATCGTCGGCGCCAGGCCGTCCTTGTCCAGGTAGATCTTCTGCGAGCGTGCGCTGGCCAGGCACGCGGCGGCCGCGAAGGCCTGCGCCTTGTGCTTGCCGTAGGACGAGACGCCCCAGTTGAAGCCGCCGATCGGGCCCTTGGCCGGCTCGTTGGCGTTCACCCGCGGGTAGGGCATCCATCCGAGGTTGTCGAGGACCTGCTTGGCGGTCTTGTCGCCCCCCTCGGCCGCGGTCTTGATCGACGGGTAGACGAAGGGCCAGTTGACCATGAAGGCGGCCTGGCCGCTCTGGAAGGCCAGGCGGTTCTGGTCCTCCTTCTGCTGGGCCAGCGACGGGTCGGCGGCCTTGGAGTCGGCGAGCTCGCCCATCACCCGGACGGCCTCCTGCACGGGCGGGCCGAAGTTCGGGGTGCGCGGGCCGCTGAGGATCTTGCCGCCCGCCGAGGCGACGAGCGCGTTGAACCAGACGGTCGTGTTCTCCGCGGCCGCGCCGGCGATCTCGAACCGCCCGGCCTTCGGGAGCGCGCTGGCCTGCTTGATCAGGCCGTCCCAGGTGTCCGCGGGCCGGCTGACGAGGTCCTTGCGGTACCAGAGCAGCTGGGTGTTGGAGTTGCCCGGGGCGCCGTAGAGCCTGCCCTTGTAGGTGGCCGTCTGGACCGGGCCCTGGAGCATGCCGGTCCGCACGCGATCGGCGACGGCGGTCGGGAACGGCTTGATCCAGCCGGCCTCCGCGAACTCGGCGGTCCACACGACGTCCATGCCGACGATGTCGATCGAGGAGTCCTTGGCGGCCAGGCGGCGCACGAGCGACTGGCGCTGGGCGTCCGGGTTGTTGGCCAGGGCGTTGAACTTGATCGTGTAGGCGCCGTTGGAGGACGCGCTGCACTGCTTGGCCGCGTCCTGGAAGGAGCCGCCGGGCTGGGTGCCCGCCCACACGTTGATCGTCGCCGTCTTGCCCGACGACGAGCTCCCGCCGCAGGCCGCAAGGGCGAGGACGACGATGACGGTGGACAACGACGCGGTGACCAGACGCATGCGGGGATGAGCATGCCCTCATTGCCACAAGCGAAACAACGTCTGTGGGGTCCCTTGGACGGGGCGTCAGACCGTGAGCAGGACCGCTGCCCCGCCCGGCAGGTCGCCGTTGGCCGCAGCGGCGTGCGTGGCCACGACGACCCTGCCGCTGTGCGGCGACGGGCGCGCCTGCGAGGTGGTGTTCACCGCGACGCGATGGGCGTCCCGGCGGAAGGAGAGCACGCCGTCCTGCGCGCGCAGGTCCTCGATCGGCCCGCCCAGCTCGCGGCGCGCGGTCAGCAGCGCCCGGT
>JAXDGY010000200.1:0-5995 GCA_034664785.1 Solirubrobacteraceae bacterium
TGCGCCCCCACGACCCTGCCGGATCTACGGGTTCAGCCAGCTGCCGCCGTAGATGTCCGAGTTGCCGAACGCGGCCGGGCAGACCTGCTGCACGGCCGGCGGCTGCACCGCCGCGGCGGGCGCGGGCGCGGCGGCACCGTCGTCCGCGCCACGGGGCTCCTCGGGCTCCGCGGTCTGCGCGCCCGTGGCGATCGCCTGGTCGTGGAGCCCCTGGCGGTAGCGGTCGACGGCGTCGCAGGACGCGCCGCGGCGCATGTCGTTCCAGACGCCGGTCCCGTAGGTCCGGGTCGCCGCGGCGTAGACGTAGTCGCCGAGGAACTCGGCGGCCAGGTCGTTCTGCGCGGAGCCGCGGGCGTCGCCCGTCGCACCGCGGTTGACCGTCGTGAACGCGCCCACGCCCGAGGCCGTCACCGGGGCGTGGCGCACGACGCCGATGAGCTGCCGGTCGTTGCCCGGGCCCACCGCACTCGTCCGGAACGGGGTCGTGAACGCGTTGTAGACGAGCCACACGTGCTTGCCGTCGGGCGAGATCGCCGGCGCGGAGTAGTACCCGCGATCGGTGCCCTGCTGGACGGGGACCGGCGGCGTGAACGACGTCCCGCCGGAGCCCGAGGTGGAGAAGAGCACCTGCTCGTGGTTCAGACCGGCCCGCCCGTCGACATAGCTGAGCACGATGCGGTTCGTCGCGTCCGTCCCGTTGGGGGCCCCGTTGGCGATGTCGACCGACGGCGCGGGCGACAGGTCGCTGCGGGCGCCGCCGACGCCGTCCTCGACGCACCGCCCGATCGACGCCTCGACGTAGTTGCACGTGTCGTAGGCGGTGGCCAGGTTGACCGGGCGGTTCCAGTGCGAGCCCCCGTCGTCGGAGGTGATCATCTGGATCTGGCCCGCCGCGGCGCCCGTGGCGCTCGCGGCGAACTGGTAGACGAACACGTAGACCTTGCCGGTCGAGTCCGTCCGCACGGTGCAGCCCGAGCGGCCGAAGCCGTTGCGGCTGGTCGTGTTGTTCGTCGCCGGCGTCACCTGCTTCTGGGTCCACGACGTCCCGCCGTCACGCGAGGTCAGCACGTCCAGCGGCTGGTTGGTGAAGCCGTTGCCGTTCCCGCGGAAGGAGGCGTAGCAGACGTAGACGTTGCCGAAGAAGCGGCTCGAGGCGGCGTTGTCGGCCCACACCTGCTCCTTGTCGGAGAACTGCGCGCCGCTCTGGCGACTGGCGATGGCGGGCGCGCTCCAGCTCGCGCCGACGTCGTCGGTGTGGGAGACCGCGATCGCCTCGGAGCCCTTGAAGGGAGACGCCCCGGGAAGCGCCGAGGCGAGGTTCGCGTAGTACAGCCGCGACCCGTTGGCCCACGAGAACTTCCCGTCGCTGCCGCGCACCGGGCCCCAGGCCAGGGCCGGATCCCCGTCGGAGACGAGGCCCGCCGCGTCGTAGCCCGGCAGCGTGCCGATGGGCCCGGGCGTCGGGGTGCACCCCGGGTCGGTGTCGCCCACGGTCCCCAGGCAGCCGCGGCCGGTCAGGCCCCGGTAGGTGGGCTGCGTCCAGGTGCTGCCCGAGGTGCGCGAGAAGTAGATGCCCGAGACGCCGACGCCATCGGTGAACGGGCACGTGGTGTCGGTGCCCGCGTTGCAGGCCTCCATGTCGATCTCGTCGTTGGAGCCCGCGGCGACGACGTTCGGGTGCGCCGGGTCGATCGCGACGGCGGGCTCGTTCTGCTTGTTCTGCGAGAACGGCCCGACCGGACTGCCGACGCTGACCAGGGTGTCGGCCGCCGAGGCCGATGCCGTGGCGCCGGTCAGCGCGGCGAGGGCGACGAGCCCGGTGACCCAGGCCTGTCGACGGAGGGGATGCAGCATGGAGCCTCCCTGCTTCGAGGTGAAGCGCCCGGCGGGGGAGCCCGGCGCGACAGCGGGTCGCATGCTGCCACCGCCGCGGAGGCGAATGCAAGGCCGCGCGTGGTGCGTCAGCGCACCACACCCGGCCCGCGCGGACCTAGAAGTCCGGGTTGATCCAGTCCATGTTCGCCCGCAGCTCCTTGCCGACGTGCTCGACCTGGCCGTCGGCCTGCTCAGCGCGCATGCGCTTGAAGTGCTCCTGGCCGGCGCGGTTCTCCGCGATCCACTCGCGGGCGAAGTCGCCCGACTGGATCTCCGTGAGAATCTGCTTCATCGCCGCCCGGGTCTCGTCGGTGATGACGCGCTTGCCGCGCGTGTAGTCGCCGTACTCCGCGGTGTTGGAGATGGAGTAGCGCATCCCCGCCAGGCCCTTCTCGTACATGAGGTCCACGATGAGCTTGAGCTCGTGCAGGCACTCGAAGTAGGCCATCTCGGGCGAGTAGCCGGCCTCGACGAGCGTGTCGAACCCGGCCTGGACCAGCTCCGAGGCGCCACCGCAGAGCACGGCCTGCTCGCCGAAGAGGTCGGTCTCGGTCTCGTCCTTGAACGTCGTCTCGATGACGCCGCCGCGCGTGCAGCCGATGCCCTTGGCATAGGCCAGGGCGATCGCCTTGGCGTTGCCGCTGGCGTCCTGCTCGATCGCGATCAGGCCCGGGACGCCGGAGCCCTCGAGGTACTGACGGCGGACCAGGTGGCCGGGGCCCTTGGGGGCCACGAGCGCGACGTCCACGCCCGCGGGCGGCTGGACCTCGTCGTAGAGGACCGAGAACCCGTGGCCGAAGAGCAGCACGTTGCCGGGAGCGATGCCGTCGGCGACGTCCTGCTCGTAGACCTGGCGGTGCAGCTCGTCGGGGACGAGGATCATCACGATGTCGCCGCGGCTCGCGGCGTCCGCGACCGGGAGGACCTCGAGCCCGGCGTCCCGCGCGGCCTGGACCGAGGAGGAGTCCTCGCGCAGGCCTACGACGACGTCCACGCCCGAGTCCTTGAGGTTCTGGGAGTGGGCGTGCCCCTGCGAGCCGAAGCCGATGATGGCCACGGTCTTGCCGTCGAGGAGGCTGAGGTCTGCGTCGTCGTCGTAGAACATGAGGCCGGTGATGCTAGGCGGTCGCGGACGCCGTCAGCGTCCTGGCCGGGATGCGCAGCGAGCCGTCGGGCTGCGCGAAGCGCGTCAGGAACGCGTCGACGGCGTCGCGCAGGCGGTAGTGGTCGGCGGGGCTGAGGTCGCGGACGGACTCCGCGAGCGTCGGCGAGCAGTCGAGCTGGTGCTCCCACCAGCCGTCGGCGTCCGGCGCCGTGAAGGCGAAGTCGACGGCGTCGAGGACGATCTCGTCGAAGCCCGCGTCCTGGAGCAGCTCGCGGATGCGGTCGGGGTCCGCCAGCGCGAAGGGACCCGGCTCGGCGGGGTCGCGGGGCTCCACCACGCCCTGGTCGAGGAGCAGACGGCCCATGGACCACGGGTTGGCCTCGGGCGCGGCCCAGGCCGACAGCGCGACGTGGCCACCCGGGCGCAGCACGCGGCGGGTCTCGCGCAGCGCGGCCTCGGGGTCGGCGAGCAGCATGTAGCCCCAGCGGCACAGGGCGGCGTCCACCGACGCGGTGGGCAGATCGATCCACTCGAGCTCCATCGGCCGGGTCTCGACCACGTCGGTCAGCCCGAGCTCCTCGGTGCGGGCGCGCGCGACCTCGACCATCGCCTCGGCGCCGTCGGTGAGGATGAGCTTGCCGTGGGGCCGGACGAGCTCCGCGGCGAGCAGGCCGGTGTCGCCCGGCCCCGCGGCCAGCTCGAGGATCGTCTGGCCCGGCTGGGGCTGCACGGCGTCGACGAGCCACGCCGACACCGGCGCGGCGGCGGCCTGGAAGGCCTCGCGGCGGGCCGACCAGCCGCGCGCCGCGGCCTCCCAGTGGTCGCGGCTGGCGGCGCGGAACTCCTCGGGATCGTCCATCGGCCTGACGCTACAGCGCGCGGCGCAGCAGCTTGCCCGAGCGCGTCCGGGGCAGCTCGCGGGCGAAGCCGACCTGCTTGGGCACCTTGAAACGCGCCAGGCGGGCGGCGCAGTGCGCGATCAGGTCCGCCGGCTGCGCCCGCATCCCGTCGCGCAGCACGACGGTCGCCACGACGGCCTCGCCCCAGTCCGGGTCCGGCCGGGCGTGAACGGCCGCCTCGGCGACCGCGGGGTGCTCGGCGAGGACGGCCTCGACCTCGGTCGGCGCGACGTTCTCGCCGCCGGTGACGATCGTGTCGGCCTTGCGGCCGGTGACCCGCAGGCGCCCCTCCCCGTCGAGCTTCCCGAGGTCGCCGGTTGCGAGCCAGCCGTCCGGCCCTGAGGTCGCGAGGGTCGGGCCGGCGACCTCGATCTCACCGTCCGCGGCCGTCCGGACGCGGGTGCAGAACAGCGGGGGCCCGGCATCGGGCTGCTCGTCCCCGGGGCGGGCGGTGGTCACCTGTGAGCAGGCCTCGCTGAGGCCGTAGGTCTGGGCGACAGGGACGCCGGCGCGGCGGGCGCGGCGCAGCAGCTCGGGCGGGACAGGCCCGCCGCCGATCAGCGCGCAGCGCAGCGCCGGCGGCTGCGCCAGGCCGGCGTCGAGCAGCCGCGCCAGCGTCGTGGGGACCAGCGAGACGACCGTCACGCCGTCGTGGCGCAGGGCATGCAGCACGCGATCGGTCTCGAAGCGCTCGTGCACGAGGGCGGTGGTCCCGCAGATCGCGCTGCGCATGAGGATCGACAGCCCGCCGACGTGGCTGAGCGGGAGCGCCGAGAGCCAGCGCTCCTGCGGGTGGACGCCGAGCGCGACGCCCGAGCCCAGGGCGCTCCACAGCCAGTTGCCGTAGGTGAGCGGGACGGGCTTCGGGGCGCTGGTCGTCCCCGACGTGTGCACGAGGATCGCGGGCTCGCCGAGCTCGTGCGCGCCCGCCGCGGGGGCCGGCGGCAGCTCGTCGCCGCCCTCCAGCGGCTCGTCCTCGCTCACCGTCACGTCGCCCGCCGGGCGCTCCTCGGGCGTCAGCCGCAGGTCCACGGGGACCGCCAGGGCCCCGACCCGCTGCGTGGCGTGCAGCGCGACGGCGAACGCCTCGCCCGGCGGCAGGGCCAGGGCGACGCGGCGGCCGGGACCGGCGCCGCGGGCGTGCAGCACGCGGGCCGCGCGCTCGACCGCGGCGTCGAGTTGGGCGTAGGTCAGCTCGTTGACGGCCGCACGGCCGGGGTGGGCGCGCGCCGCGCGCGGGAGCCAGGCGTCGACGCGCATCGCTCCCAAAGTACCCTGCGCCTCCATGTCAGTGACCTGGAGGCCGGACGGCGAGTACGAGGACATCCGCTACGAGCTCAGCGACGACGGCATCGCGAAGATCACCATCGACCGCCCCGAGGTCCGCAACGCGTTCCGCCCCCAGACGCTGGTCGAGGTCTCCGAGGCCCTCGACCGCGCCCGCGAGGACACCGAGGTCGGCGTCGTCATCCTCACCGGCGAGGGCCCGCTGGCGTTCTGCTCGGGCGGCGACCAGCGCGTCCGCGGCGACACCGGCTACATAGCCGGCGGCGCCACCGTCGGCCGCTTCCACGTCACGGACCTGCATCTGCAGATCCGCCGCCTGCCCAAGCCGGTGGTGGCGATGGTCGCGGGCTACGCGATCGGCGGCGGCCACGTCCTGCACCTCGTCTGCGACCTCACGATCGCGGCCGACAACGCGCGCTTCGGGCAGGTCGGCCCGAAGGTCGGGAGCTTCGACGGCGGCTACGGCGCGAGCCTGCTCTCCCGCCTCGTCGGGCCCAAGAAGGCCAAGGAGATCTGGTTCCTCTGCCGCCAGTACGGCGCCGAGGAGGCCCGCGAGATGCACATGGTCAACACCGTCGTGCCGCTCGACCGGCTCGAGGAGGAGACCGTGGCGTGGTGTCACGAGATGCTCGCCCTCTCCCCCTTCGCGCTGCGATTGCTGAAGGCGAGCTTCCACGCCGAGGAGGACGGCCTCGCCGGCATCCAGCAGCTGGCGCACGACACGAACCTGCTCTTCTACGAGAGCGACGAGGCGCACGAGGGTCGCGACGCCTACAAGGAGAAGCGCTCGCCTGACTTCGCCCGGTTCCCCAGGCGGCCATGAAGCCGG
>JAXDGY010000201.1:0-12301 GCA_034664785.1 Solirubrobacteraceae bacterium
CCGCTCGCCGCCATCGCGCGGGAGACCGGGGACTACCTCCGGCGCCATCTGGTGCTCGAGCCGTGGGGGACGACGCTGCCGACCGGGCCGCTGGAGGACCCGGACGCGGAGCCGCCCGATCCTGACGAGGAGCGGCCGCGCAGGCTAGCCTCCCGCCGGTGAGCGTCCGTGCGGAGGGGGTGAGCCGCCCCGGCCTGGCCGGGCTGACGTCGCACCCCTCGGGGGTCGCGGGATGATGGCCGTCCCGCGCGTCCGGCTCGAGCACGAGGCGACCGCGATCCGCCCGTTCGGGCGCGCCGACCTGGACGCGCTGCTCGCCCTGCGCCTGGCCAATCGGGACTTCATGGCGCCGTTCGAGGCCGACCGCGAGGACACCTTCTTCACGCGCTCGGCGCAGTCGCGCGAGATCACCCTCGACGCCGAGGCCTGGTCGACCGGCACCGGCTACGCGTTCGCCGTGGTGGCGAGCGACGGCCACGGCGGCAGCGGTGAGGATGCGCGCGACCGCCTCGTCGGCCGCATCGCGCTCTCCAACGTCGTGCGCGGGCCGTGGCAGAACTGCACGCTGGGCTACTGGATCGACGAGGCGTCCAACAGCCGCGGGCATGCCACCGCGGCGGTCCGCCTGGCCTGCCGCTTCGCCTTCGAGCACGCCGGGCTGCACCGCGTCCAGCCGGCGATCATGCCGCGCAATCGCCGCTCCGCCCGCGTGGTGGAGAAGGTGGGCTTCCGCCACGAGGGCCTCGCGCGGCGCTACCTGCGCATCGCCGGGGTGTGGGAGGACCACGACCTCTACGCGCTCACGCGCGAGGAGTGGCCGCCCCCGGAGCCGTCGGCGGGGCCGCCGGCCCAGCCCGGGCCGGGTGCCTGAGGGGCGGTGCATCGCGGGCTGGGCGGAGGCCCGAGGGCTACGCTGTCGGGCATGGCCTTCCCCGAGACGCGCCTGCGCCGCCTCCGCCAGACGGCGGTCCTGCGCGACCTCGTGCGTGAGACGGCGCTGCGCCCGGCCGACTTCATCCTGCCGCTGTTCGTCCACACCGACGGCGGCCGCGCGCCGATCGAGGCGATGCCAGGCGTCGACCGCCTGTCGATCGACCACGCCGTCGAGGAGGCGGGCCGCGCCAAGGAGCTCGGGATCCCCGGCGTCCTGCTGTTCGGCATCCCGGCGGACAAGGACGCCGAGGGCACAGGCGCGTGGGACGACGAGGGCATCGTGCAGCTCGCCACGCGCGCGATCAAGGCCGCCCACCCGGACCTGCTCGTCATGACCGACGTGTGCCTGTGCGAGTACACCGACCACGGCCACTGCGGCCTGCTGCGCGAGGGTCCGCACGGCCTGACGGTCGACAACGACTCGAGCGTCGAGCTGATCGCCCGCACGGCGCTCTCGCAGGCACGCGCGGGCGCCGACCTCGTCGCGCCCAGCGACATGATGGACGGCCGCGTGCGCGCCATCCGCACCGCGCTGGACGGCGACGGCCTCACCGACACGCCCATCGTCGCCTACTCGGCGAAGTTCGCCAGCGCCTACTACGGCCCGTTCCGCGAGGCCGCCGACTCCACCCCGGCGTTCGGCGACCGCCGCGCCTACCAGATGGATCCCGGCAACGGCGACGAGGCCGTGCGCGAGGCGCTGCTCGACGTGGAGGAGGGCGCCGACGTGATCATGGTCAAGCCGGCGCTGCCCTACCTCGACGTGATCCGGCGCGTGAAGGACGCGACGCGCATGCCGGTCTGCGCGTACAACGTCAGCGGCGAGTATGCGATGGTCAAGGCCGCTGCCGCCGCCGGCCACGTCGACGAGCGCGCCATCGTGCTGGAGACCCTCACGGCCATCCGCCGCGCCGGGGCCGACATCGTGATCACCTACCACGCCAAGGACGCCGCCGCATGGCTTCAGTGACCCCGAAGATCCGCTCCCGCAAGGAGGGCGCGGCCGTCCTGCTCTCCGAGGCCGACAAGCGGCTCCTGGACCAGATGCAGGGCTCGTTCCCGATCGAGCCGCGGCCCTACGCGGCCGTCGCCCGGGCCCTGGGCGTTGCCGAGGAGCAGGTGCTCGCCGACGTCCGCCGGCTGCTCGGCGACCGGATCATCCGCCAGGTCACCCCGATCTACGACACCCGCGCCTTCGGCTACGGCTCGATGCTCGTCGCCGCCAAGGTCGACCCCGAGCACCCGTGGGCGCCGGCGAAGATCATCAACACGCACCCCGGCGTGTCGCACAACTACCTGCGCAACCACGAGTTCAACATGTGGTTCACCATCGCGGTCGAGGAGGACTCCGAGCTCGGCCTCCAGGGGACGCTGGACGTCCTGCAGGAGCTCACCGGCGCCGAGTCGATCCGCCAGCTGCCGACCCTGAAGCTCTTCAAGATCCGCATGGACCTCAAGATGTCGGGCTCCACGCAGGACCTCGCGCAGGCCGTCGTGGCCGAGGAGCCCGTCGACCTGGCCAAGCAGCCCTACGACGAGTTCGACCGCGAGGTCGTCCGCGCGACGCAGGGCGACCTGCCCGTCGTCCCGGAGCCCTACGCCGACGCCGCCGCGGCGCTGGGCCTGACCCAGGACGCGCTCGTCGAGCACCTCCAGGGCATGCAGGAGCGCGGCCTGCTGCGCCGCGTCGCCGCCATCCTGTTCCACCGCCGCGCCGGCTTCAGCGCGAACGGCATGGGCGTCTGGAAGGTCCCCGAGGACCGGATCGCCGACTTCGGCCCGCGCATGGCCGCCTACCGCGGGATCTCCCATTGCTACGAGCGGCCGACCTACGCCGACTGGCCCTACTCGGTCTTCACCATGGCCCACGGGCGCTCCAAGGAGGAGTGCGACGCGATCCTCGACGCGATCGCCGCGGAGACCGGGATCACCGAGCGGGCGACGCTCTACTCGTCCACGGAGTTCAAGAAGATCCGCCTGCTCTACTTCACGGACGACTTCCGTGACTGGGAGCGGGACCACACGGGGACCTGACCGGTGGGCGTCTCGCTGACCGACGCGAAGTCGGCCGAGCTCTACGCCCGCGCACGCCGCCGCCTTCCCGGCGGGGTCAACTCGCCCGTCCGGGCGATGCGGGCGATCGGCCGCGACCCGCTGTTCGTGGACCGCGCCGAGGGCGCGGAGATCATCGACGTCGACGGCAACCGCTACGTGGACTACGTCTGCTCGTGGGGGCCGCTGATCCACGGCCACGCCCACCCGCGGATCCTCGCCGCCATCCACCGGGCCGCGGCCCGCGGGACGACCTTCGGGGCGCCGACGGCCGGCGAGGTGGACCTGGCCGACGAGGTCGCCCGGCGCCTGCCGTCCGTGGAGATGCTCCGCATGACCTCGAGCGGGACCGAGGCGTCGATGAGCGCCATCCGCCTCGCGCGCGCGGCCACCGGCCGTGAGAAGCTCCTGAAGTTCGCCGGCGCCTACCACGGGCACGTGGACGGCCTGCTCGCCCAGGCCGGCAGCGGACTGGCGACGGCCGGCATCCCCGCCTCACCGGGAGTCACGGCCGCCGCGACCGCGGGGACGGTGATCGTGCCCTGGAACGACGGCGAGGCCGTCGTCGCGGCCTGCGCCGAGCACGAGCTCGCCGCCATCCTGGTCGAGGCGATCCCGGCCAACATGGGCCTCGTCCCCCCGCTGGAGGGCTTCCTCGACCTGCTGCGCAACCAGGCCGACGCCAACGGCGCGCTGCTCGTCTTCGACGAGGTCATCACCGGCTTCCGCGTCGGGCCCGGCGGGGCGCAGGAGCGCTCCGGCGTCACCCCCGACCTGACCGTCATGGGCAAGATCATCGGCGGCGGCCTGCCCGCCGCGGCCTACGGCGGCTCGCGCGCCCTCATGGAGCGCATCGCGCCGGAGGGCGACGTCTACCAGGCCGGGACGCTGAGCGGCAATCCGCTCGCGGTCGCCGCCGGCCTGGAGACCCTGCGGATGCTCGACGAGCAGGCCTACCTGCGCCTCGCGGCCACGACGGAGGCGCTGGCCACCGGCCTGGCCGCGGCCGCGGACGGCCATCCCGTGCAGGTCGTGGCGGTCCCGGGGCTGCTGACGGTCTTCTTCACCGACCGCGACGGGCCCGTCACGGACTACGCGGACGCGCAGGCGTGCGACGCGGAGGCCTACGGCGCGTGGTGCCGCGCCCTGCTGGCGCGTGGCGTCTATCCGCCCCCGTCGCAGTTCGAGGCCTGGTTCCCGTCGACGGCCCACACCGCGGAGCACGTCGAGCGGACGCTCGAGGCGGCGGCGGCCGCCTTCGCGGAGATCGCGTGACGCCGCCGCCACCCGGGCCGCTCGAGCGCCTGGCGGCCGCCGTGCGCGAGGAGGGCGGCCTGCTCGCCGCGGCCGCCGCGCCCCAGCCGCCCGACGGCGACGCGCCGCTGGGCTCCCGCGCCGCCCGGGGACCGCGTGCCGCCGGCCACCGCGACGACGTCGCCTTCGTGGTCGAGGCGGTGCGCGAGGGCTACCTGCTGCATCACGGCGAGTCGCGCGTGCTCGCGACGGACGACGTCGACCTCGCCCTGCTCGCGGGCGACCGGCTCTACGCGCTCGGCCTCGCCCGCCTCGCGGACCTCGGGCTGCTCGACGCGGTGGGCGAGCTGGCCGACGTGATCGCCCTGTGTTCGCAGGCACACATGGCCCAGGATCCCGGCCTCGCGGGGGCCGTCTGGGAGGCCGGTGCGGTGGCCGTGGGGTGGGGGGGAGGGCCTGCGCTGGAGGCCGCGAAATCCGCAGCACGTGCAGGCGATCCGTCCGCCGCGGATGCTCTGCGCGCCGCCGCGCGCCAGCTTGGCGGCGACGTGGCGCTGTGACGGTCGGCGGCGGGGGGCGGTGCCCCTGGCGTCGTCTACCGTTTAGGCCTCGATAAGGTTCCGGTCCCAAGGAGCCAACAGGAGCACCGTTGCCAGACCGTAGGAAGACCAAGAGCAAGTACACGGCCGACCGGCGGATCCCCGGTGCCTTCGAGGGCGAGACGGTCACCCGTCGCAGGTTCATGACCGTGTCGTCGCAGGCCGCGGGCGGCATCGCCGCCGCGGCGTTCCTGCTGCCCGCCGTCGGCTTCGCGGTAGGCCCGATCTTCGAGAAGCACGAGCAGCCCTGGCAGGACGTCGGCCCGGTCGACGAGTTCTCCGACGGGACCTACATCCCGAAGACGATCACGATCTCCGCGGGCATCGGCGAGACGGGCAAGTCGACCGTCTACGTCCGGAAGTTCAACCAGTCGATCGACACGATCCCGGGGGCCCGCAAGCCGGACCAGTACGACAAGTTCATCGCGCTGTCGACGCGCTGCATGCACCTCGGCTGCCCGATCCGCTTCGTCAACGCGGCGCAACGGTTCATCTGCCCCTGCCACGGCGGCGTCTACGACTTCGTCGGGCGCGTCGCCGGCGGGCCACCCGTCCGCCCGCTCGACCGCTTCTACACGCGCGTGGTCAACGGCCAGGTCCAGATCGGCCCGCGCTACTCGGTCAACCAGGAGCTCGACCGGTTCTCGCCCCGCGACCCGGGCGAGCCGCTCGACGGGATCGGCCAGTACGTGTACCCCTCGCGCCCGTCCATCCGCAAGCTCCCGAACACCTAGAGCCGCCCCATGCCGAAGCTCAAGCTCCCCGCCCCACCGATCCCGGACAAGCTCAAGTCCAGGCCGAAGCGCCCTGGCGTCGAGCAGCCCAAGCCGCTGGACGTCGCCAAGGAAGCCGGCATCACGGTCGTCGACTGGGTCGACGAGCGCACGTCGCTGTCCGGCGCCGCGCGTTGGGCGATGTTCCGGAAGGTCCCCAAGGGGACGAACTGGTTCTACACGCTCGGCTCCGCGACGCTGTTCGCGTTCCTCAGCCAGGCCGTCACGGGCGTCTTCCTGGCGATGTACTACCGCCCGGACGCCGCGGGCGGAGCGTACGAGTCGATGCGCTACGTCAACGACGAGGTCTTCCTCGGCGAGTTCGTCCACGGCATGCACAAGTGGGGCTCGTCGGTGATGGTGATCCTCATCTGCCTGCACATGGCACGGACCTTCTTCTTCGGCGCGTACAAGTACCCGCGCGAGCTGAACTGGGTCATCGGCGTCGCGCTGCTGATCCTCACGTTCGTCATGTCGTTCACCGGCTACCTGCTGCCGTTCGACCAGCGCTCCTACTGGGCCACGATCGTGGGCGTCAACATCAACGGCACGGGCCCGCTCGTCGGCCCGTACCTGTCGGACTTCCTGCGCGCCGGCCCGGAGTTCGGCGCCACCACGCTGTCGCGGTTCTACGCGATCCACATGCTGCTCGTCCCGGGCGTGATCATCGCGCTGATCGGCTTCCACCTGTACCTGGTGGCGAAGCTCGGGACGACCGCGCCGCCCTGGCTCAAGGCTGAGCGCAAGACCGTCGACGAGGTGAACGCGTGAACCGGCGCGAGAAGGAGGAGTACCTCCGCGAGTACTCCGCCCTGAAGGCCCAGGGCAAGCCGTTCTTCCCCTACGCGGTCGCCAAGGACAGCACGATGGCGATCGTGGTCATGATCACGATCATCGTCATGTCGATCGTGCTCGGCGCCGAGCTCGGCCCCAAGGCGGACCCGACGACGACGACGTACACGCCGCGCCCGGAGTGGTACTTCTTCTTCCTCTTCGAGGTGCTGCGGGTCATCAAGCCGGCCGAGCTCGTGCCGCTGGCGACGATCGGCGTGCCGACGATCTGCATGATCCTGCTGTTCCTGCTGCCGTTCTACGACCGCGGGCCGGAGCGGCGGCCCGAGCGGCGCCCGATCGCCACGACGGCGGGCATCCTTACCATCGCCGCGATGGGCTACCTGACCTACGCCGGCGCCGAGGCGGGTCCGCCGACCCAGATCGACATGCCCACGCCGCAGCGCATCGTGGCGCAGGGCGGGACGGTGCTGGCCGAGTACAACAAGGGCAAGCAGGTGGTCGCGCAGTCGGGCTGCGAGGCCTGCCACAAGTTCGGCAACAACGGCAACAGCGGCCCGGGCCCCGAGCTGACGAAGATCGCCGATCGCCTGCCCAAGCAGGCCATCGCGCGGACGCTCGTCAACCCGACCGCGCCGATGCCGTCCTTCCAGTCGCTGCAGACTCAGGACCCGGCGAAGTTCAACGCCATGCTGACGTTCCTCTCGCAGCTCAAGTAGCTGCGTGAGGGACGCCACCGCATGACGGGCTCGCCCGGAGGGGCCGACGACGGCGTCCGGACGGGGACGCTCGAGGAGCCGCAGGTCCGGGCGATGTTCGACCGGATCGCCCGGTTCTACGACGTCATGAACTCGGTCATGACGGCCGGGTTGCACCATCAGTGGCGCCGCCGGGCGGCCGACCTGGCGCAGGTCGGGCCGGGCAGCCGCGTGCTGGACGTCGCGACGGGGACGGGCGACCTCGCCGTCGAGCTGTCGCGCCGCGTGGCGCCCGGGGGAGAGGTCGTGGGCTCCGACTTCTCCGAGCAGATGCTCGACCGAGCCCGCGCCAAGGCGCCGGGGCTGCGCTTCGAGTGGGGCAACGCGCTCGAGCTGCCCTACGGCGACGGGGAGTTCGACGCCGCGACGGTGGGCTTCGGCGCGCGGAACTTCTCGGACCTGGACCGCGGCCTGGCCGAGATGGCCCGCGTGGTGAAGCCCGGCGGACGCGTGGTCGTCCTCGAGATCACCACGCCGACACGCCCGCCGTTGTCGACGTTCTCCCGCGTGTGGTTCGATCGGCTGGTGCCGTTGCTGGGCCGCTTCGACGACGCCTACACCTACCTGCCGAACTCGGTGAAGCGCTTCCCCGGTCCGCCGGCGCTCGCTGCGCGCCTCGCCGGCGCCGGGCTCGAGCCGGTGCGCTACATCCTCACCGCCGGCGGGATCATCGCCCTGCACGTGGGCGTCAAGCCGCCGGCCGCGGGAGGGCACGGCCCGTGACGCCCGTCGCGCCCGAGGCCGTCGCCATCGCCGAGGCCGCGGGCGCGCACGTGCACGTGCTCCTCGAGCGCATCGAGGAGCGCCTGGGCGAGGTCGCCGCCTCGCACGGCCCGGACCTGGCCGGGCACGCCGGTGCCACGATCGCCGCAGGCGGCAAGCGCCTGCGCCCGCTGCTCGTGCTCGTCGCCGCCGGCCGCCCGGACGGCGACGGCGAGGGCCTGGTGCGCGCGGGCTGCGCGGTGGAGCTCGTCCACTCGGCGACCCTCGTCCACGACGACGTGCTCGATGCCGCCGCCCTGCGCCGCGGGCGACCGACCGTCGTGGCCGCGGCCGGCCGGGAGGCCGCGACCGCAACGGGCGACCTGCTCTTCGCCGCCGCCTTCCGCGAGCTGGTCGCCAACGGCAGCGCGGCGCAGGTCCGCGCCCTGTCGCACGCCGGCTCCGCGCTCGCCGAGGGTGAGCTCCTGCAGCGCGCCGACGCCTGGGACGCCCGCGTCTCGGTTGCGCGCTACCTGCACCGCTGCGAGCTGAAGACCGCGCGGCTGTTCGAGGCCGCCTGCGCGCTGGGCGTGCTCGAGGGGGCCGGGACCGAGGACGACCCGCGCGTCGTCGCGCTGGCGGCGTTCGGCCGTCGCATCGGGCTGGCCTTCCAGCTGCTCGACGACGTCCTCGACGTGTCGGGGCCCGCCGAGCGCACCGGCAAGCACCGGGGCACCGACCTGCTGGACGGCACGGTCACGCTGCCCTTCATCCTCGCCCGCGCCGAGGACCCGGCCCTGGCGGCGCTCGATCCCCGGGCGATCACGACGCCGGCGGAGGCAGAGAAGGTCTGCGACGCGATCGCCGCCACCAGCGCCCTCGACCGCTCACGCACCCGCGCGCTGGAGATGGTCGCCAAGGCGAAGGCCGACCTGCCCCCGGACCTCCCGGACGGTCAGCGCCACGCCCTCGACCTCATCGCCGACGGCGTGGTGTCCCGCTACGCATAAGGATCCCTGCAGCGCGCGGACGAAGACGGCTCTGCCGGATTCGTCCTTGAAGGAGTTCTAGCCACGGGCCGCCAGGCCCAGAGCTAGAAGTCCTCAGGCTGGATGTGGCCCGCCTCGAGCGCTTCCACGAAGCGGTCGATCTCGTCCTCCATGTTCGCGTGCATCAGACGGCGCAGGTCGCGGACCAGCGCCTCCGTGCCGCGGTCGAGCTCCTCGTCGAAGCGCTCGACGTGGTCCTGCTGGTAGACGCCGCTCCCGCTCCACTCGCAGTTCGGGCAGCGCAGCGTGACCTCCCAGTGCTCGGGGCCGGCCTCCTCCCACTCCACGGGGTAGACGAGGTCGGACTCGCAGGCCCCGCAGATGTGCAGGTCCGTGACGGCGTCGTCGAAGACGGGCGTGACCGAGGGCGCGTTCACGACCTGGTCCTCGAAGTAGACGACCTCGATCATCTTCCCCGAGGGGAGGACGACCCGGCGGACGTAGTGCTGATGATCTGGATCGTGGCTCATGTCGCAGGAAGGGGTCGAGGGGACAGTCCCTTCATCGACTCCACCCCAGGTCGCCTTGAGTCCATCTGCGCGCATCGGCCGTCCCGTCGCTGCGCCGTTCACCGCTACCCTTGGACCCCCCGTCCGGAGGCTTCACGCCATGCCCAACATCGGTCCGCTCGAGCTCATCGTCGTCCTCGTCGTCGTGCTCCTCATCTTCGGCCCCAAGCGCCTCCCCGGCCTCGGTCGCCAGTTGGGGGGCGGCATGCGCGAGTTCAAGGACTCCCTGACCGGGTCTTCCAAGGAGGACGACCACGACGAGGACGCCGACGCCGAGCGCCGTCCCGCCCTCACGGCGGCCGAGCCCACGGACCGGCCGGCCGCCCGCAGCACCACCACCGACGCCGACGCGACCGAGCGCGCCGAGCGCCACTAGGGCCGCACCCGGCCTGCCCCCGGCCCCTACCGCATGGCCGCCACCACCGCCGTCCGTCCCATCGGTCACGAGGACCGGCTGAGCCTCGTCGAGCATCTCGACGAGCTACGTACCCGCCTGATCGTCTGCGTCGCGACGCTGGTCATCGCGTTCGCGATCTGCGCCTGGCAGAACAAGGCGCTGCTGGACTTCATCGGCAAGCCGCTGGCCACGCAGACCGAGCAGCGCACGGCGGCCGGCAAGGGGCCGCTCGGTGGCATCTACACCGCGGACAAGGGCGCTCGCGCCGCGCTGGAGACCAACGTGGCGCTGCTGCAGGCCCTCGGCCACGACGAGGGCACCTCGGCCGCGGTCCGCGCCGTGGCCCTCCAGCAGGCGAAGGTGGCCCAGGACGCGCTGCGCAACCTGCCGAAGTCCCCGCCACCGAACCAGCCTGTGACGCTCGGCATCGGGGAGCCGTTCACACAGTCCATCAGCATCGCCGCGTACTTCGCGCTGCTGTTCTCGCTTCCGATCATCCTCTACCAGCTCTACGCCTTCGTGCTGCCGGCGTTCAGCCCAGCCGAGCGGGCGACCGTGGTCCCGCTGATGGCGATGGTCCCCGTGCTCTTCGCGGCGGGGGTGGCGTTCGGGTACGTGGTCGTCCTGCCCGCCGCCACGAAGTTCTTGCAGAACTTCAACGCGGATCAGTTCAACGTGCTCGTGCAGGCGCGCGACTACTACAAGTTCGCCGTCCTGACCCTCGTCTCGATCGGCGTCGTCTTCCAGTTGCCCGTCGGGATCCTCGCGGCGACCCGCATCGGGATGATCACGGTCCAGCAGCTCAAGGCCTACCGCCGCTACGCGATCGTGGCGACCGCGGTCCTGGCCATGCTCCTGCCCGGGACGGACCCGGTCTCGATGCTGTTCGAGTTCGTGATCCTCTACGCGCTCTACGAGCTGAGCGTCGTGATGGCGTCGATCATGTCCCGGCGCACCGCCGCTCGGGCGGCCGTCGACACCCCGTCGGATCCTGACGGCTACCCTGGGTAGCGCATGCTGTTCGACCTCCGGGGCCGGGGACGACGACGTACCGTCCAGGTCATCTACGTAACGCTGGCACTGCTCATGGGCGGCGGCCTGGTCCTGTTCGGGATCGGCGGCGCCACGAGCGGCGGCCTCTTCGACGCCCTCGGCGGCAGCAACGGCGGCGGTGGGCCGAGCGTCAGCAAGCAGATCAGCCAGGTCGAGAAGCGCCTGAAGACCACCCCCGCCGACGCGCCGTCCTGGGCGCAGCTCGCGCGATTGCGCTTCCAGGAGGCCAGCCAGACCGGCTACGACCAGGCGACCTCGTCGTTCACGGACAAGGGCCGGCAGGAGCTCGCGGGCGTGCGGACGGCCTGGCAGCGCTACCTGGCGCTCAAGCCGGCCAAGCCCGACGCGGACACCGCGCTGCTGATGGTGCAGGCGCTCGGTCCGTCGGGGCTGGCCGCCAACGCCGACGCGGTCAAGGCGATGGAGATCGTGCTGGCGCAGCGGCCGGAGACGTCCGGGCTCTACGTCCAGTACGCGAACCTGGCCTACAGCGCGGGCCAGACCCGCAAGGGGGACCTGGCCGCCGCAAAGGCCGTCGAGCTCGCCCCGAAGGAACAGCGCGCGGCGCTGAAGGACAACCTCGCGGCCGCCAAGAAGGCCCTCGCCGCGGGTGCCAACGGGACGACCACCGGGACGACCACGACGGGCTGACCCGGCTACACTGCACCGCCCCGCCCCTGTAGCTCAATTGGCAGAGCAGCGGACTCTTAATCCGAAGGTTGAAGGTTCGATTCCTTCCGGGGGCACTCCCGAGAAGCCCGGTGTCGCCGGGCTTTCCTCGTTCTCGCGCCCTTCCGTTCGCAGCGGACGTGTCCCAGATATGTCCCGAACGGGGTGGCGAAGGTGCAGTTCCCGCAGGGCGCCCTTCCCCAGTCCTCATCGGCGCCGAGCGGCAGCCGCCCCCGCTCCATACCGGGCCAGGGGAGCGCTGCGGCCGGGGCCGCGTCGTCTCCGGGACCACGGCGGAGGTCAGCTGCGGGGACGCCCCGGAGAGCGGCGTCGCCCGGACGGGCGAACCCTGAGGCGGCGGTTTGTACCGGCGCTCGCCGCGTGCGTACCGTCGTCGGCCATGGCGTGTGAGGCGGCAACGGGCATCGTCCATCTCTACGCGGCCCCGTGGGACGCGCGCGACGACGGAGAGCGCCGGGCGCTGCTGGAGCGCGCGTGGGCCGACGACGCCGTGCGCTGGGATCCGACCGCCCGCGTGAAGGGCGGGAGGGGCTGATGGCGCTCGACGGCATGGACTTCGGCGAGCTCGGCGACGACCCGGGGCGCCTGAAGCGGATCGCCGGCTTCTTCGGGGCCTTCCCCCGCGGCTGATGGCGAGGATCGTCGTCCTCGGGGCCGGCGTGTGCGGGCTTGCCGCCGGGCTGATGCTGCGCCGTGACGGCCACACCGTGACCGTGCTCGAGCGCGATCCGGCGCCCGTG
>JAXDGY010000202.1:0-12157 GCA_034664785.1 Solirubrobacteraceae bacterium
AGCTCGACGCTGGGGAACGCGTAGCGCGAGAAGATGACCCGCGACATCCCGGGGAGGGCCCCGACCACCTCGGTCAGCACGGGAGGGCTCGCATACATCAGGGGCAGGGCGAGGACGATCCAGCCCGACAGCACGAGCCTGAGACCCCGCCGCCCGGGGGACAGCAGCCCGAGGAGCCCGAACAGGAGGAGCGACGTCGAGAGGAACCCTCCCAGGCCGCCCCAGGTGTTGAGGATGACGAACTTCGAGTCGGTGGCCCCGAAGATGGGTCCGTGCACGTATGGGAGGACGAGTTGCGGGAGCGCCGAGAACGGCAGATGCACGTCGCCGAACGAGCGCGCGTCGTGACGCTGGAGGTCCGTCTGCCCGAGGAAGTGGATCGAGGTCACCAGCAACGGCGCGGCCAACAGGACCCCGACGACGGCGCCGGCCGCCACCTTGCCCCCCAGCGCGGCGACCCGCGCTCGGTCAAGACGCACGCATCGCCAGATGAGCCAGGCGCCCGCGAACAGCGCGTCGAGGTAGGCGACCTCTGGGAACCCGGCGTAGAACGACATGGCGCCGGCCACCGCGATCAACCACCAGCCGCCGGCACGTCTCGCGATGCTGGCCGCGTAGGCGGTCTCGATGCCCAGCAGCAGTAGCGGCAGGAAGGCGACCGGGTTGACCGCGGCGTGGGAAAACCATGCGAAGGTCCCGTTGAGCGCGAAGGCGACGGCAGCCGGTACCGCGGCCCAGCGGTTCACGGAAAGCCGCCGCAGCAGCAGGAACGTCGCCAGCCCCGCCACGATCTCGAGCAGCATCCGCTCGTAGAGTTGGCCGTTGCGGAGCAAGGTCAGCAGCGAGGGGGGGAACAGCGCCGCAGACTGCATGTCCCCTGCCAGCGGCGCTCCGGTGGCCTGGTACGGATTCCACCACGGCCACTGCAGGTGCACGAGGTCGAGCGCGGCCCGGTGGGTCAGCGCCTGTGAGATGAACCCGTTGTTCGGGTCGATCGTCGGCTGGCCCATGAGCGGACCGGGCGTCACTGCTGTCACCAGGCCGCTGCGGGGCCCGAGGGGATCGGCGTCGAAGACCCCGACGACGTACGGGAGGTTGGCGAGCACCACGGCGGCAGCGACGATCAGGAGTGCCCGAGTGTCCCGTGAGAGCCGCTGCCAGGGGGTGCGCGGCTGCGTCGGGGCGCTCGTCACGGCGTCCGGGGGCGGTGCGGGCTCCCGCTCGGCGGCCTCGTCAGCGGATCCGCGAGCCATCAGCGCCGCCGCGGCGGCCCGGGAGGGGCACGGAACGCGGTCATGCGGTCGCTGCGCCCGGGGGGACTGGCCGCGGCAAGCGTGGCGGGCATCCCGGCAATCTAGGCGAGGGCCCGCCGGGTGCCAAGGATCGGGTCGGACGATCGATGGGATCGCAGCGGGCTGATCGGGCACCGGCCCTCGCCGCGCGAGGACGCGGAGAAGTGGTCAAGCGCGGCGGCGCCACGAAGGCCTTCCGGGTCAAGCTGGGCCGGCGTCCGGCGCAGCCGGCGACGAACGCCGGGTGACCCTCCACCGCAGCCGCGCCCACCAGCCCGCCCCCGGCCGGCTCGGGACGCGGCGGAAGCGGGCGGGCGGCGGGACCGTCGTGCGGACCAGGGCCACCCAGTCGTCCAGCGGCAGCTCCCCGGCGATCAGCCGCGCGAGGCCCCCGGTGACGGGGGCCTCGACGCCGGTCCGCTCGATCGCGAGGGCGAGCAGCGGCACGGACTCGAGCGCCTCGACGGCCTGGCCGATCCGCGGCGGGATCTCGGAGGTGGGCACGCCGGCGGCCAGCAGTTCGCCCGCCCGCCGGTTGCGTGACTGCGGGGCCAGCGCGGTGGCGACCAGATCGCCCGTGCCGGCCAGGCCGATCATCGAGTCCGCGCGCGCGCCCTGCCCCTCGGCGTAGCGCCAGACCTCGGAGAAGATGTGCCCGGCCGCGGCGCCGGCGGCGTTCAGTCCCTGGCGCTCCGTCGCGCCGGCGGCCAGGGCGGCGGCGTTCTTCGCGGCGCCGGCGAGCTCGACCCCGACCGGGTCGTTGGACTCCTCGCAGACCACGCCGGCGCGGATGAAGACCTGCGCCAGGGAGTGGGCGAGCGCCTCGTCCTCGGAGGCGGCGACGAGCCCGGCGCCCTCGTGGACCATCTCGCTGGCGTGCGCGGGGCCGCCGATGCAGGCGATCCGCTCGGGCCCGAAATGCTCGCGGAGCACGACGGTCGGCGCGCGGCCGTCGGGCGGCACCAGCCCTTTCGACAAGGAGACGATGGACGCGCGCGGGCCGAGCCCGCGCTCGACGAGCCCGGCGATGACCGCGCCGAGGCCGCGCGAGGGCACGCCGAGGAAGACGAACTCCGCCCGCGCCAGGCCCGCGTCGACGGCCTCCACGCGCAGCTCCCGCGGCAGCTCCACGCCCGGCAGGTAGACCGCGTTCTCACGGTCGGCCGTCAGGCGTTCTGCCTGCTCCTGGGTCCTGGCCTGCAGTGTCGTGCGCAGGCCGCCCCGTGCCAGGAGCACCGCGACGGCGGTCCCGAAGGACCCGGCGCCGATCACCACGGCGCGGCGCCCGAAGGGAGCCTGGAACCCGACGCCGCGCAGCGGGGACGGCAGCTGAGGGCGGGGGCGGTCAGGCACGCGCAGCGAGACTACCCATCCGCTTCGCGTCCGGTCCCTGGCTGGAGGACTCCACCTCGGTGGCCTAGCGTCCGATGGAGGCGGGAGCGGGCTGCAGCGCCCGCGCCTCCCGATCACACCCATGACCACTCCCTCGCGCTCACCAGGTGGCTGGTCCATTCAGCAGCTCGCCGAGTTCGTCGCGGCCATCTCGGCGACCGACGACGCGCCCACGGCGCTGCGCCTGGGCGTCGAGCGGATCGCCGAGGCCGTCGGCTCCCGCACCGCGGCGATCATCCTCGACGGGACGGTCGCGTCGGCCCAGGGGTGGACGGCCGGGACGCTGCCCACGGAGGAGCTGCTCCATGCCGCCGCGATCGGCGGGGGCTACGTGCCCGTGCCGGCGGTCGGCGAGGTCGGCGCGGCGGTCGCCCGCCTCGACGTCGGCCAGTCGCCCCCCGAGCGCGTCCCGGACTCCGTGGTGGTCGTGCGGCCGGGCGCGTCGCTGACCCGCGTCGAGCTGACGCTGCTGCGCGGCATGGCGAGCTCGCTGGCCCTGACCGTCCGGCTGTTGCGCACGCGCGACGAGGCCAAGCAGCGCCAGGAGCTCTTCGAGGGCCTGTCGGCGATCCAGCGGTCGATCTCCCATCGCGCCCCGCTGCCCGAGGTCCTCACGGCGATCGTCGAGGCGACCCACCACCTGCTCGGGGACGAGCTTCCCGCGCTGCTGCTGCGCGACCTCGACGACCCCGAGGTCCTCGACGTGGCCGCGGCGCTGGGCGTCGAGGGCAAGCTCGCCGTCAGCCTCAAGCGCCGCGCCGTCGGCGAGGGGGTCGGCGGCCGGGCCGTCTCGGAGGGCCGCCTGGTCGTCGTCGAGGACTACCAGTCCCACCCCTCGGCCATCGACGCCTTCCGCGACGACGACGTCACGGCCGCGATGGCGGTGCCCGTGCACGAGAACGGCGAGATCATCGGCTCGCTGATGACGGCCTCCCGCGAGCCGGGGCGCCGCTACTCCAAGCCGGAGCAGGACATCCTCACCTCGCTGGCCGAGCACGCGAGCCTCGCCCTCAACGACGCCAAGACCGTCGCGGCGATGACCCACCAGGCGCTCCACGACTCGCTGACGGGGCTGCCGAACCGCGTCCTCTTCCACGACCGCCTCGACCACGCGAGCGCGCGCGCCGAGCGCAGCGGGGAGCGCCTGGCGGTGCTGTTCTGCGACCTCGACCGCTTCAAGACCGTCAACGACTCCCTCGGCCATCAGGCGGGCGACGACCTGCTCGTCGAGGTCGCCCGGCGGCTGAGCTCGTGCCTGCGCGGGGGGGACACGGCAGCCCGGCTCGGGGGCGACGAGTTCGCGATCCTCCTCGAGGAGCTCGAGGGCCCCGAGGTCGCCGAGGCCGTCGCCGGGCGTGTCCTGGAGGCGCTCGCGGAGCCCGTCCTCATCCGCGGCCGCGAGGTCTTCGCCCGCGCGAGCATCGGTATCGCGCGCTCGGGCCCGGGCGTCGGCGACCTGTTGCGCTCCGCCGACGCGGCCATGTACCGCGCCAAGGCGGACGGACGCGGCCGGCTCGCGGTCTTCGAGCCCGCGATGCAGCAGGCGGCGGTCGACAAGCTGGACCTCGAGACCGACCTGCAGCGCGCCGTCGAGCGCGGCGAGCTCGAGGTCCACTACCAGCCGATCTTCTCGCTGCGCGAGGGCGAGCTCGTCGGCTTCGAGGCGCTCGTGCGCTGGCGGCACCCCGAGAAGGGGCTGATCCCGCCGGGGAGCTTCATCCCGCTCGCCGAGGAGACGGGGCTGATCGACGCCATCGGACGTCACGTCCTCTACGAGGCCTGCCGCCAGGCCGCCGCCTGGCGGGTCGCCCATCCGGTGGCGAGGCTGGCGACGATGAGCGTGAACCTGTCCGTGCGCCAGCTCGACCAGCCCGGGCTCGTCGACGACGTGGCGGGCGCGCTGGCCAAGGCCCGGCTGCCCCCCTCGTGCCTGCTGCTGGAGATCACCGAGACGATGCTCATGGGCGACACCGATCAGGTCGTGGCCCGCCTGGACGCGCTCAAGTCGCTCGGGGTCCGCCTGGCGATCGACGACTTCGGGACGGGCTACTCGTCGCTGCGCTACCTGCGGCGCTTCCCGCTCGACGTCCTGAAGATGGCCAAGCCCTTCGTCGACGGCCTGGCCGCCGGCTCGCGCGACGACGCGCTCGCCGGGGCGATCGTCGATCTAGGGGCGAACCTCGGCCTCGACGTCATCGCCGAGGGCATCGAGATCGTCGAGCAGGCCGACCGGCTCGGCGCGCTCGGCTGCGGCTACGGCCAGGGGTTCCACTTCGCCCGGCCGCTCCCGGCGCTCCAGTCCGCGGCGCTGCTGCTCCCCGTCAGCGCGGCCCGCGCGGCCGGGGCTGCGCTCGGCGCGCCGGTCGCGTCGTAGGGGTAGCGTTCCGGTCCGCGGCGGTCATGACGACCGCCGTCGGTCGTGAACGGAGACGTGTCATGGAGTGGAAGCTCGAGCTGGTCACGGTCCCGGTGTCCGATGTGGACCGCGCCAAGGCGTTCTACACCGACCAGGTCGGCTTCGTGGCCGACCATGACCACCAGGTGACCGACGAGCTGCGGTTCGTGCAGCTCACCCCGCCGGGGTCGGCCTGCTCGATCGCCATCGGGACGGGCCTCGTCGACACGCCGCCGGGCTCGGTGCAGGGTCTGCAGCTCGTCGTCAGCGACATCCACGCGGCCCGCGCCGAGCTGCTCGAGCGCGGCGTCGAGGTCGGCGAGGTGCAGGACTTCCCCTGGGGCTCGTTCGTCTTCTTCAGCGACCCGGACGGCAACGGGTGGGCCGTACAGGCGATCCCCGCCCGCGGCTGAGAACGTTCTAGGTCGCCGCGACGCTGTAGACCGGCGGCAGGTTGGAGGCCACGGTGGACCAGCTCGCGCCGGCGTCCGGCGAGCCGAAGACGGCGCCCGAGGTGGCGCCGAAGTAGAGCTCGAGCGCCGCCCCCTCGCCGGTCCGGTCGAAGGCCTCGCGCAGGACGGTGAGGTACGCGTGCTCGGGCGGCAGGCCGTTCCCCCGCGGCTTCCAGCTCGCGCCGGCGTCGCGGGTCTCGTACACCCGCACCTGGCCGTCGGGCGTCACGCGGTCGGTGTCGGCGGTCAGCGGGATCACGTAGGCGCTGTCGGGGTCGGCGGGGTCCAGCGCCAGCGGGAAGCCGAAGTCCGACGGCAGGCCGGCGGCGATGTCGGTCCACGAGGCGCCCGCGTCGTCGGAGCGGTAGACGCCCCCGTGGAACTGCAGGAACATGCGCTCGGGGCGCGTCGCCGCGCGATGCAGGCGGTGGATGCACAGGCCGATCTCGTCCTCCGGCGTGTCCTCGGGCAGGTACCGTGGCACGAGGCCCTCGTTGCCGCGGCGCCAGGTGTCCCCGCCGTCGTCGGTCAGCCACACCCCGGCGGCGGAGACGGCGACCGCCAGGCGGTCGGGCTCGCCGGGCCACGTCGAGATCGAGTGCAGGCAGAGACCGCCCCCGCCCGGCTGCCACTTCTGGCGCGTCGGGTGCTCCCAGAGGCCGCGGTTGAGCTCCCACGACGCCCCGCCGTCGCGGCTCTCGAACAGCACGCCCGGGTCGCCGCCCGCGTACAGGACGCCGTCGGTCTCGCCGGGCACGATGACCCAGATCCGCTCGAGCGCCGTCTCGCCCCCGGCGGGGAGCGCGACGCCCTCGGCCTGCTCCCACTCGCCCGCCGGGTCGTCCGTGATCCAGATCTTCGGGCCGTAGAAGGGGTTGGACACCGCCGCGAGCACGCGGCCGGAGCGGTGGTCGCGCACGGCGTACTCGACGGGCTCGCCGGCGAACGCCCGCGCCGTCACCGCGAACGGCGCCCCCGGCTCCCCCTCCAGCACGAACAGGCCCTTCTTCGTCCCGGCGAGCACTTCGGTCATCGCTGTCCTCCTGAGATGGCTGGCAGGACCTCGACCCGGTCCGCGTCGCCGATGGGCGTGTCCTGCGCGCCGCGCTCGCCGTTGACGAACACGTTGATGTGCCGTCGCAGGACGCCGCGCTCGTCGACGATCCAGCCGGTCAGCGCCGGCTGCTCGCGCTCGAGCTCGCGCAGCAGCTCGCCGACCGTGCCGCCGTCGACGGCGTGCTCCGGGCGGCCGCCGGCGAGCGCCTTCAGCGGGCCGCGCAGCCTCACGACCGCCATCGGGCGATCCTCGGGCTGCGGGGGTGCGCTGGGGTCTGGCTGGTGGCGGCGCGGCGCGCCTGCACGGGCTCCTCCGGTCCGGATGGGTCGAGGCGTCTGGTGTGCAGACCCTCCGGGGGCGCGGAACTCATCGCGGCGCTATCCGGGAAGCTCGTCGGGGAGCCCGAAGCGGCGGAACACCTCGGGGGTCATGAACTCGCCGGTCGGGCCGAAGCGCTCGGCGACCCAGGGGCTCACGAACCCGGTGACGCCGGCGATCCGCTCGCCCTCAAGCGTGAGGACGTCGAGGACGGCCGCGACGTAGCTGCGCCGGGCGTCCTGCCAGATGTAGCACCCGACCGCGAGCTGGCCGTTCGCGCGGGCCGGGACGTGCCGCCAGCGCTCGCGGAGCGGGTACTCGGTGAGGAAGGCGGCGACCGCCTCGCGCCCGCGGTACCAGGCGGGCATCGGCGGCATGGACCAGACGGCGTCCTCGGCGAGCATCGCGACGACGGCATCGACGTCACCCTGTTGCAGCGCGTCGGTGTAGTCGCGGACGATCTCGCGCAGGCGCTCGTCGCCGACCTCGCGCAGCGTGGCCTGCTGGCTGCGGTCGGGCAGCCGCTCGTCGACCGTCCTGCGGGCGCGCTGCAGCGCGCTGTTCACCGCCGGGACGCTGGTCTCCAGCACGTCGGCGACCTCCTGCGCCGAGAAGCCGAGCACCGCGCGGAGGATCAGGACCGCGCGCTGGAGGGCGGGGAGGTGCTGGAGCGCCGCGATGAACGCGAGCTCGACGCTCTCGCGCTGCTCGTAGGTCGCCTCGGGCGAGGCGAGGCCGTCCTCGACGCCCAGCGCGTCATCGGGGTACGGCTCGACCCACACGGACTCGACGAGCGGCGTGCCAGGGGCGTCGTGCGGGTCGGCCGCCGCGCCGGCGTCGATCGGCAGCATGCGCCTGGGCCGCCGCGCGATCAGGTCGAGGCAGGTGTTCGTCGAGATGCTGTAGAGCCAGGAGCGCAGCGAGCTGCGGCCCTCGAAGCGCGGGAGCCCGCGCCACGCGCGCAGCAGCGCCTCCTGGAGGGAGTCCTCGGCGTCGTGGACGGAGCCGAGCATCCGGTAGCAGTGGGCGTGCAACTCGCCGTGGTAGCGCTCGACGAGGCGCCGGTAGCCTTCCTCGTCGCCCTCGCGGGCGGCGGCGAGCAATGCTCGCTCGCGGGCGGTGATCGTGGCGGACCCCGTGCTCATCCGCCCATGAGACCAGACCCGCGAACGGGTCGCGACCGATGAGTTCCGGAGGCTGCCCGCGTCTGGATCACGATGACCACGACGAAGGAGACCGGACCCATGGCGATCGAGCAGCAGACGACCGGGGAGGCGCCGGACCGCAGGCGCTGGGTCGCCCTCTACGTGCTGTGCGTGGGGATGCTGATGATCGTGCTCGACGCGACGGTCGTGAACGTCGCCCTGCCGACCATCCAGGACGACCTCGGCTTCTCCCAGTCGGGCCTGGCCTGGGTCGTCAACGCCTACCTCATCGCCTTCGGCGGCCTGCTGCTGCTCGCCGGGCGGCTCGGCGACCTGATCGGCCGCAAGAGCGTGTTCCTCGGCGGCCTCGCGATCTTCATGGTGGCCTCGCTGGTGTGCGGGATCGCGCAGGACCAGACGGTGCTCGTGGCGGCGCGCTTCGTCCAGGGCCTCGGCGGCGCGCTCACCTCGGCGGTCATCCTCGGCATGATCGTCACGATGTTCCCGGAGCCCCGGGAGCAGGCGAAGGCGATCGGCGTCTACGCCTTCGTCGCCTCGGCCGGCGGCTCGGTCGGGCTGCTCGCCGGCGGCGTGCTGACCCAGTCGATCAGCTGGCACTGGATCTTCTTCATCAACCTGCCGATCGGCATCGCGACGGCCGTCCTCGCCGTGCGGCTGCTCGAGCGGGACAAGGGCCTCGGCTGGGGCCAGGGCGCCGACATCCCGGGCGCGGTGCTGATCACGAGTGCCCTGATGCTCGGCGTCTACACCATCGTGAAGCCCGCGGCCGACGACGGCTGGGGCTCCGGCGCCGCGCTCGGCCTCGGAGCGGTCTCGCTGGCGCTGCTTGCCGCCTTCATCCTGCGCGAGGCGCGCGCGGCCACGCCGCTGATGCCGCTGCGGATCTTCCGGTCACGGAACGTGTCGGGCGCGAACGCGATCCAGGCGCTGTCCGTCGCCGGGATGTTCGCGACGTTCTTCATGGGGGCGCTCTACCTCCAGCAGGTGCTCGGCTACGGCGCGCTGGAGACCGGCCTGGCCTTCCTGCCGGTGACCCTGGTCATGGGCACGCTGTCGGTGCGCTACTCCGAGCGGCTGATCATGCGCTTCGGCGCCCGGCGCCTGCTCGTCCCCGGCCTCGGCCTCATCGCGGTCGCGCTGCTGCTCTTCACCCGGGCGCCGGTCAGTGGCGGCTACGTCGAGCACGTCCTGCCGGTGATGATCCTCCTCGGCGCCGGCGCGGGTACCGCCTTCCCGGCGCTCATGACGCTGGCGATGTCGGGCGCGACGCCGAGCGACGCGGGCCTGGCCTCCGGACTGGTCAACACCTCCGCGCAGGTCGGCGGGGCGCTCGGCCTCGCGGTCCTGGCGACGCTGTCCTCGACGCGCACGCAGCACCTCGTCGCCGGCGGGACGGGCACGAACGAGGCGCTGAACAGCGGCTATCACCTGGCCTACCTCGTCGGCGCAGGCTGCGTGGTGGCCGCGATCGGCGTCGCGCTCATCGTGCTCCGCGCGGAGGAGCAGGCGAAGGCCGAGGTCGAGACGGAGGTCGATCGGTCCGTCGCGGACCACGCCTGCGCCGAGGCGGCCTAGTGTCCTGAGTCCGACGTTCGCTCGCATCCCGGAGCCTGCGACAGAACGTATGACTCAGGACACTCAGAGCACCGGCACGAGCGCCTCGGCCGCCGCCGTGATCTCCTCGAGCGTCCTCGCCTCCGTGATCGTCTGCAGGTCGAGGATCCGCGCGCCGAACGGGTCGAGCGCGTTCGTGCCCACGATCGCGTGGCAGGGCACGCCGGCCTGGCGCGCCCGGGTCGCCAGCTCGCCGGCGAGCTTGCCCGCGAGCGTCTGCTGGTCGATGCGGCCCTCGCCGACGATGACCGCCTGCGCGGCGCGCATCCGGGCGTCGACCTCGAGCGCCTCGAGGATCCACGGCGCGCCCGGCTCGAGCGTCGCGCCCAGCGCGGCCCACAGGCCGCCGGCCAGCCCGCCGGCGGCGCCGGTCATGGGGCGCCCGCGCGGGTCGCGCGGCCAGGTCGCTGCAAGGGCGTCGAGGCGTTCCCGCAGCCGGGCGACGGTCCCCGGGTCGGCGCCCTTCTGCGGACCGAAGACCCCCGGCGCGTGCTCGAACGGCGTCCGCACGTCGCAGAGGACGACGAGCGCCGCGCCGCGCAGACCGCCGGACTCCTCGATCGCGGCTACGGCCCCGGCGCCGCCGTCGGTGCTCGCGCTGCCACCTGCGGCGACGAGCACGACCTGCGCGCCCGCGTCGATCGCCGCCGCGACGAGCTCGCCGGTCCCGCGCGAGTCCGCCGCCCACGCGGTCTCCGGTGTCGGGGTGCCGACCAGGCCGAGCCCGCCCGCCTCGGCCATCTCGACCACGGCGGTCCCGCCGTCCTCGAGCAGCCCGAACCCGGCCGGCCGCAGGCGCCCGAGCGGGTCGTGGGCCTGCGTCCCCGCCGTCTCGCCCCCCAGCGCCGTCAGCAGGACCGCGAGCGTCCCCTCGCCCCCGTCGGCGAGCGGGCAGAGGTCCGGCGGCGGCTCGCCGCCGGCCTCCAGGCCACGGCCGGCCGCCGCGGCGACCTGCGCTGCCGAGAAGGTCCCCTTGAAGGAGTCGGGGGCGACGAGGACCGGGCGGCGCATCGATCGCCATCCTTCCTGACCTGATGGCTCCGCGCGAGGCCACCACCGTCGAGACGGCGGGCCGGGCGAGCCCAAGCGGGTGCAGCCGAGCGGGGCGAAGGTCGAGGACTGAGCAGCCGTCTCTGCCGTCGGGCTCTGAGGCAACGTCTAGGCCAGGCGACCGCGCCCGTCGCCGCGCACCGCGGCCGCGAGCGCCGCGTCGAACGCCTCGCGCTCCACCAGCTCGGCGCCCAGGCGCCGCGTGTGGTCCGTGGCGAGCTGGATGTCGCAGAGCACCATCCCGCGCGCGGCGAGCAGATCCAGCGTGCGCGAGAGCAGCGCGTTGCCCGCGCCCGGGAGCACCTTGCGCATCGACTCGAGGATGGCCGCCCGCCCGATGATGACGCCGAGGATCCCCGAAGCCAGCTCGCCCTCCGGCGTCCACAGCTCGAAGGAGTGCGACCAGCCCGCCGCGTGCAGGCCGCGGTAGAGGTCCTTCAGCCGCTCGGAGATCCAGACGCCGTCGGCCGGGTCCGGCGGGACGGCGCACAGCTCGAGGACGCGCTCGTAGGCCGAGTCGAGGCGCACCTCGAAGCCCGCGCAGGCGCGCAGGTCGCGCCGCACCCGTCGCGCCACGCCCGCGCGCCCGGCTGCGTCCAGCGGCAGGAGGGCGCGCTGGTCGGTCGCGTACCACGGCAGCTCGCCGGCGGGCGACGCGTCGTCCATCGGGAACCAGCCCGCGGCGTACAGCGCCACGGCCTGCTCCACGCTCATATGTCGAGCTGGTCGATCCCGCACGCCTCGGGCGGCTTGTCCTCGCGCCAGCGCTGCACCTTGGCACCGTGGCGGATGCGCCCGTCGCTGACGTGGTCGAACGTCACCTCGACCACGAGCTCGGGCCGCAGCTTGACCCATTCGAGGTCGCGGGCGCTGTTCCAGCGCGACGGCTCGCCGCTGCCGCGCTCGCCGGTCTCGTACGGGGCCAGGTGCTCCACCAGCGCCCGCTTCTCCTTGGCGGTGAAGCCGCTGGAGTGCCCGACCTCGCGGAGCCGGCCGTCCGGCTCGTGGAGGCCGAGGATCAGCGAGCCCACCGTGCCCTCCAGCTTGCCGGGCCGCCAGCCGAGCACGACGGCGTCGATCGTCCGGACGCGCTTGACCTTCACCATCCCGACGCGCTCGCCTGGCCGGTAGGGCTGGTCGCGCTCCTTGGCGATCACGCCCTCGGCGGTCTGCAGCCAGGTCTCGGCCTCGGCGGGCGTGTGGACGACCGGCGTGAGCTCGACCGGGTCGCCGACCAGCGCCTCGAGCGCCGCGCGGCGCTCGTCGTAGGGCAGCTCGAGCAAGACCTCGTCGTCGCGGGCGAGCAGGTCGAAGGCGACGAACGTGGCGGGCGTCTCGCCGGCCAGCCGCGCGATCCGCGAGGCCGCCGGGTGGATGCGCTGCCCGAGCAGGTCGAACTCCTGCCGGCGCCCTTCGCCGAA
>JAXDGY010000203.1:0-9893 GCA_034664785.1 Solirubrobacteraceae bacterium
TCCTCGCCCGACTCCGACTGGGTCGCGCAGGCCGAGCTCGTCGAGCACACCGAGACCGCCTCGGAGCTCGGCGCGCTGCTGCTCGAGCACGCGACGATCCGCCGCCTGCAGCCGCCCGGCAACGTGCGCCACAAGCACCAGGATCCCTACGTGTACCTGCGCTGCCGCCTCGACATCGCGTTCCCCGTCCTGGAGCTCGCGCCGGAGCCCGCCGCCGGCCGGGCGGTGAACGTCGGCCCGCTGCGCGGGCGCAGCCTCGCGGCCGAGCTGCTCGAGCAGCTCAACTCGCTCTTCGGCCTGCGTCACTGCGGGCGCACGCTGCGCCGGAGACCGTGGCCGTCGGCCTACGGGCAGATGGGCCGTTGCCTGTCGCCATGCCTCGGGGACCTGGACCCGAACCTCTACCGGCGCCGACTCGACGAGGCGCTCGCGCTGCTGGCCGACGGCGGCGCCCCGCTGCTGGCCCACGTCACGCGCCAGATGCACGCCGCGGCGGCCGAGCAGGCGTTCGAGCGCGCGACGTGGCTGCGCCGCCGGCGGGCGCGCCTGGCCGAGCTGCTCGAGCGGCTCGGAGGCGTCCTGGAGGCCACGCACGTCCGCCCGCGGCTGGTCCTCGCGCCGTCCCCGGACGGCCGCCGGGCCGACGCGGTGTGGCTCGCCGGCGGCCGCGTGCCCGACTGGGGGGAGCTCCGCGGCCCCGAGGACCTCGCCGACCGCACCGCGCGGGTGCTGCGTGATATCGGCCCCGCCCGCGCGGGCGGCGGTGCGGCGGGTCCGGTCCACCTGACGCCCGACGAGGTCGCCGCGGCCCGGATCGCCGCCACGTGGTGCGAGGCCAACGACCCGCCCGAGCTCGCGCTGGAGCCCCCGCCGTCGCCCCGTCGCCTGGCGGCCTTCGCGCGCACGGCGGGTGGGCTAGAACAGGCGTCTGCGATGCGCTGAAACGGTGCTCATCGAATATACGGGTGGCTTCGGGCCGAAAGCCGTGCACAATCTGCCGTCTTCCGGTCCTCCGTCGCGAACGGGCCTGGGCCGGCGGAGCACCGCCGCCACGACCGCATGCCAGACAAGGCCCCCGCACCGACGCCGTCCGAGCCCGAGCGCACCGCGCCCGGTGGCTGCGGTGCGTCGTCGGAGCGGGACCTCTTCCTGCCGCGCCCGGGGGAGAGCGCGGAAGCCTACGCCGCACGGCTGCGCCGCATCCGTGCGGAGCTGACGAGGCTGCTCGGGGCCGTGGAGCGCGGGTTGCGAGCGCGTGACGCACCGGGGGTGCGTCGCACGGGGAGGTTCCTACGGGCAGAGCCCGAGGGGGTGGGTGCGCCGCTGCCGGTCCCGGGGGAAGACCGGCAGCGGTCGCCCGACATCGCCGCGGCGATGCGCGATGCGCTCGCGCCGCGGCCCGCACGGCCGTCGGGCGGCGAGGTCGTGCGCAGCGAACCGTCGGGCGCGGTGCCGGCCGGGACCGAGCGGCGCGGCGCCGATCGCCGCGGGCCGGTGCCCGAGCGGCGGGCCGAGCAGCCGGACCGGCGCGTGCAGGCGCTCGGCGCTCCGCACGACATCGAGCGGCGCGCGGGCGCCGGCGACCGCCGGCAACCCATCGTCGACCGCCGCCGCGGCGTCGATCGCCGGTCCCAGCCTCGCTAGCGCGCGGACGCGGACTTCGCGCCGCCGGCGGGCTCGTCAGGCGAACGGCAGCTCGACGACGCGCCCGGTGACCCCGTCGCCGGGGTCGCCCACGCGCAGCACGTCGCCCACCCCGGCCTCGCGGCGCACGAGCGCCAGCGCGATCGGCCCGCGGTCGGGGTCGACGGCGACGCTGCCCAGGCGCCCGACCTCCCGCTCGCCGGCGTGCAGGGCGGCGCCGGGCTCGGCCGGGGCGCTGAGCGCCAGACCGCGCAGGTGGCGGTTCGGCTTGCCCTTGTAGTGCAGGCGCGCGACGGTCTCCTGCCCGACGTAGCAGCCCTTGGTGAACGAGACCGCGCGCGCGTTGAGGCCGGCCTCCTGCGGGATGACGGTGTCATCGAGGTCCACGCCGTAGCGCGGGCGCCCGGCGGCGACCCGCAGCGCCTCCGCGGCGGCCTCGGGCACCGGCACGGCGCCCGCGGTCACGAGGGCGTCGCGCACGGCCTCGGTGTTCTCGGCCGCGCAGACCACGTCGACGCCCACGTCGGTGGCGACCACGACGACCGGGCGGCCGGCCAGCTCGCCGCGGCGGTTGGCGTGCTCGGCCTCGGGCAGGTCCTCGGCGCCGGCCACCGCGCGCGCCAGGGGGCCGACGAGTGACAGCAGCCCCTGCTGCAGCGTGCGCTTGTGCAGCTCGGCGGCCCACCCGATGACGGCGCGGCGCAGCACGTCGAAGAGCGCCTGCAGGGTCGAGCGCTCCGTGAGCAGCAGCAGCTCGGGCTCGGGCGCGGCCACGGCGAGGACCCGCAGGTCGGCGAGCATCTTGCCCTTGTTCGTCAGCAGGGCGGCGTAGCAGCCCGTCCCGGGCTCGAGCCCCTCGACGTCGTTGGTGATCTGGCCGGCGAGGAACGCGGCGGCCTCCGGCCCGGCGAGGGCCAGCTTGCCGCTCTCGGAGCGGTCGACGAGCCCGCACCCGGTGGTGAGGGTCTCCCAGTCGGGGGGCTGTGGCGCGAGCAAGGGCATCCTCATCAGGAGGGTACGCTGCAGTCGATGCCGTCTCTCGCCGACACCTTCACGACCGTGGTCGACTCGCTGCCCGACGACTGGACCGACCTCGAGCTCGACGTGCGCATCTTCGACGAGGACCGCTACATCGACGCAGCGACCTACATGGTCACCTGCAACGCCCAGCCGTACTCCAAGCACGACTGGCACTGGCGCGTGCTCGTCGCCCACCGCTTCGGCCACGCCGCGGCGGCGGAGGCGGTCCACGCGACGTTCAAGCTCCTCGACCAGGCGGCCATCGACGGCGAGTTCGCCGTGCGCGAGGTCCGCTCCGGCCGCGTCGAGGTGACCCACTGGTGGGGTCGCCCCGAGTCGGTCAAGCAGGAGTTCAAGCGCGTCCGCTCCCAGTAGCGTGGCTCGCGTCGCCGCGGTCATCCCGGATCTGCTGTTCGGCTCCCGGGTGCAGTCGGCGCTGGAGGCCGCGGGTCACGAGGTGGAACTGCTGTCCCGCGAGCCCGCGGGGCCCGAGGAGGTCGCCGGGGCGGGCGTCCTCGTCGTCGACCTCACCTCGCCCGATCTCGACGGCGCGGCGCTCGTGGAGCGCCTGGCCGCGGACGGCGCCCTGACCGGGATCAAGGTGCTGGGCTTCTTCGCCCACGTGGAGCCCGCGGTGCGCGATCGCGCGCTGGCCGCCGGCTTCGACCAGGTCGTGCCACGCTCGCGGATGAACCGCGAGGGCGCGGAGCTCGTCGCGCGGCTCGCCGCCGGCGGGACGCGGTAGCTACCCGCTGGTCTGCTTGGCCTCGGCGGCGCCGCTGCGCGCCAGGCCCGGCGAGAACGCCTGGGCGACGTCGGGCGTGCGCCGGACGATGCCGAAGCGCCGCTCCCAGGCGGCCCACCGCCGCAGCGCGGGCTCGTCGAAGGTCCCCACGGTCCCGTCGTCGGCCTGGAACAGCGGCTGGACCGCGTCCAGCTCCTTGGCCATCAGGGCGCGGTCGAGCCCCGGGTTCGCGTCGACGAGCTCCTGCACCGCGGAGTCCGGGTCGACGAGCGCCTCCCGGTAGCCGCGCTGCAGGGCGCGCACCGTGGCGCCGACGAGCGACGGGCTGTCCTGCAGGGTCTGGCGCGTGACGGTCAGCACGAGCTCGGGGTAGGACGGCGCGCCGTACTGGTCGACGCGGAAGGCCCGGAACGGGCCGCGGGAGTAGGCCTTGGCGTTCAGCGCGACGCCCTCGGCGTTCCAGAACGAGGTCGCCCCCGACACCTTCCCGGACAGCAGCGCCGGGACGGCGTCGAAGCCGATCGTCGTCTTGCGCACCCTGGCGGGGTCGCCGCCGGCGCCCTGCACGATGGAGGCCAGCACGGCGTCGTCGGAGGGCAGCCCCGTCACGCCGACGCGCCGGCCCTCGAGGTCGCGCGGGGACGCGATGCCCTTCGGGACGATGACGGACGCCAGCGGGCCCTCGACGATCGCCATGACCCCGACCAGGTCCTGGCCCTTCTCGCGGGCGAGCGCGAGGTCGTGGATGTCGAGGATCGCGAACTGCGCGCGACCGGTGCTGAGCAGCTTCACGCTGTCGGTCGACGCGCCCGGCGCCCTGACCGACAGGTCGACCCCTTCCGCGCCCGTGTAGTCCCGCGCCAGCGCCGTGTAGATCCCGGCGTGGACGGCGTTGGGCTGGAAGTCCAGCTCGAGGGTCGCCGCGGCGTCCGGGCGCGCCGAGCCGGACTGCCCGCAGGCCCCGAGCACGAGGGCGAGCGCCAGGGCCATGGCGCAGGCGAGCAGGCGCTTGGGGTGGGGCACGGCGCCGGAGGATAGGGCCGCCGGGAGCCCGTCGGGGCCGACGGCGGGCGTCCGTAGACTTGGGCGGACCATGCGCCGCCGTGTGACCTTCTCGCGCAACGTGACCCTGTCGCTGTCGCGGACCTGTCAGTGCTTCTGCAAGTACTGCGCGTTCAAGACCCACCAGGCGCACCTCCACACCCCCGACGAGGTGGTCGCGCTGCTCGACGGCGCCGTCCGGCGCAACGTCAAGGAGCTGCTCGTCCTGACCGGCGAGCGCCCCGACGTCAACCCGGAGGTGGCGGCGCGCCTGGCCGCCTACGGCCATGCCGACTTCACCGCCTACGTCGTGTGGGCCTGCGAGCAGGCGCTCGAGCGCGGCCTGCTGCCGCACACCAACCTCGGCGTGCTGTCCAAGGAGGACCTCGGCCGGCTGCGCGAGGTGACCGCGTCCCAGGGACTCATGCTCGAGTCCGTCCGCGACGACCTCGTCGCCCACCAGGGCTCGCCGACCAAGCACCCCGCGCGGCGGCTGGAGACGATCCGCTGGGCGGGCGAGCTGAAGATCCCCTTCACGAGCGGGATCCTGGTCGGCATCGGCGAGGAGCCCGTCGACCGGATCCGCGCGCTGGAGGCGCTCGCCGAGGTCCACGCCGAGCACGGCCACCTGCAGGAGGTCATCCTCCAGAACTTCGTCCCGCACGACTCCTACTACGGCCAGGAGCCCGCCGAGATCGCCGACGAGGCGGCGCGGCGCTACTGGGCGACGGGGATCGGGGAGCAGCCGTCGCACGATCTCCCGTCGTGGGCGCAGGCGGGCGGCCCGATCTCGATCGAGGACATGCGCGACCTGATCGGGACCGCGCAGGAGCTGCTGCCGGGCGTGGGCATCCAGGTCCCGCCGAACCTCGCCGACTGGTGGCCCGAGCTCGTCGCCGCCGGCGCGACCGACCTCGGCGGCCTGAGCGCCAACGGCGACCACATCTCCCCGGAGCACCCGTTCCCCTCGCCGCACCAGGTGCGCAAGCGCCTGCAGGCCGAGGGCGTCGCGCTGACCGAGCGCCTGTGCGTCTACGGCGAGTACATCGACCAGGACTGGATGGCCCAGGGGGTCCTCGACGTCATCAAGGCGAGGTACTGGAGCTTCATCCCGCGCCGCGGCAGCGGTCGCCTCGAGGCGCCGCGACCCCTGCGGCCCGACCTCGTCGCGGGCGCGATCGCCAAGGGGCGCGACGGCGTGGCGCTGTCGCCCGACGAGCTGACGGCGATGTTCGCCGAGACGCGGCCCGAGGCGATCGCCGACCTGCGTGCGGCCGCGGACGAGCTGCGGGCCGAGGTGGCGGGCGACACGGTGACCTTCGTCGTCAACCGCAACATCAACGTCTCCAACGTCTGCATCGTGGGCTGCGCGTTCTGCGGGTTCGGGCAGGGCAAGCGCTCGCCCGACGCCTACGAGCACGACCGCGACGAGTTCGTCGCCCGGATCCACGACGCCATCGCCTTCGGCGCGACGGAGATCTGCATGCAGTCGGGGATCCACCCGGACTGGGGTCTCGAGGACTATGAGGGGTGGCTGCGCCTCATCAAGCAGACCGCCCCGGAGCTGCATGTGCACGCCTACTCGCCGATGGAGGTCGCGCACATGTGCGACATCTCCGGGCTGGCGCCCGTGGAGGTCTTCGGCCGGCTGCGCGAGGCGGGGCTGGACTCGACGCCCGGGACCGCGGCCGAGGTCCTGCACGACGGCGTCCGGGAGCGCATCAGCCCGAACAAGCTGACGGCGGCGCGCTGGGTGGAGATCATCGAGGCCAGCCACCGCGCCGGCCTGCGCTCCACGAGCACGGTGATGTTCGGCCACGTCGAGGAGCCGTGGGAGCTCGCCGAGCACATGCGCGTCGTGCGCGAGCTGCAGGAGCGCACGGGCGGGATCACGGAGTTCGTGCCGCTGAGCTTCATCCCGTTCATGACGCTGCTCGGCCGCACCCACGGCGTCGAGGAGATCTCCCGCGAGGAGAACCTCAAGCACACCGCCGTCTTCCGCCTCGCGCTCGGGCGCACGATCCCCAACCTCCAGGCCTCGTGGGTGAAGATGGGCCTCGACGCCGCGACCGAGGCGCTCCACTGGGGCGTCAACGACCTTGGGGGCACCTTGATGGAGGAGTCGATCAGCCGGATGGCGGGCAGCTACCACGGGGTGAAGCTCGACCCCGAGGACCTGATCGCCGCCGCGCACGCCGCCGGCCGGCCCGCCGCGGAGCGCACGACGCTCTACGACCTGCGCCGACATCACCCGCTGCCCGCGCCGGTGGCGTCGTGAGCGCACAGGAGCCCGGGGGCGAGGCCATCACCGCCCAGGGCCTCGAGGACCTGCGCACGGAGCTGCGCGAGCTCGAGACCACGGCCCGGCAGGACATCGCCAAGCGCATCTCCTTCGCCCGCGAGATGGGCGACCTGAAGGAGAACGCCGAGTACCACATCGCCAAGGAGGACCAGGCGCACCTGGAGACCAAGATCCAGCGCCTGCAGAGCCGCCTGCGCAACGCCGTCGTCGTCGAGGCCGACACGACGACCGGGGTCGTCGCCTTCGGCACCACGGCGCAGGTGGTCGACCAGGAGACGGGCAAGAGCTTCAGCTGGACGATCGTCGGCCCGACCGAGGCCGACCTCGCCGCGGGCCGGCTCTCGGCGGAGTCGCCCGTCGCCCGGGCGCTCATCGGGCGCGCGCCGGGCGACGAGGTGACGGTGGACACGCCGCGCGGCGACCGGACCTACCGCGTGGAGCAGGTCGGGCTCTAGCGACTCGGGGTCGAGCGACCGTGGCCACGCAGCCTGCGCTCGCCCGGTGGGAGCTGGTGCCGGGCGCGCCGGCGGCCCGGCTGCGCGGCGCGGTCCTCGCCTACACCGGCTACGCGGAGCGGAGCGCCGCACCGCTCGCGCGACTGGAGGCGGCGACCGCGCGCATCCCGGTCATCCTGTCGCTCGGGCCGTCGATCCTCGTCGGCGGCATCCGCCACACGTCGTTCGTCGCGGGCCTCGACCCGGGCCCGACGGTGACCCGGCACGCGGGCGAGCAGCTCGGGATCCAGCTCGACCTGACACCGCTGGGTGCGCGCCGCCTGCTCGGCGTCCCGATGGGCGAGCTGGCCGGGCGCGTCGTCCCGGTCGAGGACCTCCTCGGGCGCCAGGGGTCGCTCGTGCTCGAGCGCCTGCGGGAGGCGCCCGGCTGGGCGGAGCGCTTCGCGTTGCTGGACCGCGTGCTGGGCGCCCGCCTGGCGGCCGCGGCGCCCGTGTCGCCCGAGCTCGAGCAGGCGTGGGCGCGCCTGCACGCCGCCGGCGGCGTGGTGGCGGTGGAGGCGCTCGCGCGCGAGGTCGGGTGGAGCCGCCGGCACCTCGCGGCGCGCTTCCGCCAGGAGATCGGGCTGCCGCCGAAGGTCGTGGCCCGCATCCTGCGCTTCGAGCGGGTCGCGGACGCCCTGCGCGCGGGCGGCGAGCTCCGGCTGGCCGAGGCGGCCTACGCCTGCGGCTACGCCGACCAGGCGCACCTCAACCGCGACTTCCGCGCGTTCTCCGGGCTGACCCCGACGGCGTACGCGGCGCGCCTGCTCCCCGATGCCGGCGGGGTCGCCGGGGATGCGGGCGCGAGCCCGGCCGAGCGCGTGCCCGGCGCCGCGTGACGCATTCCTAACTGGACGCCGGTCAACAAGGATGAGAGGGTGCGCCCATGCACCGGACCGATGTCCCACGCCCGGCGGTGGCGCTGCTCGCCGCCCTGACGACGATCGCCCTCGCCCTCACGGGCGTCAGCTCGGCCGAGGCCCGGACCGGCAAGGCCCAGGCCGCCTTCACCGTCCGGGGCAGCGTGGAGCAGGTCGACGTCACCGCGGCGCAGCCCGGGAGCCGGGTGGACCTGCTCGACGGCGACGGCCGCAAGGTGGCCTCCCAGACCGCCGGCGCGCTGGGCGGCGTCGTCTTCCGGTCGGTCGCCGCGGGCGGCGGCTACCGCGCGCGTCAGGGCGCAGACGGCGCGAAGTCGCCCGCGGTCAAGGTGCTCTCCAAGCGCTCGGCGCCGCCGGACGCCACGGTCTACGCGCAGAGCATCCCGAGCAAGGGCTACGGCTACCTGACGACGCGCGACGGGACGAAGCTGGCGATCAACGTGCAGCTGCCCGCGGGCAACGGCCCGTATCCGACGCTGATCGAGTACTCGGGCTACGGCTACGCCAACCCGGCCGGGGGCGAGAGCTCGATCGCCCAGATCGCGACCCTCCTGGGCTACGCCGTCGTCGACGTCAACATGCGCGGCACCGGCTGCTCGGGCGGGGCGTTCGACTACTTCGAGCCGCTGCAGGGCCTCGACGGCTACGACGTCATCGAGACGGTCGCCCGCCAGTCCTGGGCCGCCCACGGCAAGGTCGGCATGATGGGCATCTCCTACGGCGGCATCAGCCAGCTCTTCGTCGCCGCGACGCGCCCGCCGAGCCTCGCGGCGATCGCGCCGCTGTCCGTGATCGACAACACGGCCACGACGCTCTACCCGGGCGGCGTCTTGAACACCGGCTTCGCCCTGTCGTGGGCGAAGGATCGCGTCCACGACGCCCTCCCCGCCTCGGCGACGGGCGGCCAGAAGTGGGCGCTCGACCGCATCAACGCCGGCGACCAGACGTGCAAGGACAACCAGGTCCTGCACGACCAGGCCGTCGACCTGCTCAAGAAGACCGACGAGAACCGCTTCTACGTCCCGGCGGTCGCCGACCCGCTGGCGCCCGCGACCTTCGTCGACAAGATCAGGGCGCCCGTCTTCCTGGCCTGCCAGTGGACCGACGAGCAGACGGGCGGCCACTGCCCCGAGCTGGCCGACCGCTTCACGGGCACGAGCCGCAAGTGGTTCACGTTCACCAACGGCACGCACATCGACTCGCTGGACCCGGCGACGTTCACGCGCTGGTTCGACTTCCTGGAGCTCTACGTCGCCCAGCGCAAGCCGAGCCTCTCGCCGCTGCTCAAGTCGCTCGCGCCCACGGTGTTCCAGACCGCGATGGGCGTGCCGGGCGTGACGCTGCCCGACGACCCGATCCAGGCCCAGCCGACCTACGAGGCCGCCCTGGCCGCCTTCCAGGCGCTGCCGTCGGTCCGCATCCTGTTCGACAACGGCGCGGGGAGCCCCACGGCGGGAGCGCCCGTTCCGGGCTTCGAGCAGTCCTTCTCGAAGTTCCCGCTCCCGGGCACGAAGGCGCGCTCCTGGTACCTCGGCGCCGGGGGCACGCTCGGCACCGCGAAGCCCAAGAAGCAGGGCGCCGACGCGTTCACCGCCGACCCGGCCGCGCGGCCCGCGACGAGCTTCACCGGCAACACGGCCTCGGGCGCGGGCGGGTTGTGGACGGCCACGCCGCAGTACCAGTGGGCGCAGAGCCCGGCGGGCAAGGCGCTGTCGTACCTGACCGATCCGCTGGCGACCCCGACGACGATCGTCGGGCCCGGGGCG
>JAXDGY010000204.1:0-2729 GCA_034664785.1 Solirubrobacteraceae bacterium
GACGAGATCCGCGTCGTCGTGGCGGCCGGCCATCGGTGGGCGCGCCGTCGCACCGTGCCGCTCGAGGCGCTGACCGGCGAGCGGTTCCTGGCGCGCGAGGCGGGCTCCGGCACGCGCGCCGTGGCGACCGCCACGCTCGCCGACGCCGGCGTCGAGCTCGACCCGGCACTGGAGGTCTCCAGCTCAGAGGTCCTCAAGCGCGCGGTCCTCGCCGGCGGCTTCACGCTGGTGTCCGAGCGCGTCGTCGCCGCCGAGATCGCGGCCGGCACGCTGGCCGCGATCCCGGTCTCCGGAGTCGACCTGCGCCGCTCGCTGCGGGCCGTGCGCCGCGCCCGGCCCGCGTTGCAGGGCCCCGCTCGGGCGTTCTGGCTCTGGCTCGGCAGGAACGTCGCTCCGCAGGGCACAGGGCAGAGCGGCGGCTGAGGCCGCGACGTCTTCCGCCGCCCGTCCACCGTAGTGTTCGTCGTCGTGCCCGAGGCGTCCCAGAAGCCCCGCCCGGCGCCCGGGTCCGGGTCGGAGGCGGAGCGCCCGTCCCGGCGGCCCGTCGGGCGCCTGCGCGTCCGGCTGCCCCGGCCCTCGGCGCCGCTCGCGCTGCTGCTGGTCCTCGCTGCCCTCAGCGGCCTGGCCTGGTCGGTGGCCAGCGCGCCGCTGACCGGCCCCGACGAGGCCAACCACGTCGCCTACGCGCAGCTGTTGGCCGAGACGGGGAGCGGGCCGAGCTCGACGCAGGGCGCCGGCCCCTACTCGACCCAGCTCGACACGGCGCTGCAGGCGCTGAACCTCGGGCCGATCGTCGGCCATCAGGAGGGACGCCCGTCGTGGAGTCGCCTGAGCGCGGTGTCGCGGCAGCTCGACGCGCTGCCACCGGCGGCGCGCAAGAACGGCACGGGCCCGAACGCCGTCGCCAACAACCCGCCGCTGTACTACGCGCTGGAGGCGGTCGCCTACCGGCTGTCGCCGGACGGGTCGCTGCTCGCCCGGCTGTGGGTCATGCGCCTGGTCAGCGTGGTCATGTTCGTCGTGACGGTGGGCCTGACCTGGCTCATCGCCAAGGAGCTCTTCGCGGCGACCTGGCTGCGGGTGCTCGCCACCGGGCTCGTCGCCTTGCAGCCCAAGCTCGCCTTCCTGTGCTCGACGGTGAACCCCGACGTGCTGCTGATCACGCTGTCGACGGCCTTCACGCTCGCCGCGCTGCGGCTGCTGCGCCGCGGACCGTCGCCGGGTCGGGTCGCGGCGCTCGCGCTCGCCGCCGGCCTGGCGCCGCTGACCCACGGGCGCGGGTTCTTCGTCGTGCCGGTCGCCGTGCTCGTCCTCGTGATCGTCGCCATCCGCGCGCGACCGCCGCTGCGCGAGGCGCTGCGCCTCGGCGCGCTGGCGGCGGGCATCGTGCTGGCCTGCGTCGCGGTGGCGTTCCTGTACACGCGCTCGCACGCCGCGGGCGCCTTCGGCGGCGAGGTCGGCCGGGCCGCGGAGCAGCGCTTCAACCTCAATCAGTTCGCCTCCTACGTCTTCCAGTTCTACTTCGGCCCGCTGCCGTCCTTGCAGGCGCTCGGGCCGCCGTACGGCTGGCGGCAGGTCTTCATCGAGACCTTCTACGGCACGTTCGGCTCGCTCGAGGTGAATTTCGGGCCCCGGATCTACGACGCCCTGCAGGTCGGCTCGGCCGTCGGGCTCGCGCTGCTCGGCGCGTGCGTCGTACGCCGCTGGGACGCGGTGCGGCGCGCCTGGCCGGTGGTGATGGTGCTCGCGGCCCTGGTGGCATGCAACCTGTTCCTGCTGCACATCTCGGCCTACCGGGACTTGCAGGTCGGCGGCGACCCGCTCATCACCGGCCGCTACCTGCTGCCCTGCGTCGCGGTGTGGGCGGTGGCGGTCGCCTGGGTCGCCCGCTCCCTGCCGAGGACGCTCGGGCCGGCACTGGCGGGCGGCCTGCTGGCGTGCTTCGCCCTGCTCGACGTCGGTGCGCTGGCCCTGACCGCGGAGCGGTTCCTTGGTTAGGGTCCTGAGTCCGAAGTTCGCCGGCAGCCTCCGGGCGCCTGACCGCGCCTGGCCTCCGGCGGCGGCCACCCAGGTACCCCAGTACAAGACCGGCCGCCGCCGAAGCCCATCGCACGGCCATGCATCCCGGAGCCTGCGACCGAACTTATGACCCAGGACACTAGGTGGCGCACGCCCCGGGCGGTCGGCCTGGCGGCCTTCGTGGCGGTCCTCGTCGTCGGGGCGCTCATCTCCTGGCGGCCGTGGCTGACCGCCGAGCGCCCGCAGATCACGGCCACGCCGGGGCTCGCGGGCCTGTTCAGCCGGGTGACGGTGCCGGTGAGCGCCCACCGGACGGCGTGCGTCGCGCCCGTGCCGTTCGACCCCGCCAGCCGGCGAGCGCAGCTGCTCGTCCTCGTGCCCGCGGGAACCAAGCCGCCCCCGCCGCTGCGGGTCGAGGCCACGGCGCCGGGCTACCGGTCGAGCGCGATCGTCCGGCGCTACGCGCGCGGGGTGGACACGGTGATCAGCGCGCCGATCGCCCCCACGCCGCGCGCCGTCATGGGGCGGCTGTGCGTGACGCCGGAGCGCGGCCGCGTCCAGCTCGTCGGCACCAACGAGCCGCGCTCGCTGACCGCGGCACAGGCGACCGTGGACGGCAAGCCGGTCCCCGGCGTGAGCGTCGCGGTGACGCTCACGCGCCCCGGAACCACGACCTTCACGGGCGAGCTCGGAACGGTGGCCGATCGCGC
>JAXDGY010000205.1:0-4024 GCA_034664785.1 Solirubrobacteraceae bacterium
CATCGGCTGTCCACCGTGCGCGACGCGGACCAGATCGTGGTCCTCGATCGCGGGCGGATCGTCGAGCGCGGCACGCACGCCGACCTCCTGGCCGGGGGCGGCAAGTACGCGCAGCTCGCCGCCGAGGCGGGCATGGCGCCGGCCTAGGACGGGTTGCGGGGCGGGACGGTCAGCCCGCGCTGTCGGCGGCCGGTGGCCGGTGGTCGTCGGCGTGCGGCGGCCACGGGAGCGGGAAGAGCTCGCGATACGGCTTCGCCTCGTCGATCGTCCGGGCCACCGACGGGCGGTGCATGAGGTCGCGGTAGTACCGCGTCAGCTGCTGGTGCTCCTGCTCGTCCCACGGGTGGACGACGCGGGCGTAGAACAGCGCCGGTGCGGCGGCGCAGTCCGCCAGCGTGAAGGCGCCGCCCGTGATCCACGGCCCGTCGGCGGCCTTGGCGTCGATCGCCCCGTACGCGGTGTCGAGCATGCGGCGCGCCTCGGCGACGCCCTCGGCGTCCCTGCGCCCCTCCGGGCGCAGCGCGTCGCCGACGATCTTCTGCATCGGGAGCTGGACGTAGGCATCGAAGAACCGGTCCCAGAGGCGCGCCTGGAGCGCTGCTGCGCGGTCCTCGGGAACCAGCCGGGGGCCGTCCGCCGCCAGCTGATCGACGTACTCCACGATCGTCGTCGACTCCGGCAGCGTCAGGTCCTCGCCCTCGACGCGGAGGACGGGCATCTTGGCCATCGGCCACAGGTCTTCCAGCGCACGACGCGAGGCCTCGTCGGCGACGATCCGCGACTCGAACGCCAGCCCCAGCTCGAAGAGCGCGATGAGCGGCTTCTGGCAGAACGAGGCGAACGGGTGCTGGTGCAGCACGAGCTGCGCGGGGTCGGGGCTCATGCGCGGGCGCCATCCTGCTCGAGGAAGGCCGCCACCGCGTCGAGGAGCAGGTGCGTGCCGTGCTCGCGCCCGGCGGGGTCGTCGTGCCCGTCGAGGAACGCACCATGCTCGGTGAAGGTCATGCGCGTCCCCTCGGCGGCTGCGCTCAGCTCGATCGTCACGAGGGACACCGAGACGAGCACGTCGCCGAACGACAGGTCGTAGGCGTAGACGATCCGCTCGTTCTCCACGATCTCGTGGAAGCGCGCGTCGAAGGTGTGGACCGTCCCGGAGGGAGGTCCGCCGCGATTGAGCTCGCGTCCCCCGACGCGGAAGTCGAGCGCGTGCTCGGTGCCCTCCCAGTGCGCGGGCATCACGAACCAGCGCTTCTTCGTCGCCGGGTCCGCGAAGGCGGCGAACACGCGGTCGGGGCTCGCGGGAAACGTCCGCTCGATCACGAACGTCGCGTGGGTCACGGAACGGGTGCTGCCTACGGTCATCGTCATCCCTCTTCGTGGTTGCCTTCGTCGGCCAGGAGCGCCCCCAGCCGATCGAAGCTCCGCTCCCAGCTGGTCTTGCGCTCGGCGATCCAACGCTCGACCGGCTGCATCGCCGCCGGCTGGAGCGAGCAGGTTCGGACGCGTCCGACCTTCTCGGAGCGCACCAGCCCGCTCGCTTCGAGCACCTGCACGTGCTGGACGACGCCGGCGAGTGACATCGACAGCGGCTCGGCCAGTTCGCTCACCGTCGCGGGGCGACGACTCAGCCGTTCGAGCATGCTGCGTCGCGTCGGGTCCGCGAGCGCCGAGAAGACCCGATCCAGCGGTTGGGATTGCTTAAGCACTCACTTGACTATACCCGTCGCTCCGACGCTGCCGGGCACCACCTCCGCGCTTGAGCGGCCGCAGTCACCGTGGGACCATCCGGGCGAGGCGAGCCACGCCCATGCTGCTCCTGATCGACACCCGGATCCCGCCCGAGCCGCCACCCGGCCGCGACAGGCGCCGGTTCCCGCGACCCGACCCGCGGGTGGCGTGGCGGCTCGTGGCCGCCGTGGCGCTCCTGGGCGCCGCCGCGGCGACCGGCGGGCTGGTCGGCGCCGTCCTGGCGCTCCTCGGTCTGATCGCGATCTGCTCGGCCGCGACGACGGTGCTGCCGTATGGCTACGGCATCACCCAGCACCGCCAGTAGGCGGCGCCGGTCCGCTCAGCGCGTAGGCTCCCGGCTCGAGGCGGGCCGTCCTGCGGCGGTAGGTGCTCCACAGCCACGGCCACTGGTTCGGGTCGTTGCCGTGCTCGTCGACGTACCAGTTGGTGCAGCCCGTGTGCCAGACGGTCTGGCCCAGGGCGGCGCGGAGGCGGCGGTCGAAGGCCTCCGCCGCCTCGCGGCGGATCTCGATGCGGCGCGCGCCGGCGCGGCCCAGCGCGTCCAGCGCGGCGATCACGTGGGCCATGCCCGCCTCGATCGTGGAGACGACCGACCCGGTCCCGCCGTTCGTGTTCGGCCCGTAGACGAGGAACAGGTTCGGGAAGCCCGGCACGCTGAGCCCGTAGTAGGCCCGCGGCACGTCGGCCCACTCCTGCGTGAGCGTGCGACCGCCGTCCCCGACGACCTCCATCGGCGCCACGAACCCGTGGGTCTTGAACCCGGTCGCGAGCACCAGCACGTCGGCGGGGCGCTCCGTGCCGTCCTGCGTGCGGATCCCGCTCGGCGTCACCTCGGCGATGCGGTCGGTCACCAGCTCGACGTTCGGCTTCGTCAGCGTGGGATACCACTCGTCGGTGAGCATGATCCGCTTGCAGCCGACCTCGTCGCTCGGGGTCACCTTGCGGCGCAGCTCGGGATCCTCGATCGACGTCGTGATCTGGCGACGGGCGATGGTGCGGAACGGCTGCAGGAGCCACCGGTGGCGCGTCATCGCCGCCGCGCCGAGCTCCTGGAAGGCGAAGATCGCCGCGCGGTCGAGCCGTTGCAGGACCGGGAGCCGCTCGAAGAGCCGCCGGGTGCGCTCCTTGTAGGCGAAGTCCATCTTCGGGAACGTCCAGCCGGGCGAGCGCTGGTAGACGTCGAGCCGGTCCACGACGGGCTGGATCGCGGGCACGACCTGGATGGCGCTGCAGCCGCTGCCGATCACCGCGACGCGCTTGCCCGTCAGGTCGACGTCGTGGCGCCAGCGCGCCGTGTGGAACGCCGGTCCCGCGAAGCCGTCGAGGCCGGGGATCGGCGGCACGCTCGGCGTCGAGAGCTGGCCGCAGGCGGTGATCACCACGTCCGCCTCGTGGCGCCCGGCGGTGGTGTCGAGGATCCATCGCGAGCGCTCCGCGTCCCAGCTCGCGCGCTGCACCTCCGTGCTCGTGCGGATCGACCCGAGGACGCCGGCCCGCCGCGCGACGTCCTCCAGGTAGGCCTGGATCTCGGCCTGGGGCGCGTAGCGCCGCGACCACCGCGGGTTCGGCGCGAACGAGAACTCGTAGAGGTGGGAGGGGATGTCGCAGGCGGCGCCGGGGTAGGTGTTGTGGTTCCAGACGCCGCCCACCCGCTCGCCGCGCTCGAACACGGTCACGTCCTCGTGGCCGGCGCGCCGCAACAGCACCGCCGCCGCCACGCCACCGAAGCCGCCGCCGACCACGGCGATGCGCAGGCCGCTCCTGCGACCGCCTCCGTTCGTAGCCGAGGCCGATGCCACGCGCCGGACCCTACCCCCACGTCTCGCTCGCCGGCGCCGGCGGACCGGCGCGGCGGGCGCAGAGCACGTGCGGCATCCCTGCGTGGACGATGTCGCGCTCGTGGGCGAAGCCGAGCTTCTCCATGACGCGCCGCGACGCGGCGTTCTCGGGAAGCGCGTAGGCCACGAGCCGCTCCAGGCCGAGCGCCGAGAAGGCGTGATCCAGGGCGGCCGCGCCCAGCTCGGTGGCGAAGCCCTCGCCCCAGCGGTCGGGCACCACCAGCCAGCCGACCTCGACCTCCGCGCGACCGCCGACCACCACGTGGTGCAGCCCCCCGCGGCCGACGAGCTCGCCGGTGGCGCGCTCGAACCAGGCGGCATAGGCGAAGCCATGCGCGCGCTGGTGGCCGGCGTTCGCGGCGAGCCAGCCTGCGACGTCCTCGCGCGTCCAGGCCCCGCCCATGGTCGCTCCCACCCGCGGGTCGGCCATGACCGGC
>JAXDGY010000206.1:0-16314 GCA_034664785.1 Solirubrobacteraceae bacterium
TGACCTCCTTGAAGCGATCGAGGTCCACGAGCATCAGCGCGGCGATGGTGCCGTCCCCGGCGGCGAGCAGGCGCCGGCCCTGGTCCTGCAGCCGGGCGCGGTTGGCCAGCCCGGTCAGCTCGTCGTCCAGGGCCAGGCGGCGCAGGCGGCCGGAGGCGCGCTGGACGATGCGGAACAGCGCGGCCCAGAGGACGAGGAGGCCGGCGACGAGCAGCCCGACGAGCGCCCGGGTGTCGTGCGCGATGTCCGCGCGGACCGGCGCGTAGGGCAGGTAGAGCTCGAGGACGCCGTTGATCCGCGGCGAGCCGGCGAGCCGGAGCGGCACGTAGCTCTCGAGCGCCTCGGCGCCCTGGCCGGTGTCGCTCGTGCCGCGGGAGATGCCGCTGACGTGCTGCCCCGCCAGCGCCTCGTCGAGCTCGGGCTCGTCGGCGCGCTGGCCGATGGCGGCGTGGTCGTCGGCGTAGACGATCACGCCGTGCTCGTTGTAGAGCTTCAGCCGCGCGGCGCCGATGGCGCGCAGCGCGCCGCCGAGCGAGTCGTCGAGCTCCGCGAGACGGGCGCCGGCGACGGGCGCGCGGAGGTCCGCGGCGTGGATCGTGCCGAGCGCGGCGACCTGGGCGGACGCCGTGGCCAGCCGGTTGGCGTCGGCGACGGCCCGGCGCTCGACGCGCTGGTGCAGCACCGTGCCGGCCACCACGCCCAGCGCAGCGACAAGCACCAGGCTCAGGAGGCTGAAGCGGCCGAGCAGGGACAGGCGCAGCCTGCGGAGCGCGATCACGCACCGGGTGATCGGCCGCCGGCCGCGCGAATGGAGCCCCGGCGGCGGAGCGCCGGCCCTCAGGGCACGGGGTTTTCCGGCGGGCGCTTGAAGCGGCGCTTGAAGCGCGGCCAGCGCTGGGCGCGCTCAGGCCGCGGCGGCCCGAGGGCGTCGTTGAAGTAGTCGCGGATGCCCTGCCCGCGATCGGAGGAGCGCGGGAGCGGGAAGTCCCGCGTCTCCGCACGGCGATCCGTCACCTTGCGCTCCTTCCGGGTTGGCACGTCGATCATCGATTCCATTCGCTTGTAATCAGGTGAAACGCCGCGGAGCCCCGACTTTGCTCACGACGTCGCACCACTCTCGTAGTGCATCACCTTCCGGCCGTGGCGCAACCCCTTTCGCCGTGAAACCGGCGGGCCCGGCGGGCCGGGTGGATACGGTGCGGCGCGTGAACGTCCTGGCCATCGACCAGGGGACGTCGTCGACGAAGGCGCTCGTGGTCGCGCCGGGCGGGACGGTCCTCGGGAGCGGCAGCGCGCCGGTGGCGCCGCGCGCCCTCGGCGGCGGGGCGGTCGAGCAGGATCCGGAGGAGCTCTTCCGCTCGATCGTGGCCGCGGGCCGCGCCGCGCTGGGGGCCGCCGGAGCGCCGGTCGGGGCAGTCGGCCTCGCCAACCAGGGCGAGACGGTCCTGCGCTGGGACCGCTCGTCCGGGCGTGCGCTCGGGCCGGCGCTGTCGTGGCAGGACCGGCGCGCCGAGCCGGTGACCCGCGCGCTCGCCGGGCACGAGGAGCGCCTCGTCGCGATCACCGGGCTGCCGCTCGACCCCTACTTCGCCGCGCCGAAGCTCGCCTGGCTGCGGCGCCGCGACGGCGAGGACGGCGTCGTGACCACAGTCGACGCGTGGCTGACCCACCGCCTGACCGGCAGCTTCGTGACCGACGCGGCGACGGCCTCCCGGACGCTGCTCCTCGACCTGGCCACGACCGCGTGGTCGAAGGAGGCGTGCACGCTCTTCGGGCTCGACGCGGCGGCCCAGCCGGAGGTGGTCGACTGCGACGCCGCGGTCGGGAGCACGACGGCCTTCGGGGCCGAGCTGCCCGTCACGGGGCTGGCGGTCGACCAGCAGGCCGCGCTGTTCGCCGAGGGCTGCTTCGCGCCGGGGGAGGCCAAGTGCACCTACGGGACGGGGGCGTTCGTGCTGGCGACGGCGGGCGCGCGGCCGCCGCGCTCGGCCTCGCGCCTGGCGGCCTGCGTGGCGTGGCGCTTGGGCGGGACGACGACGTACTGCCTGGACGGGCAGGTCTACACCGCGGGCGCGGCCGTCGGCTGGCTCGAGCGGCTGGGGCTGATCGAGGGCCCCGCCGACCTCGACCGGCTCGGCGCCGGACGGCCATCCGGCGACGTGCTGTTCGTCCCGTCGCTCGCCGGCCTCGGCGCGCCGTTCTGGGCGCCCGGAGCGCGGGGCGGGTGGGTCGGCCTGGACCTCGCCGCGCGTCGCGAGGACCTCGTGGCGGCCGTGGTGTGGGGCATCGCCGCGCAGGTCGCCACGCTCGCCGCGGCGATGGCCGACGACCTCGGGCGGCCGCTCGAGCGCCTGCGCGTGGACGGCGGCCTGGCGCGATCGTCCGTGCTGCTGCAGGCCCAGGCCGATCTGCTGCAGGTCCCGGTCGAGCGGTACCCGTCCCCCGACGCGACGGCGCTCGGCGTGGGGGCGCTCGCGCGGCTCGGCGCCGGGGCGGCCGCGGATCCTGCGGCGGCCGTCGGGTCGTGGGAGCCGTCGGCGGTCGTGGAGCCGCGGATGGGCGCCGGCGAGGCGGCGGAGCGCCTCGGGCGCTTCACGGCCGCGGCGCACGCGCTGGCAGGCCTGGCGGCATGAGCACGCCGGCGGCATACGACGTCGCGATCGTGGGGGCCGGGGACGTCGGGACGGCGCTCGCCCGGGAGCTCGCGCGCTTCGAGCTGCGCATCGCGCTCGTGGAGGCGGGCCGCGACGTCGGGGCCGGGACCAGCAAGGCCAACACCGCGATCCTGCACACGGGCTTCGACGCGAAGCCCGGCTCGCTCGAGGCGCGGCTCGTGGCGCGCGGGCATGGCCTGCTGCTGGCCTACGGCGAGCAGGTGGGCGTCCCGATCGAGCGCACGGGCGCGCTGCTGGTCGCGTGGGACGCCGAGCAGCTCGCCCGGCTGGAGCCGATCCGCGCGACGGCAGAGCGCAACGGGTACGCCCGTGCCCGCGTCGTCGGCGCCGACGAGCTGCGGGGCCTGGAGCCGCACCTCGGCGCCGGCGCGCTCGGGGCGCTGGCCGTCCCCGACGAGCACATCGTCTGCCCGTGGACGCCGCCGCTGGCCTTCGCGACGCAGGCCGTCCTGGCCGGGGTGGACCTGCGCCGCTCCGAGCGGGTCACCGGCCTGGCGCGCGCCGGCGACGCGTGGGAGGTCCGCACGAGCCGCGGCGGCCTGCGGGCGCGCTGGGTCGTCAACGCGGCGGGGCTGCGCTCCGACGAGGTCCACGCGATGGCGGGCCACGGCGGCTTCACGGTGACCCCGCGGCGCGGCGAGCTCATCGTCTTCGACAAGCTCAGCCGCCCGCTCGTGTCCCACGTCGTGCTGCCGGTCCCGACCGCGACCACCAAGGGCGTCTTGGTCGCGCCGACGGTCTACGGCAACGTCATGCTCGGCCCCACCGCCACCGACCAGCGCGACAAGGACGACACGAGCGCGACCGCGGCGGGGCTCGCGAGCCTGCGCGCCCAGGGCCTGCGGATCCTGCCCACGCTGCTCGAGCACGAGGTCACCGCGATCTACGCGGGCCTGCGCGCGGCCACCGAGCACGCGGACTACCAGCTGGAGGTGCACGGAGGGGAGGGGTACGCGTGCGCCGGCGGGATCCGGTCGACCGGGCTGACCGGCGCGATGGCGATCGCGGAGTGGCTCCGCGACGGGCTCGACGCTGCCGGCCTGGTGCTGCGCGAGCGCCCCGGTGGGCTGCCCGAGATCCGCATGCCCAACCTGGGCGAGGCCACCATGCGGCCGTTCGCCGACGCCGAGCGGATCGCCGCCGACCCGGCCTACGGCGAGGTCGTGTGCTTCTGCGAGCGCGTGACCCGCGGCGAGCTGCGCGACGCCGCGCGCAGCACGGTTCCCCCGGCCGACCTGGACGGCCTGCGGCGTCGCACCCGGGCGCTGATGGGCCGCTGCCAGGGCTTCGCCTGCGGCGCCCGCGTCGCCGCGGTGCTCGCGCAGGACACCGGCCAGGACGTCGGCGCGCTCTGGGAGCGCCGCTCGTGAGCGGGGAGCGGGCGGACGTCGCGGTCGTCGGCGGCGGCCCGGCGGGGCTGGCCGCGGCCGAGGAGCTCGCCGCCGCCGGCGCCGGGCGGGTCGTCGTCCTCGAGCGCGAGGCGCAGGCGGGCGGCATCCCGCGCCACGCCGACCACCAGGGCTACGGGCTGCGCGACCTGCGCCGCGTCCTCGGTGGCCCCGCCTACGCGCGGCTGCGGACCGAGCGGGCGCTGGCCGCCGGCGCGGAGGTCGCCACGAGCACGCAGGTCACCGGCTGGGCGGACGGCGCACAGGGCGCCGGGCTGGGGCTGGAGCTGACCAGCCCGGCGGGCCGCCGGGTCCTGCATGCGAGGGCCGTCGTGCTGGCCACGGGCTGCCGGGAGCGGCCGCGGCCCGCGCGGCTGATCCCCGGCAGCCGCCCGCAGGGCGTCATGACGACGGGGATGCTCCAGCAGGTGGTGCACCTCGAGGGCGAGGTGCCTGGCCGGCGCGCGGTGGTCGTGGGCGCCGAGCACGTCAGCTTCTCCGCGCTGCTGACCCTCGCCGACGGCGGGGCGCGCGCGGTGGCGATGGTGACCGAGCTGCCGCACCACCAGAGCTTCGGCGCCGTCCGGGCGGCCGCGACGCTGCGCTACGGGGTCCGCCTGCGGACCAGCACGGTGCTGACGGCGATCCGCGGGCGGGCGCGCGTGGAGGCCGTCGAGCTGACCCACCTGACGAGCGGCGCGGTCGAGGAGATCGCCTGCGACCTGGTCGTCCTGACCGCGGACTGGATCCCCGACCACGAGCTCGCCGTGACGGGCGGCGTGGCGCTCGATCCCGGCACCCGCGGGCCCGCCGTCGACGCCGCCGGGCGGACGTCCCGGCCCGGCGTGTTCGCGGCGGGCAACCTGCTCCACGGCGCAGAGCCCGCGGACGTCGCGGCGCTCACCGGGTGCCACGTCGCGGAGGGCGTCCTCGAGCACCTGGCGGGCGCGCCGTGGCCGACGTCGCACGTCGACGTGCGCTGCGCCGCCCCGCTGACGTGGATCGCGCCGAACGTGATCGTGCCCGGCGCCGCGGCCACGGCGCCGCCGCGCGGGCGTCACCTGCTGCGCGCCGGCGAGAGGCTGCTCGACGCGCGCGTCGTCGTGACCCAGGACGAGCGGGTGCTGTGGCGCGACCGCCTGCCGCGCATCCTGCCCGGGCGGTCGGCCCGCCTGCCCGCGGCCTGGGCCGCGGACGTCGATCCGGCAGGCGGGCCGGTGATCGTGCGCGTGGCGGCCGCGCGCCGCAAGGGCTAGCCGTCTAGCGCGCGCGGACCTGCACGCGGTCGCCCTGCACGCGGACCTCGAACGCGGGCTGGGGGTAGGCGGCCGGCCCGCGCTCGACGGAGCCGTCGTCGATCCGGAACGCGCTGCCGTGCAACGGGCAGACCAGGCAGCCGTCGCGCAGCTCGCCCTCGTGCAGGGCGCCGCCGCGATGGTTGCAGCGGTCCTCCAGCCCGTGCAGCTGCCCGCCGTCGTTGACCAGGGCGACGCCGACGCCGTCGACGGTCACGCAGGTCACGCTGCCCGGGTTCGCCACGGCGTCGGCCGGGCCGGCGTCCGTCCAGTCAGACGGCCGGCGGTCGAAGGTCGTCTCGTCGACGCCGACGCCCTGCGCGTAGCTCAGGTGCCCGCCGAGGTGCCCCGAGACGCCGAGCAGCGCCAGGCCGGTGAGGCCGAGGGCGGCCCCGCGCCCGCGGTTCCCCGCGCGGCGGGCGGCGTAGGACGCGGTGTAGAGCCCGAGCGCAGCGACGTTCAGCGCGCCGTGGACCGCGCCCACCCGGCGGACGCCGTCGTCCGCCGGGGTCGTGTCGGCCCAGTCGTTCAGGCCCGAGGCCGCGGTCGGCAGCGAGGCGACGATGCCCACGGCGGTCAGCCGGCGCGCGGCGGTCCCGGAGTCCCGGCCGCCGACGAGGTCGAGGATCCCCGCACTGAGCCACGAGCCGATGACGGCGTCGGTCAGCAGCGGATGCAGCGCGTGGCCGAGCCAGGTGCCCGAGAGGGCATCCTTGACAGGCCCCTTGGGGATCGTGCCACGGACCTGGGTCGCGACGGCCTCGGCCGGGCCGTCGAGCGGCGAGGCCTCCTCGAGCCGCTCGACGAGCGCGGTCGGGAGGGGACGCCGGGTGGAGGTGGCCATGGGAGCGGACCTTTCCCACCTCGGCGGCGGCGAAACGGCGCGGGCCGGCTCGGCCACCCGGCCAGAGGCCCGGCCGGCGCCCTCAACCCCGGGCGCCCGGCGTCGACCCAACGGCTCGTGGTCCACCGTCGCGAACGTCCCGCCCGCCTTTGCCGCCTCGCCGCGCTCGGCACCGGGCTGCTCCTGCTCGCCGCGCCCGCCGCGGCACGCGGCCAGGACGCCGGCACGCCGACCTCCGCGGCCGTGGTCACCCTGCCGGCCATTCCCGGCTTCCCCTCCCTGGTGACCACCCCGTCGGTCGCCGGGCTGCCGACGGCGGTGGCGCTCGCGGCGCCGCCGGAGCCCACGAGCCGCCTGGTCCTCGGGCGGCCGGGGCCGGACAGCATGCGGGTCGTCGCGGCGGGCGGCGGCCGGCTGCGCGGCCTGGAGGGCTCCGACCGCCTCACCGGCGGGCCGGGTCCCGACCGCATGTCGGGCGACACGGGGGCCGACGTGCTCGACGGCCAGGCCGGCGACGACGTCCTCGACGGCGGCTCGGGGGACGACCGCCTGCAGGGCGGCTTCGGCGGCGACTGGCTCACCGGCGGCTTCGGCCACGACGCGCTGGACGGCGGCCCGGGCAACGACGTCCTCGTCGGCGGCGCCGGGCCCGACCGGCTGGACGGCGGCGACGGCGACGACCTCGTCCACGGCGGCTCGGGCGCCGACGAGATCCACGGCGGCGCGGGCAACGACGTTCTCTCCGCCGACTCCGGGCCCGACCGCATCGACGCGGGCCCGGGCGACGACGTCGTCTACGTCAACAACGGCACCGCGGTCGACCGCGTCGACTGCGGCGACGGGACCGACACGGTCGTCGTCAACCCCTACCGGGACGCGGGCGGTATCTCCAACGCGCAGGCCGTGCGCGCCGGGCGCATCACCGGCTGCGAGTCCGTGGTCGAGGCCCCGGCGGTCGAGGACCCGACGCAGGGCTCGACGTGGCTGGCGCCGTCGGGCGGCGGCAGCAGGCAGGGCACCTCGCGCAACGACAACCTGCTCGGCGCCCACGGCAGCGACGTCATCAGCGGCCTGGCGGGCGACGACGTGATCTGGGGCGACCGGCTGCACGACACCGGCGGCCTCGGCGCGCGCGACGTGCTCTCGGGCGGGGACGGCAACGACACGATCTACGGCGGGCGCGGCACGAACCGCGTCGACGGGGGCGAGGGCGACGACTACCTGCAGGGCGGCGGGGGCGACAACACGATCGTCGCGGGCGGCGGCGCCGACCAGGTGCGCCTGCGCGGCGGCGGCCGCAACGTCGTGGCCGCCGGGGCCGGGGACGACGTCGTCTACGCCCTCACCCAGCATCGCGCGACCGTCGACTGCGGGCGAGGCGTGGACACGGTGTACGTCGGGCGCGTGCGCCCGGCGATGCGCCGCTGCGAGCACGTCGTCGACCGCTACCGGTAGATCCGGCCCCGGGGGGCCGGCTCTCCTTAGGGAGTTTCGGCCCTGGGGGCCGAAACTCCCGGGCCCGTGAGACTCCCAGGTCTGTGGGTCAGTCGTCCGACGGCGGCGGCGCGAAGACGATCTTCTTGAGCTCGCCGATCGTGGTGCCCCCGAGGCGCAGCGCGGTGAAGAAGCCCTCCGCGCCGAGGCCGCCGGCGTCCAGGGCGCTGCGCAGGTCGCGCAGCGTCTCCCGGTCCTCCTCGGCGACGCGGTCCTTGCCCGTCTCGATGAGGATCAGGTGGCGCGGACGGCGGTGCGCGTGCGCCATGCGCACGTAGCGCTCCCGCGTCTCGGGGTCGAGCCCCTCGATCGGGATGACGACCGTGTCGCCGGCGCCCAGGCGCTTGGCGGCGGCGGCGTCGAGCAGCGCCGCGGCCTTCTCCTCGAGTTCCTCGGCCTCCACCCGGCCCTGCAGCAGGCTGCGGATCTTCCGAAGGGACAGCAGGGCGCCGGTCTCCTCCACGACGCGGGCGGCGAAGGCCTCGTTGGCGGGCGCGTCGGCGCCGACCACGAGCAGCAGGCTGCCCGGCGCGTAGCGCAGCCGGTCGGTGGGGGAGAGGACCCGGCAGCGCGCGCTGACGTCGACGGGACGCCGGGGGCGCTCGGGCTCGCCGGCGCGGCGGGGCCGCTCGGAGGACCAGCCAGTCCGCTCGTCGCTGCCGATCTTGACGCTGCGGACGGAGGAGGACGGGTCGTCGGACATGCCCCCACGATGGCAGAGGTGGTGCGCCCGCGCGTTGCGCGCCCTCCTCGGGCGGGCAGGATCTCCTCATGGCACACCAGACCGCGGAAGGGCCGGCCGCGCTCGAGGGGCGCGCGGCCCTCGTGACCGGCGCCTCGAGCGGTATCGGAAGGGCGATCTCGGAGGGCCTGCGGGCGGCCGGCGCGCAGGTCATGGGGGTCGACCTGCACGACGATCCCGACGGGGGCGGCCCGTCGTTCACGGCCGACCTCACCACCCGCGAGGGCAACCGCGCCGCGGTGCAGGCCGCCGTCGAAGCCTTCGGCCGCCTGGACGTGGTCGTCCCGAACGCGGGGGTCCAGCACGTGGCGCCGGTGGCGGAGTTCCCCGAGGACCGGTGGGACCAGCTGCTGGCCCTCCTGCTCACCAGCCCCTTCCTGCTGGCGCGGTACGGGTGGGAGCCCCTGGCGGCCTCGGGCGACGGGCGCTTCATCGTGATCGCCTCGGCGCACGCCCTCGTCGCCTCGCCGTTCAAGGCGGCCTACGTGTCGGCCAAGCACGGCGCGCTCGGCCTGGTGAAGACCCTCGCGCTGGAGGGCGCGGCGTCGGGCATCACGGCGACCGCGGTCTGCCCGGGCTACGTGCGCACCCCGCTCGTCGAGGGCCAGGTCGGCGAGCAGGCCGCCGCGCACGGCCTCTCGGAGGACGAGGTGCTCGAGCAGGTCATCCTCGCGCCGCAGGCGATCAAGCGGCTCATCGAGCCCGAGGAGGTCGCGGCGGCCGTGACGTTCCTGGCCGGCCCGGGCGGCCGGTCGTTCACCGGCGTGCCGGTCACGATGGACCTGGGCTGGACGGCCGGGTAGCGGGGTGCTCTTCGCCGACCTCGCCGCAACGGCGAGGCATGATGGCATCGTGCTCTTCGCCGACCTCGCCGCAACGTCCTTCGCCCTGCGCGAGACGCGGTCGCGCAAGCGCAAGGCGGAGCTGCTCGGCGACGTGCTGCGCCGCCTGGCCCCCGCGGAGATCGAGCCCGGGGTGGCGTACCTGAGTGGGGAGCTGCGGCAGCGGCGCACCGGCGTGGGCTGGGCGTCGCTGCGCGACGTGCCCGAGCCGGCTGCGGAGCCGTCGCTGGAGGTCGGGGAGGTCGACGCCGCGTTCGAGCGGATCGCCGCGCTGGCGGGCAGCGGCTCGCAGGCGGCGCGCAGGGCCGCGATCGCCGACCTGTTCGCCCGCGCCACGGCGCAGGAGCAGGCGTTCCTGCGCGGCCTCGTCTCAGGCGACGTCCGCCAGGGCGCGCTGGCGGGGGTGATGGCCGAGGCGGTGGCCGCTGCGACCGGGATCCCGCGGGCGGCCGTCGACCGCGCGACGATGCTGCGCGGCGATGCGCGTGCGGTGGCCGAGGTCGCCCTGCGGGAGGGCGAGGCGGGCCTCGTCGCGTTCCGCCTGGAGGTCGGCCGGCCGCTCGGGCCGATGCTCGCCTCGCCCGCGACGTCGCTGGAGGAGGCGATGAGCCGCGTCGGCCGCGGCGCGGTGGACTGGAAGCTCGACGGCGCGCGCATCCAGGTGCACCGCGACGGGGATGACGTCGCCGTCTTCAGCCGCTCCCTCGACGACCTGACGGCGCGGCTGCCCGAGGTCGTCTCGGCGGCGCTCGCCCTCCCGGCGCGGCGCGTGGTGCTCGACGGCGAGGCGATCGCCCGGCGCGCCGACGGCCGGCCCGAGCCCTTCCAGGTCACGTCATCGCGGATCGCGGCCGGGCAGCCGGGGGTCGCGCCGGTGCTCTTCGACGTGCTCCACCTCGACGGCGAGGACCTGCTCGACGCGCCGCTGGCGCGCCGCGCCGAGGCGCTCGACACGGCCGTCGGGGAGACGTTGCGCGTACCGCGTGTGATCACCGGGGACGCCGCCGCCGCGCAGGGCCACTTCGACGCCGCGCTGGCCGCCGGGCACGAAGGCGTCGTCGTCAAGGCGCTCGACGCGCCGTATGCCGCAGGGCGGCGCGGCGCGGGGTGGCTGAAGGTCAAGCCGCGCCACACGCTCGACCTGGTGGTCCTCGCCGCGGAGTGGGGTCATGGCCGGCGCAGCGGATGGCTGAGCAACCTGCACCTCGGCGCGCGGGCGGCGGACGGCGACGGGTTCGTCATGCTCGGCAAGACGTTCAAGGGCCTGACCGACGCGATGCTCGCCTGGCAGACCGAGCGCCTGCAGGCGCTCGCCGTGGAGCAGCGCGGGATCACCGTGCACGTCCGGCCCGAGCTGGTCGTCGAGGTCGCCTTCGACGGCGTGCAGACCTCGCCGCGCTATCCCGGTGGCGTCGCCCTGCGGTTCGCCCGCGTGCTGCGGCATCGCGAGGACAAGACGGCGGCCGAGGCCGACGACCTCGACGCGGTCCTCGCGCTCAGAGCCATCTGACACCGTTTGGAGTGAGAAGCGCCGCCGGAGGGTAGGAAGCGCCCGGCTGTGCGTGGTCCTACGGCGGAGGGGCGGCATGCGGACGTTGACGGTCTGGATCCTCGCGGCCGCGCTCGGCGTGGCCGTTCTCGGGCTGCCGTCGGCGGCGCAGGCCGCCGACCGGTATGCGCTGGTCAACGGCTGCTACGCCGTGCGGACGGCGGGCGGCACGTACGTCGTCAAGGACGCGCTCGGCTACCGCGCGGGCGCGGCGACCGCCGCCGCGGCGACGCCGTTCCGGATGCAGGCCACCGCGCTGGGCCGCTACCTGCTCTACGGCCCGGACGCGACGATGCCCGCGGTCGGCCTGCTGAACGCGGTCAGCGCCACGTCGACGCCCGGTCCGCCGGCCGACTGGACGGTCGCGCCATCGGGGCCCGCCTTCCGGCTCACGGCGCTGACCAACGGCCGCGGCCTCGGCGTCGGCCTCGGCGGCCGCCTCGTCCAGGTGCCCGCCGCGTCCGCGGCGGCGCTGACGTTCGTCCCCGCCCAGGGCTGCGCGGTCTTCCCGGAGATCCAGGTCAACGCGACCGGGACGCCGTTCAAGGGCGCGAGCCCCACCGCCCCGGTCCGCGGGTTCATCGACGACCACATCCACATCAGCGCCTTCGAGTTCCTCGGCGGGCGCTTCCACTGCGGGCGGCCCTGGAGCCCGTACGGCGTCACCGTGGCGCTGCAGGACTGCCCCGACCACCAGCCCAACGGCGCCGGGGCGGTCATGGAGAACTTCTTCACCAGCGGCAGCCCGGCCGGGACGCACGACACCCATGGCTGGCCGACTTTCGCGGGGTGGCCGCGCTGGGACTCGCTGACGCACGAGGGCAGCTACTGGAAGTGGCTGGAGCGGGCGTGGCGCGGCGGGACGCGCATCATGGTCAACGACCTCGTCGAGAACCGCGCGCTCTGCGAGCTCTACCCGTACAAGCAGAACTCCTGCGACGAGATGGACAGCGCCCGCAAGCAGGTGCAGGACATGCGCGACCTGCAGGACTACATCGACGCGCAGTACGGCGGGCCGGGCAAGGGCTGGATGCGGATCGTGACCAGCCCCGGCGAGGCGCGGCGCGTCATCAACGCCGGCAAGCTGGCGATGATCCTGGGCATGGAGACCTCCGAGGTCTTCGGGTGCCGCCAGACCAACGGGGTGCCGGGCTGCGACGCCGCGCAGATCGACCGCCAGCTCGACGAGTTCCGCGCGCTGGGGGTGCGCTCGCTGTTCCCCGTGCACAAGTTCGACAACGCGCTCGGCGGCACGCACTTCGACGGGGGCACCACGGGCGTGGCCGTCAACGCGGGCAACAAGTACGCCACGGGCCAGTTCTGGGACGCGCGCCACTGCGACACGCCCGACCACGACAACGAGCCCACGAACGTCACCGGGCCGCTCGCCGCCACGGTCGCGACCCTGTTCGACCCGATCACGTCGATGGGCCTGCTGACCGGCCAGCTCCCCGTCTATCCGCCCGGTCCGCTGTGCAACCCCAAGGGCCTGACGCCGCTGGGTGATCACCTCATCCGCCAGATGGTCGCCCGCAAGATGATCGTCGAGACCGACCACATGAGCGTCCTGGCCCGCCAGCAGACGCTGTCGATCCTCGAGAGCCTCGGCTACTCCGGACTGATCTCCAGCCACAGCTGGGGCGACGCCGGCAGCCTGAAGCGGATCCTCCGCCTCGGCGGCATGGTCGGCCCCTACGCCGGGGCGTCGACGACCTTCGTCGCCGACTGGCGCCAGGCGCGGGCCGACCGCGACCCCCGCTACCTCTTCGGCGTGGGCTACGGCTCGGACATCAACGGGCTCGGCGCGCAGGGCCCGCCGCGGCCGGGGGCCTCGGCGAATCCCGTCCGCTACCCGTTCCGCTCCTTCGACGGCGGCACCGTCTTCGACCGGCAGGTGTCCGGCTCGCGGGTCTACGACATCAACGCCGACGGCGTCGACCACTACGGCCTGTATCCCGACTGGGTCGAGGACGTCCGGATGGTCGGCGGCCAGCAGGCGGTCGACGACCTCGCCAACGGCGCGGAGGCCTACCTGCAGATGTGGCAGCGCGCGCTGCGCTGAGACCCGCGGGCTCTCAGGCGGGGAGGTCCGCCGGCAGGCCGAACCGTGTGAAGCCCTCCGACGTCACGAAGCCCGTGACGTCGGTGATCGCCCCGTCCGCGCGCAGGCTGAGCACCTGCAGCGCGTAGGGGGTGAAGCGCCCGGCGACGTCGTCGAGACGGTAGGCCGCGATCGCCGGCTGGCCGTTGGCGCGGGTGACGAGCAGCCGCACCCGCCGCTCGCCCTCCTCGAAGCGCGGGGCGACCCACGTCTTCGCGAACGCGAAGTCACGCAGGAAGACGGCGCAGGCGTCACGACCCTCGTACCAGGTGGCCATCGGCGGCATGGCGATCGTGGCGTCCTCGGTGAGCATCGCGACGACCGCGTCGACGTCGCCGCGCTGCCATGCGTCGACGTAGCCCTCGACGATCTCGCTGAGGCGCTCGTCGCCGATCGCTCGCAGCGTCGCCTGCTGGCTGGCGTCGGGCATCCGCTCGTCGGCCGCCCGGCGCGCGCGCTGCAGGGCGCTGTTGACCGACGCGGTCGTGGTGTCGAGCGCTTCGGCGACCTCGCGCGCCGAGAAGCCGAGCACCTCGCGCAGGACGAGGACCGCGCGCTGGCGCGCGGGCAGGTGCTGCAGCGCGGCGATGAAGGCCAGCTCGACGCTCTCGCGGCGCTCGTAGCGCGCCTCCGGCGCGGCGTAGCCGTCCTCCACGCCGATCTCCCCGTCCGGGTACGGCTCGACCCACACCGACTCCACCAACGGCGTGCCGGGGCCGTCGTGCGGGTCGGACGGCGGCCCGTGGTCGATGGGAAGCACGCGCCTGGGCCGCCGCTTGATGAGGTCCAGGCACGCGTTCGTGGCGATCCGGTACAGCCAGGAGCGCAGCGAGCTGCGCGCCTCGAAGCGGGGCAGCGCGCGCCAGGCCCGCAGCAGCGCGTCCTGCAGCGCGTCCTCGGCGTCGTGGACCGACCCGAGCATGCGGTAGCAGTGGGCGTGCAGCTCGCCGCGGTGCGGCTCGACCAGGCGCCGGTAGGCGTCCTCGTCGCCGCGGCCCGCCGCCTCGCGGAGCGCGCGTTCCTGCCTGGGGGGGAGGGTCTGCGCGGTGCTCATCCGTCGTGCACGGTAGCCGGGCGCGCCGCAGCGCCGTGCGGTTAGGCTCGCGCCTCATGGACCGCGTCGCGTTGGTCACCGGCGGCGGCAGCGGGATCGGCCGCGCGACCGCGCTGGCGCTCGCCGCCGAGGGCGCCGCCGTCGTGCTCGCCGGCCGCAGGCCCGAGCCGCTGGAGGCGGTCGCCGGGGAGATCGAGGCGGCCGGCGGCCGGGCGGTCGCGGTGGCGGGCGACATGGCGGTGCCCGAGGAGGCGGCGGGAGCGGTGCGCTGCGCGGTCGACCGCTTCGGCGCGCTGCACGTCGTCGTCAACAACGCGGGGGCCATCCGGCGCAACCTGCGCCTGCACGAGGTCGGCGTCGAGCGCTGGGACGAGCAGATCGCGATCAACCTGCGCGGCCCCTACCTGGTCCTGCACGCCGCGCTCCCGGAGCTGCTGCGGGCAGGCGGCGACCGCGCCGTCGTCAACGTGTCCTCCACGCTCGCCGTCAAGCCGGCCCCGGGCATCGCCCCCTACGCGGCGGCCAAGGGCGCGCTGCTCGCGCTGACCCGCTGCGTGGCGGTCGAGTACGGCCCGGACGGGATCCGCTGCAACGCGGTGCTGCCGGCGGTGGTCCGCACGCCGCTCGCGCACGTCGACCGTCCCGACTTCGACGCGCGGCAGGCCGACTTCGCGGCGATGTACCCGCTCGGCCGCCTCGGCGAACCGGAGGACGTCGCCGAGGCGATCCGCTGGCTGGCGTCCCCGGCGGCGGGGTGGATCACGGGGATGGCGGCGACCGTCGACGGCGGGCTCACGGTGACCTGAGGTGCCCGGCGACCGCAACGTCCTCGGCGACGCGCTCGAGTCCTGTGGTACCGACCCGCTGACCGGCTTCTACCGCGACGGGTGCTGCAGCACCGGCCCCGAGGACCTGGGCAGCCACACGGTCTGCGCCGTCGTGACGGCGGAGTTCCTCGAGCACCAGGCCGGGATCGGCAACGACCTCAGGACGCCGATGCCCGCCTACCGCTTCCCCGGGCTCGTGCCGGGCGATCGGTGGTGCGTGACCGCGGCCAACTGGCTGCGGGCCCACGAGGCCGGCGCCGCCGCCTATGTCGTGCTGGCCTCCACGCACGAGCGCGCCCTCGACGTCGTCCCGCTCGCCGCACTGCGGCAGCACGCCGTCGACGTGCCGGCGGACCCGGGCTCCCTCGGCCCCGGGACCGCGTGACGTTGCATCACAACGACCCCCACGTCCGGGTCGTGGCACGGGGTAGCCGTCGGACTCCGCGACGACGAGAGGGAGTCCATGAGAGCGAAGGCATCGATCACCGTGCGGCGGCCCCGCGAGGAGGTCCATCGGCGCTGGCGCGAGCTCGAGGAGCACCCGGGCGACGTGGCCCGGCTCGGCCCGATCGTGGTGCTCGAGGACGACCCCGGGCGCCGCATCGGCTGGCGGTCGAGCCCGGAGGCGGAGGCCAAGGCCGAGGGCGTCGCCGTGTTCGTCGACGCCCCTGGGGACCGGGGGACCGAGTTGCACCTCGACCTGAACTACCACACGCCCGCGGGGCCGCTCGGCGCCGCGGTCAAGAAGCTCACGGGCGACGAGCCGCTGCAGATGGCCAAGGACGACCTGCGCCGCTTCAAGCAGCTCGTCGAGGTCGGCGAGGTCGTCCGTTCCGACGGCACGCCCGAAGGCCCCAGCGCGGAGGCCTATGCCCATCAGCGCCCGGCACAGCCGGTCGAGTCCGTCAACGTCTGATCGAGAGGACCCTGAACATGCGAGCGAACGTCTGGTCGGGCCGCAACACGGTCCAGGTCGAGAACGTGCCGGATCCCAAGATCCTGAACCGCAAGGACGCCATCGTCCGGATCACGTCCACCGCGATCTGCGGCTCGGACCTCCACCTCTACGACGGCTACATCCCGACGATGGAGAAGGGGGACATCCTCGGCCACGAGTTCATGGGCGAGGTCGTCGAGACGGGCCCCGACGTGGAGCGGCTGGAGGTCGGCGACCGCGTCGTCGTCCCGTTCCCGATCGCGTGCGGCGACTGCGAGGCGTGCCTGCGCGAGGAGTTCTCGGTGTGCCAGAACTCCAACCCGAACGCCGGGATGGCCGAGAAGATGTTCGGCCACCCCACCGCCGGCATCTACGGCTACTCCCACCTCACCGGCGGGTACGCGGGCGGGCAGGCGGAGTACGCGCGCGTGCCGTTCGCCGACGTCGGCCCGATCAAGATCGAGGAGGACCTCGCCGACGAGCAGGTCCTGTTCCTCTCGGACATCTTCCCCACGGGCTTCATGGGCGCCGAGATGGCCGAGCCCGCCCCGGACAAGGTCATCGCC
>JAXDGY010000207.1:0-4637 GCA_034664785.1 Solirubrobacteraceae bacterium
GACGTCCTCATCGCGTCGGGGCTGCTGGCCCACGAGGCCGACGAGGTCGCCGCCGCGTTCGCCCACCACCGCGGCCTGCACGAGGCCGACCGCCGCCACGGCGGCGAGTGGGCGGCATTGCTGCTCCGGGCCGCCTGACCTACTGTCAGCGCCATGCGCCTCGGGATCCTGACCGGCGGGGGCGACTGCCCCGGCCTGAACGCCGTCATCCGCGCCGTCGTGCGCCGCGCCGCCCGGGACGGCCACGAGGTCGTCGGCTTTCGCAACGGCTGGGCCGGCGCCCTCGACTCGATCACCGTGCCGCTCACGCCGGACGCCGTCGCGGGCATCCTGCCGCGCGGCGGGACGATCCTCGGAACGTCGCGGACCAACCCCTACAAGGGCGACCAGGACGCGTTCCTGGCGATCTCCGCGGTGCTCGACCACCACGGCGTCGAGGCGCTCATCCCGGTCGGGGGCGAGGACACGCTCGGCGTGGCCAAGCGGCTCAGCGACTCGGGCGTGCAGATCGTCGGCGTCCCGAAGACGATCGACAACGACCTCGCCGGCACCGACGTCACCTTCGGCTTCAACACCGCCGTGCAGATCGCCACGGACGCCATCGACCGCCTGCACACGACCGCCGAGTCGCACAACCGGGTGATCGTCGTCGAGGTCATGGGCCGCCACGCCGGCTGGATCGCCGCGCACGCAGGGATGGCCGGCGGCGCAGACGTCATCCTCGTCCCGGAGCGGCCGTTCGACGTCGAGGAGGTCTGCGAGCGGCTGCGCCGCCGCCACGCGACGGGGAGGACGTTCTCGATCGTCGTCGTCTCCGAGGGCGCCGTCCCCCGGGAGGGGCAGGCCCTCACGACGTCGGCCTTCGGGGAGGGCAACCAGGACGCCTTCGGCCACGCGCGCCTGGGCGGCATCGCCGTGGCCCTGGAGCAGGAGATCGAGCGGCGGACGGGGTTCGAGAGTCGCATGACGATCCTCGGCCACGTCCAGCGCGGCGGGACGCCGACCGCCTATGACCGCGTGCTGGCCACCCGCTTCGGCGTCCACGCCGTCGAGGCGGTCCTGGCCGGCAGCTTCGGGACGATGGTCGCCCTGCGGGGGACGGCCATCGTGCTCGCGCCGCTCGACGAGGCCCTCGCCGAGCCCAAGCTCCTGGACCCGGACTTCTTCGCCACGGCCGAGGTCTTCTTCGGCTGACCCCGGCCGCGAGGGGCGCGATCGGTGCGCCGTTTGCCTCAAGCGGGGCCGGGCACGACACTGCACCGATGGCCTGGAACGTCGTCATCGCCGGCGGGGGCTTCGGCGGCTTCTACGCCGCCCGCACGCTGGAGAAGGTCCTGCCCCGGCACTCCACGCGGGTGACGTTGGTCAACGACGTCAACTTCCTGCTCTACTCGCCGCTGCTGCCGGGCGCCGCGGCGGGCACGCTCGAGCCGCGCCACGTCGTCGTCCCGCTGCGCCAGCAGCTCAAGAGCACGGTCATCCGCCTCGGGACCGTCTGTGGCGCCGAGCCCGACCGCAAGGTGCTGCACATCACGGGCGCGGAGGGCCACGTCGAGGACCTCGCCTACGACCAGCTCGTCGTCGCCCTCGGCTCGGTGTCGCGCACGCTTCCGGTCCCCGGGCTGGAGGAGCACGCCATCGGCTTCAAGACGCTGCCCGAGGCGATCGCGCTGCGCAACCGGGTGCTGCGCTGCCTGGAGGCCGCCGAGACGCTCGAGGACGCCGCCCAGCGGCGGGCCTGGCTGACCTTCGTCTTCGTCGGCGCGGGCTACGCGGGCCTGGAGGGCCTGGCCGAGCTGCAGGACTTCGCCGCCGACGTCATCGACCTCTATCCGCGCTGCGCCGTCACCGGCATGCGCTGGATCCTCGTCGAGGCCCGTGACCGCGTGATGCCCGAGATCCCGCCGGACCTGGCCGCCTACGCCACCGACGAGCTGCGCTCGCGCGGCATCGAGATCCGGACGGGCACGACGCTCGAGCGCGTCACGGAGACGATGGCCACGCTGTCGGGTCCCGAGGAGATCCCGTCCCGGACCGTCGTCTGGACGGCGGGCGTGCGCCCGCACCCGGTGGTGGGGCGCCTCGGGCTCCCGACCGACGCCACGGGCCGCCTGATCGTCGACCGGACGATGCGCGTCGACGGCCATCCCGACGTGTGGGCGATCGGCGACGCCGCGGCGGTCCCCGACCCGGCCCGGAAGGACGGCGCGCCGTCCCCGCCGACCGCGCAGCACGCGATCCGCCAGGGCCGCCTCGTGGCGCGCAACGTGGCGGCGACCCTCGGTGCGGGGACGATCCGGCCGTTCCGCTACAGGACCAAGGGCGTGTTCGTCGACATGGGCCGCAACAAGGCGGTGGCCAGCACGGTCGGCCTCAAGTGGCGCGGGGCGCCCGCCTGGTGGCTGGCCCGGACCTACCACCTGGCGATGATGCCTGGCACGGCGCGCAAGGCCCGCCTGCTGATCGACTGGAACATCGGCCTCCTGTTCGGCCGCGACGCGGCCGAGCTCGGCACGCTCGGCCACCCGCCCCGGCTCGCGGCGGCCAGCGGCGGCGGCACCAGCGGGGACGACGCGCTCCCGGAGGCGCCCGACGACGACGCGCCCGCCGACGGCCGGCGGGCCGCCGCGCCTACGACCCCGGCATCCGCCGGCCCCAGCTGAACGACGCGCGGCGCTCCGGGTCGAACAGGGGCGAGACGTAGACCCCCTGGGCGGACGCGTGGATCATCCAGTCCGGGGTCAGCGCGATGCCCTCGTGGACGATCCGGCGCTCCGTGGCCTTCTGCCAGAAGCGGCCGGGGCCGAAGAAGACGAGGTCGCCCCCGCGCACCTGCGAGAGCCGCAGGCGGGCCCCGCGGCGGATCTCGCCGGCCTGCTGGGCCGCGGTGCGACCGCGCAGCGCCGCGCCCCCCGGCAGGCCGCCCAGCTTGAAGACGCGCCAGGCCAGCCCCGAGCAGTCATAGCCGCCGTGGACCTGGCCGCCGAGGGCGCTCGAGGCGCGGTCGGTCTCGCCGCCCCAGACGTAGGGCATCCCGATCCGCGCCACGGCGACCCGCAGCGCGGCGCGCCGCCGGCCGGCGTAGCGGGGCAGGACGAAGCGCGCGAGCGTGTCCCGCGCCCACTGCTGCTGCGAGCCGTCGAAGTCCGCCGCCTGCGCCAGCGACCACGCCGCCTCGGCGCGGGTGATCGCCTGGAAGGGGTAGAGCTCGAGGTCCTCGTCGGCGAAGGGGTGGTTCGTGCGCAGGCCGAGCAGCCGCGCGACGACCTCGGTCCCGAAGCGGGCGGGAGGGGTCAGCCCGGCGTGGGCGGCCTCGGCCTGGACCGCCCGGGCGACGTCGGCCAGGCCGAGCTGGCGGACGAGCAGCGCGTCGAAGCCAATCACGCTGACGGTGGGTGCGACGGGTGGCGCGACCGTCGCAGCGGCGTGCAGCGCGGCGAGCTGCGCCAGCGCGCCGCGCAGCTGGGCGCCCGTCAGCGGGCGGTCACCGTGGAACCCGCCGTCCTGGAGCGGGGACATGAGACCTTGCTGGACCGCCTGTCGCTGCTGCTTGGCGTCCCAGCCCGCGAGCGTCGCGCCCCGCGCGCCGGCGGGCGCGGCGAGGGCGCAGGCGGCGGTCAGCAGGGCGGCGGCGAGGGGGTGGAGCAGACGGGGCATCGCTCCGTGCATCGGCGCGATGCTGGCAGGACTCCAGGTCCGCCGCGTCGCCTCGTCAGCGCGCTCACCGCCGCCGGGGACCCTTCTAGACTGTGAGGGGCATGACGCTGGCTGACACCGTGAAGTCCGACCTCACCACCGCGATGAAGGCGGGGGAGCGGGATCGCGTCGGCGCGCTGCGCCTCATCCTGTCGGAGCTGCAGAAGGCGGCCAAGGACGGCGGGAGCGACGAGCTGGCGGTGCTCCGGCGCGAGCGCAAGCGCCGCGTCGAGTCCGCCTCGGCGTTCCGCGCCGGCGGACGCGACGAGCTCGCCGACCAGGAGGAGTCCGAGGCGCGGATGATCGAGGCCTACCTGCCAGCCGAGCTGTCCGACGAGGAGCTGCAGGCCATCGTGGCCGCCGCCATCGCCGAGAGCGGAGCGACGTCGCCCAAGGACATGGGCGCGGTGATGAAGGCGGCCATGCCCAAGGTCGGCGGGCGCGCGGACGGCAAGCGCGTCTCGGCGATCGCGACCCAGACCCTGAGGAGCTGATGCGGCGCCAGATCGAGGTGTCCAACGAGGTCGCGGCCGCCCTGAGCGGCAGCGGTGACGAGATCCTGAAGGCCCTCGAGGCCCATGTGGACTGCGACCTCTTCCTGCGCGGGAACCTCGTCACGCTCGACGGTGATGCCGAGCCTGTGGCCCAGGCCGCCACGGTCGTGCGCGAGCTCGCCGAGCTCATCGAGCAGGGCCACGAGATCGCGCCGGGCACGATCCGGGCGGTGACGGCGGCCCTGGACCAGCACGAGTCGCCGGCGAAGGTGCTGGAGGACGTCGTCTGGCGCCATCGCTCCCGCAAGATCGCCCCCAAGACCGTCAACCAGAAGCGCTACGTCGACTCGATCCGCGACAACACCATCACCTTCGGCGTCGGCCCCGCCGGCACGGGCAAGACCTTCCTGGCCGTGGCGATGGCCGCGGCGGCGCTCACCCGCCGCG
>JAXDGY010000208.1:0-9268 GCA_034664785.1 Solirubrobacteraceae bacterium
CGCGCGGCCCAGCCGCGCGGCCGATCCCGCCCCCACCACGCCGCTGCTCGAGCTCAGCGGCGTGCACAAGCGCTTCGGCGGTGTGCACGCCCTGCGCGGCGCCGACCTGACGATCAGCGCGCCCGGCGTGGTCCACGCGCTGATCGGCCAGAACGGCTCGGGCAAGTCGACCCTGCTGGGCGTGCTCTCCGGACAGCTGCGCCCGGACGAGGGCGGGCTCGCGCTGGACGGCGGGAAGGTCGCGTTCGCCTCGGCGGCGTCGGCGATCGCGCACGGCGTCGCGATGGTCTCCCAGGAGACGGCCGTCGTGCCCGAGCTCAGCGTGGCCGAGAACGTCCTGCTCGGCCGCCGCTCCGTGCGCGGTCCGCTGGGGCTCGACCGGCGCCGGACGCGCCGACGGGCCCTGGAGGTGCTCGCTCGGCTCTCCCTGGACTATGACCCCGACCTGCCCGTGGGCCGGCTGCGACCCGACCAGCAGCAGATGGTCGAGATCGCCCGCGCGCTGTCCATGGACGCGCGCATCCTCGTCCTGGACGAGCCGACGAGCTCGCTCACCGACGACGAGGTGGAGGCGCTCTTCACGGCCGTCCGCGAGCTCACGCGCCAAGGCGTGTCGGTGATCTACGTCTCGCACCGGCTCAGCGAGCTCTTCGCTGTCGCCGACGAGCTCACCGTGCTGCGCGACGGGCTCACCGTCGCCCAGGGCCCGATGGCGGGCTTCGACACGGACACCGTCGTCCAGGCCATGGTGGGTGAGGCGAGGACCGGGCGGGTCGCGGCGGGCCGTGCGCACGCTCCCATGGAGGCCTCCACGCCCGCCGTCGCGGTCCGCGGCCTGAGCGTGCGCGGGCTGCTGCACGACGTCGACCTCGAGGTCGGCCGCGGCGAGATCGTCGGCGTCGCCGGCCTCGTGGGTGCCGGGCGCAGCGAGCTGCTCAAGGCGATCTTCGGCGTGCTGGCGATCGACGCCGGCGCCGTCGAGGTCGAGGGCCGGCCGGTCAGCGCCGGGCACCCGCGCTCGGCCATCCGGCAGGGGCTCGGGTTCCTCCCGCCCGACCGCAAGACCGAAGGCGTCGTGCTCAGCATGAGCGTCGCGGACAACCTGGGAATGGTGCGCACGAACAGCCGCGCGCGCCTTGCGCCGCCCGCCCGCGCGGCCGAGGCGGCCCTCTGCACCGAGACCTGCCGGACCATCCGCATCCGCACGCCGTCGATCGGCGCGCCCGTGTGGACGCTCAGCGGCGGCAACCAGCAGAAGGTCGCGCTCGGCAAGTGGCTGGGGACCGGGATCAAGGCCCTGCTGCTCGACGAGCCGACCCGCGGCGTCGACGTCGGCGCCAAGGCCGAGATCCACGACCGGCTGCGGGCCACCGCCGCGGCCGGCACGGGGCTGCTGGTCAGCTCCTCCGAGCACGACGAGCTCCTGGAGCTGTGCGACCGCATCCTCGTGATGTCCCGGGGCCGGATCGTGGCCTCACTCGACCCTGCGCGGGCCACCGATGGCGAGCTCGCCCGACTGACTGGAGGACACCTGTGAGCGTCCAAGCCGGCACCCCGACGACCCCTCCGCCGGCCGCGACGCTCCGAGGCGCCGTGAAGCGCGGCTGGGCGCGGACGCGGCACTTCCGACCCGTGCTCATCCTGCTCATCGTGATGACGGTCATCTTCGCGGTCACGCAGAGCCGGTTCCTGACCTCGACCAACATCGAGAACCTCCTGATCGTCGCGTCGATCCTCTGGATCGTCTCGATGGGGATGACGTTCGTGCTCCTCAGCGGCGGCTTCGACCTCTCGGTCGGAGCGACCGCGGCGTTCGTCGGGATCTTCATGGCGAAGGTCCTCGACCTCGGCGTGCCAGGCGGCGTCGTGCTGCTGCTGGCCATCGTCGTCGGGGCGCTCATCGGCGGGGTGCTCAACGGCGTCCTCGTCGGGCGGCTCGGCCTGTCGGTCTTCGTGGTGACGCTGGCGACGATGATCGCCATCACCGGCGCCGTGAACCTCTGGTCGCAGACCGCGTCGTTCTACGTGACCGCACCGATCGCGGGGCAGATCGCCATCGACAAGATCGCCGGGATCGCCACGCCGATCTGGATCATGGCGGGCGTCTTCCTCGTCGCGTTGTACGTGCAGACGCGCACCTACTTCGGCCGTGACGTGTACGCCATCGGGGGCGGCCCCGTGGCGGCGCGCCTGGCCGGCATCCGGGCGTCGCGGACGCTGTTCACCGTCTACGCCATCGCGGGTGCGTGCGCCGCGCTGGCGGGCGCCATCGGCGTCGGCCGGGTGGGTGCCGCGACCCCGCAGGTCGACTCCACGCTGCCCCTCCAGGCGATCGCCGCGGTGCTCCTTGGAGGCACCGCGCTGACCGGCGGCTTCGGCGGCGTCGGCGGCACCGCGCTCGGCGTGCTGTTCATCGCCGTGCTCCAGAACGGACTGAGCATCTCGGGCGTGTCCACCGACTGGCAGAGCGTCGTGACCGGCGTGATCCTCATCGTGGCCGTCCTCGGCGACCGGCTCCGCTTCGGCGAGGGCCTGCGGCGCCTGCGCCTGGGCCGCCGACGAGCGCTGCACGACCCAGCCGCCGAGCCGGCGGCGGGAGCTAGGTGATCGACTACGGCCGGCTTGCGGGCCTCCCGCTGGAGGAGCCGTTCCCCGGCATCCGCCGTCGCGCGTTCAGCTCCGCGTCGGCCACCGTCACCGAATACGTGCTCGAGCCGGGCGCGAGCTTCCCCCAGCACCACCACCCACAGGAGCAGCTGACGCTGCTGCAGAGCGGCGACGTCGAGCTGACCGCCGAGGACCGGCTCGTGGAGCTGAGCGCCGGCGACTGGTTCGTCGTCGCCGGAGGCGTCGAGCACGGACTGCGCGCCGGCGCCGACGGCGCCCGGTTCCTCGCTGTCCTCGTGCCGCGCCGCGACCCCTCCGACCCCTACACCCTGACCCCCGAAGGAGCCCCGCGCCGATGACCCTGATCGCCGTCAACCCAGCCGATGGGACCGAGCTGGGGCGCTTCGCCGAGGCGTCGCCCGCCGACGTCGAGCAGGCGCTCGCGGCCGCGCAGACGGCCTACGGCCCCTGGCGGGCCCGGTCCGTCACCGAGCGCGCCGCGCTGCTGGGCGCCCTGGCCGGCGCACTGCGCGACGGCAAGGCCGACCTGGCCCGCCAGGCCACCCTCGAGATGGGCAAGCCGATCCGCGAGGCCGAGGCCGAGGTCGACAAGTCGGCGTCGTTCTGCGAGCACTACGCGCAGCACGCCGAGCGGCTGCTCGCGCCGGAGCGGATCGAGGCCGGCGGCGTGGAGAACTACGTGCGCTACGAGCCGCTCGGCGTCCTGCTCGCCGTGATGCCGTGGAACTTCCCCAACGTCCAGGTCTTCCGCTTCGCCCCGCCCGCGCTGGCGGCGGGGAACGTCGCGGTGCTCAAGCACGCCTCCAACGTCCCGCACTGCGCGCAGATGATCGAGGACGTCTTCCGTTCTGCGGGCTTCCCCGACGGGGTCTTCCAGACCCTGCTCGTCGGCTCGGGAGCGGTGGACGGCATCCTTGGCGACCCTCGCGTCCGCGGCGTGGCGCTGACCGGCAGCGACACCGCGGGCAGCCACGTCGCCGCGGCCGCCGGCCGCGCGCTGAAGCCGTCGGTCATGGAGCTCGGCGGCTCGGACCCGTTCATCGTCCTCGAGGACGCGGACGTGGCGGCCGCGGCGGCCGCGGGCTGCCGCGGGCGGAACATCAACGCCGGGCAGGCGTGCATCGCCGCCAAGCGCTTCATCGTGGCCGACGCGGTGGCCGACGCGTTCGAGGACGCGCTGGCCGCGGAGGTGGGCCGCCTCGCGGTCGGGGACCCGCTGGATCGCGGGACCGACGTCGGGCCGCTGGCCCGCCCCGACCTCGTCGACGAGCTGCGCCGCCAGGTCGACGCCTCGGTCGCTGCCGGGGCCGAGCTGGTCGTCGGCGGCTTCGACTGGGACGGGCCGGGCTGCTACGTACGCCCGATGGTGCTCACGGGCGTGACCCCCGAGATGCCCGTCTTCCGCGAGGAGACCTTCGGGCCCGTCGCGGCGATCATGCGCGTCTCCGGCGAGGAGGAGGCCATCGCCGCGGCCAACGACAGCCAGTTCGGCCTCGGCGCGTCGGTCTGGACCCAGGACCTCGACCGCGCGCGCCGCGTGGCCGACCGGGTCGAGGCCGGGATGGTGTTCGTCAACTCGATCGTGTTCTCCGATGCGCGGCTGCCGTTCGGCGGCAAGAAGCGCAGCGGATACGGGCGTGAGCTCGGGGACTACGGGATCCGGGAGTTCGTCGACGTCAAGTCCGTCGCGGTGCACACGGCGTCCCCGGTCACCCCGCCGCCGGCGGCGGCACAGGCGGGCGCACGGTGAGCGCCGGCCCGGCGACGCGCGACCCCGAGGCCTTCGCCTTCGGGGGCCGGCGGGTGCGGGTGATCGACCTCAGCCAGCGGCTCGGCAACGCCACGACGGCATTCGAGCCGATGCCGCACGCCATCGAGTACTTCGACCACCGCGACACGGTCGCCGTGGCCGAGGACCGCTTCGGGCTCGGGGCCGAGCACTGGCGCGACGGGCTCGTGTGGGCCCACGAGCGCGTGACGCTCACGACGCACTCCGGCACGCACGTCGACGCCCCTTACCACTACGCGCCGACGTCCGGCGGGGCGCCCGCGCGAACGATCGACGCGGTCCCCTTCCGCTGGTTGATGGGCGACGGGGTGGTGCTCGACATGACCGCGCGGGACCGCGTCGAGGGCATCCGCGAGCGCGACGTCCGCGCCGAGCTCGACCGCATCGGCCATGAGCTGAAGCCCTACGACGTGGTGCTCGTCCGCACCGACACGTCACGGCACTACGACGAGCCGGGCTACGAGCACCTGCACGCCGGCCTGCGTCGCGGCGCCACTGCGTGGCTGGTCGAACAGGGCGTCCGCCTGATCGGCATCGACGCCTGGGGCCTCGACCGCGCCTTCGACGTCATGGCCGCAGAGGCGCACGCCGGCGACGACACCCAGCTGTGGGAGTCGCACAAGCACGGCGCCGACCACGAGTACTGCCAGATCGAGAAGCTCTGCCACCTCGACGCGCTGCCGGCGTCCGGGTTCCAGGTGCTGGCCCTTCCCATCCATCTCGAGCGGGCCAGCGGCAGCTGGGCCCGCGTCGTCGCACTCGTGCAGGAGGAGGACTGAGCCATGGCCCAGGACCCCGTGATCATCAGCTGCGCCGTCACCGGCTCGATCCATGTGCCGTCGCAGACCCCGCACCTGCCCATCACCCCCGAGCAGATCGCGGAGAACGCCATCGGGGCCGCGCAGGCCGGCGCCGCCGTCCTGCACCTCCATGCCCGTGACCCGGAGACCGGGCGGCCGACGCCGGACCCCGACGTCTTCGCCCGCTTCCTCCCGGAGATCAGCGACGGCTGCGACGCGGTGATCAACATCACCACCGGCGGCGGGCACGGCATGTCCCTGGAGGAGCGCACCGCGGCCGCGCGGCGCTTCCGCCCCGAGCTGTGCTCGCTGAACATGGGCAGCATGAACTTCGGGATCTTCCCGATCCTCGACGGCGTCGCGGAGTTCCAGCACGCCTGGGAGCCCGAGTACCTGGAGATGACGCGGGACTACATCTTCCGCAACACGTTCAAGGACATCGAGTGGGTCGTCGGCACCCTCGGGGCCGACGGGACGCGGTTCGAGTTCGAGTGCTACGACGTGGGCCACCTCTACACCCTGGCTCACTTCCTCGAGCGCGGGATCGTCAAGCCGCCGCTGTTCGTGCAGGCGATCTTCGGGATCCTCGGCGGCATCGGCCCGGACGCCGAGAACCTCATGCACATGAAGGCGACCGCCGACCGCCTGTTCGGCGACGACTACCGCCTGTCGGTGCTCGGCGCGGGCCGCCATCAGACCCGCCTGGTGACGATGGGCGCCCTGCTGGGCGGCAACGTCCGCGTGGGCCTGGAGGACTCGATCTTCCTGGAGAAGGGACGGCTGGCGTCCAGCAACGCCGAGCAGGTGGACAAGATCGTCCGCATCCTGCGCGAGCTGTCGCTCGACATCGCGACGCCCGACCAGGCGCGGCGCATGCTGGATCTCAAGGGCGCCGCCGCGACCACGATCTCATGACGGCCAAAGGGGAGCACATGACGGTCACCGACGAGGCGACAGGGATGGACGAGGCCTTCGAGGAGTACATCGCCAAGTACTCCAACTGGGGCCGGTGGGGCGCGGACGACCAGATCGGCACCGCCAACTACATCACCCAGCAGAAGGTGCGGGCGGCCGCCAGGCTCGTGCGGACCGGGCAGGTGATCTCGCTGGCGATGGAGTTCAACCAGGATGGCCCGCAGACCGGCGCCAACGGGCGCTTCAACTGCCTGCGCTACTCCGTCGCGACGGGCACCGACCACGTCACCGGCGGCCAGTTGTGGGGCGACGGACCCATGCCGCGGCAGATGGGCTACGCGGACGACTCGGTGGTGCTCCACCTGCAGTCGGCCACGCACTGGGACACGCTCTGCCACATCTTCCACGGGGGCCGCACCTACAACGGCTACCCCGCCGGCGAGATCACGAGCCGCGGGGCGCCGCGGCTGGGGGCGGAGCACCTCAGCAGCTCGCTGGTGGGCCGCGGCGTGCTGCTCGACCTCCCGCGGGCCAGGGGCGTCGACTGGCTGGAGGACGGCTACCCGATCACCATCGACGATCTCGAGGCCGCCGCGGAGGCACAGCGCGTCGTGGTCCGCGAGGGCGACATCCTGCTGCTGCGCACCGGCCAGATGGCCCGGTGCCTCCAGCAGGGGTGGGGGACCTACTCGGGCGGCGACGCCCCAGGCTTGAGCTTCTTCACGGTGCCGTGGCTGGCGGAGAAGCGGATCGCCGCGGTGGCGAGCGACACGTGGGGCGTCGAGGTGCGCCCGAACGAGCTGCCCGACAGCTTCCAGCCGCTGCACATCCCCGCCATCGTGTACATGGGTCTGCTGATCGGCGAGATGTTCCAGCTCGAGCAGCTCGCCGCGGCCTGCGCCGACGACGGGGTGTACGAGATGTTCATCTCGGCTCCGCCGCTGCCGTTCACCGGGACGGCGGGTGCGCCCCCGGGGCCCGTGGCGATCCGCTGAGGCAAGCGATCGCTGTCGTGACCAATTCGCGTGCGCGGCGCACTGGGCCGCGCACGATGTGGGCATGCGGATCACTCGCCTGAACCACGTCAGCATCCATGCCGTCGACCTCGCGGAATCCGTGCTGTTCTACACGGAGGTCCTCGGCATGGAGGAGATCGACACCTACACCTTCGCGTTCCCGGTGCAGTACCTGGCGCTCGGCGAGCAGCAGCTGCACATCTTCGAGCGGCGCACGGAGGCGCCCCAGTTCCATCACATCGGGCTGGACGTCGATCGGTTCGAGGAGGCCTACCTCAAGGCCAAGGAACTCGATCTGCACGACGACACGGCCTTCTTCTCCGACATCTACGAGCTGCCCGACGGGAGCGTGCAGATGTACCTGCGCGACCCCGCCGGTAACCTTGTCGAGCTCGACTGGCCGGACGTCACGACGCTGGACCGAAGCGTGCTCCCCGAGCTCCGCAAGCTCGCCGACACCGTCGAGCAGACGCCCGAGGGGCTGCGGGCGACGCTCTACCGCAACCGCTGACGGACGGGGAGCGGCAGGCATGAGACGCACCGCCATGGTGATGGGAGGCTCGCTCGGAGGCCTGAACGCGGCGCTGTTCCTGCGCGACGCCGGGTTCGACGTCGACGTCTTCGAGCGCTCGCGCAGCCCGCTGGAGGGCCAGGGCGCCGGCATCGTCCTCAACCCGGCCACCGTGCGCTACCTCGTCGACCGCGGCGTGGGCGACGTGTGCGGGATGAGCGTCGCGACCGGCGTGCTGCGCTACCTCGATCGCGGGGGACAGGTCGTCGCCGAGCACACCGAGCCCTACCGCTTCAGCTCCTACGACACCCTCTACCGGGCACTCCTGGGTTCCTTCGGACGCGAGCGCTACCACCTCGGACAGGACGTCACGGGCTTCGTCCAGGACGCCGGCCGGGTGACCCTGCGCCTCGCCTCCGGCGAGCAGGCGCGCGGCGACATGCTCGTGTGCGCCGACGGCATCCGCTCGGCGGCTCGCCGGCAGCTGACCGGCGTCGAACCGCGCTACGCCGGTTACGTCGCGTGGCGCGGCACCGCGCTGCCGGGCGACCTCACTCCCGCCACCAACGCCGTCCTCCGGGACGCGATCACCTACTGCGTGCTGCCCAACAGCCATGCGCTGATCTATGCCATCCCAGGGCCTGCCGGCCAGGACGGCGCTGACCGCCGCCTGAACTGGCTGTGGTACCGCAACGTCGCCGAGGGCCCAGGGCTCGACCGCGTGATGACCGACCGCGGCGGCGCACGACGCACCATCTCGCTGCCGCCCGGCCACGCCCCGGACGATCGGCTCGCGGACCTGCGATCGAGCGCCGATCAGCTGCTGCCGCCGCAGATCGCGGAGCTGATCGGCGCCACGCCGGAGCCGTTCATCCAGGCGGTGTTCGACGCCGGCGTGAAGCGCATGGCCTTCGACCGCGTGTGCCTGATCGGGGACGCGGCGTTCGCCTGCCGCCCACACGCCGCGGCGGGGTCCGCCAAGGCGGCCGAAGATGCCTTCCAGCTGGGGGAGGCGCTGCGGGACGCCGCCGTCGACGTCCCCGCGGCGCTCGCCGCGTGGGAGCCAGGACAGCTCGAGCTCGGACGCTCGGTCCTCGCACGCACCCGGGCCGCGGGCGACCAGTCGCAGGTCGACTGCACCTGGCAGGTGGGCCAACCGCTGCCGTTCGGCCTTCACCGCGTGGGCGACAGCTCGATGTCGGGCGGTGAGCGAGACCCACCGCCTGCGGGATCGGGTCGGTCCCAGAGTCGGAACGCTCGGCGCGGATGACCGACTCGGCACCCAGGGGCTACCAGCTCGAGCTCCACAGCCGCTGTCTCGGCTGTGGGACGCCAGGCTCTCTCGGCCCGCGGATTCGCATGCCGTCTCACACCGTTGGAAGGCGCTCCCCATTTTGAGCGGTGAGGGCGTGCTCTGTGACGTCTGGCTGTTCGAGGCGCTCACGGTCGGGGCCGCCGGGCGAGCTTCCAGACGGCGAGGGAGAGCACGAGAAGTAGGGCTGCTGCTGTGGCCAGCGCGAGCCACACCCAAACGGGCATGCCGGTTGCCTGCGGCTGTCGCGCAGCGGGGGGTGTCGCGTGCTTGAGCTCGGTGGCGTTGGCGGGGGTG
>JAXDGY010000209.1:0-2907 GCA_034664785.1 Solirubrobacteraceae bacterium
CCCTCGAGCGTGACTTCGGCCAGGTTGCCGAGCAGAAGGGCGTGGACTTCTCCGTGGAGCTTGCGCCCGACCTTCTGCCGGCGATCGCCACGGACGCCGGGCGCCTGCGCCAGGTGCTGAAGAACCTGGTCTCCAACGCCTTCAAGTTCACCGATCACGGCGAGGTGCGCGTGAGCGTGAGGCAGGCGGACGCCGGCTGGAACCCGGCGAACGACACGCTCGCCAGCGCGAGCGCGGTGACGGCGTTCAGCATCGCGGACACCGGTATCGGCATCACACCGGAGCTGCAGCGGAGCATCTTCGAGGCCTTCGCCCAGGCGGACGGCACGACGGCCCGCCAGTACGGCGGCACGGGGCTGGGCCTGTCGATCAGCCGTGAGCTCGTACGGCTGCTCGGTGGCGAGATCGCCCTCAGCAGCACCCCGGGGCAGGGCAGCACCTTCACGGTGTTCCTCCCGTCGTCCGCTCCCGTCGCCGATATCGCAGCGGAAGCCCCTCCCGCCGCCGAGCCGGCCGGCGCCCAGCAGGTGGCCGCGCTACTGCCGTCGCTCCCGGCTCCAGGTCGGGCGGGCGCCGACCTGGCGGGCATGAAGGCGCTCGTGATCGACGACGACTTCCGCAACATCTTCGCGCTCACGACCCTCCTGCAGCGCAGCCAGCTCAAGGTGGTCTCGGCGGAGAGCGGCGAGGAGGGCGTCGCGCTGATCAAGCAGACGCCGGACATCGACATCGTGCTCGTCGACATCATGATGCCGGTCATGGATGGCTACGCGACGATGCGCGCCATCCGCAAGCTGCCGTCGGGCCGGGATCTCCCGATCGTCGCCATCACGGCGAACGTCGCGTCCGAGACGCGCCAGCGCTGCATCGACGCCGGCGCCTCCGCCTATGTCTCCAAACCGGTCGAGTCTGCCGACCTCCTGCTCGTGCTCGGCGAGTGGCTCGCGGCCGACGGGTCCGCGGGACGATCTCCGGCGGCGGTCTGCTGATGACGATGGGGCCTGTCGAAGCGCAGGACGCCGCCTGGCAGAGCGCCGCGGTGCTGGTCGTCGACGACAACGCGGCCAAGCGACTCGCCGTCAGGGCGATGCTCGCGCCGCTGGGTCACGCGGTCATCGAGGCCGACTCGGGACGTGCAGCGCTGCGCGCCGTCACGTCCCAGAGCTTCGCGGTGATCCTCATGGACGTCCGCATGCCGACCATGGACGGGTACGAGACGGCGAAGCTGATCCGCCAGCGCGGCCACTCGGAGCTCACGCCGTTCATCTTCATCACCGCCTTCGGGGGCAGCGAGACGGAGACGGCCGCTGCCTATGCCAGCGGCGCCGTCGACTTCGTCTTCACGCCGATCCTCCCCGAGGTGCTGCAGGCCAAGGTCTCGGCCTTCGTGAACCTCTTCGTCCAGGCCCAGCGGCTGCAGTACTCGCTGGACTCGATCACGACCCTCAACGTGGCGCTGCGCGAGAGCGAGGTGCGCGCGCGGGCGGTGCTGCAAAACGTGGCCGACGGGATCGTGACGGCCGGCGAGGACGGCCTGATCGAGTCGTTCAACCGGTCGGCGCAGCGGCTGTTCGGCTACGACGAGGAGGAGGTGATCGGGCAGCCGCTCCAGCTCGTGATCGCGCCCAGCCATCACGACCAGTTCTCCGACGACGCGCGGGCCAAGTGGAACCTGCTGCTGGCCGACGACGTTCCGGCGGACCCGACAGAGAGCGTCGGCTGCCGCAAGGACGGGTCCTGCTTCCCGATGGAGCTGGACATGAGCCAGATGCTGATCGGTGAGCGGACATTCACCATCGGCTGCATCCGCGACATCTCGGGCCGCAAGGCCTACACCGAGGCGCTCGAGCACCGGGCCCTGCACGACGACCTCACGGGGCTCGCGAACCGCACCCTCTTCGGTGACCGCATGGACCGCTCGACGGCATCCGCGGACCGCGCCGGCGAGTCGCGCAGCGTGCTCGTCGTCGACCTCGACGATTTCCGGGACGTCAACGACAAGCTCGGACGCGCGGAGGGCGACGCCGTCATGCGGGCGGTCGGCGAGCGGCTGCACGGCGCGATGCACGACTCGGACACGGTCGCCCGGCTCGGAGGCGACGAGTTCGCGATCCTCCCATCCGGCGAGACCGACGTGGAGACGGCGGCGGTCATCGCCTGGAAGGTCCGCGAGGTGTTCGAGCACCCGTTCGTCATCAGCGGACACGTCGTCGACCTAAGGGCGAGCATCGGGATCGCCTTCTTCCCGCAGCACGGCCGCACCACGGCCGACCTGCTGCGCCGCGCCGACCTGGCGATGCACCAGGCCAAGCGGTCGGGCAGCGGCCTCGCCGTCTTCGTCGCCGAGCCGGAGGATCAGACCGCCCGCCGGCTGACCCTGCTTAGCGAGCTGCGCGACTGCATCCCGCGCGGCGAGCTCGTCCTGCACTACCAGCCCAAGGTCGGCCTCGGGGCGGAGCGGCAGACGACCGGGGTCGAGGCGCTGGTCCGCTGGCGCCACCCCACCGACGGGCTCCTCATGCCGGCCCAGTTCATGCCCGAGGCGGTGCGCAGCCAGCTCATCGAGCCGTTGACGACATGGGTGCTCAACGCGGCCCTGCACCAGCAGCGCCTGTGGAGCGATGTCGGCCTCGACCTGACGATGGCGGTGAACATCTCGGCGCGCAGCCTGACCCGGGGCAGCGAGCTCCCGGACACCCTGGCGGAGCTCTCGGAGACCTGGGGCATCGCCCCCGGCAGGCTCATCCTCGAGCTCACGGAGAACGCGATCCTCGACGCCGACGGGTCAGACATCCTCGACATCCTGCACAAGATGGGCGCGCGCCTCGCGATCGACGACTTCGGTACCGGCTACTCCTCGCTCGTCTACCTCCAGCGGCTGCCGATCGACGAGGTCAAGATCGATCG
>JAXDGY010000210.1:0-9259 GCA_034664785.1 Solirubrobacteraceae bacterium
GCCGCACGGTGCTCGTCCAGGCGACGCTGCGCGGCGACCCCGACCGAGCCGGCGACCACGTCGCGCCGCTGCAGCGCGCCGTCGCGGCCGTGCGTGGCGAGCACCCTGGCGTCACGCTCCACCAGGCCGGCGGCGGCACGATGGACAAGGCCATCACCGACGTGCTCGGCCACGACCTCCAGCGCGCCGAGCTGATCTCGCTGCCGATCACGCTGGTCATCCTCGTGCTCGCCTTCGGAGCCGTCGTGGCGGCGCTCGTCCCCCTGCTGCTGGGCATCACCTCGGTGGTGGCGGCGCTCGGCGTGCTCGGGGTCATCTCGCAGGTCGCCCCGATGGACGGCTCCGCGGCCTCGCTGGTGGTGCTCATCGGCCTCGCGGTCGGCGTCGACTACTCGCTGTTCTCGATCCGCCGGGAGCGCGAGGAGCGTCGCCGCGGCAAGGGCCCGCAGGCGGCGCTCGACGCTGCGGCGGCCACGGTCGGCCGCGCCATCGTCGTCTCCGGCCTGACCGTCATGGTCGCGCTGGCGGGCCTGATGGTCACGGGACTCGCCGTGTTCAGCTCGATGGCACTGGCCACCATGGCGGTGGTGGCGATCGCGGTCGTCGGCTCGCTCACCGTGTTGCCGGCCACCCTCGCGCTGCTCGGCGACCGCGTCGACCGCGGCCGGATCCCCGGGCTCGCGCGTCTGCGTGACCGCCGCGCGCGGCGCACCGGCGCGGAGCTCGGAGCCTGGGGCCGGCTCGCCCGAGCGGTGACCGGGCGGCCCGCAGCCGCGCTCGTCACCGCCGTCTGCGTCCTCGGCGCGATCGCGGTGCCGGCGCTGGACCTCCACACCGCCGACGCCGGCGGCAACGACCTGCCCGCGAAGGAGCCGGTGATGGTGGCCCGGCACGCGATCGAGCGGAGCTTCCCCGGGGCGCCGGCGGACGCCCAGCTCGTGGTCACGGGCAACCGGCTCGACGCCCCCGCGGCGCGGCGCGGGCTCGCGGCCCTCGGCCACCGCGCGCTGCGCGACACGGGAGGGCGTGGCCAGGTGGGTGTGCGCGTCGCGGGTGACGGGCGGACCGCGCGGGTCTCGGTGCCGATGCCGGACCGCGGCGCGAACGCGAACGCCGACACTGTCTCCCGGTTGCGTCACGGCGTCGCGCGTGACGCCGCCCAGCTCGGGCCGGGCGCGCACGTCCGCGTCACGGGCGACGCGGCGGCGAACGCCGACTTCACCGACCGCCTGAGGACGAGCACGCCGATCGTCATCGCCTTCGTCCTCGGCCTCGCGCTCCTGCTGCTGCTGGCGGCGTTCCGCTCGCTGCGGCTGGCCGCGGCCGTCATGGGGCTCAACCTGCTCTCGGTGGGCGCCGCCTACGGCGTCCTGGTGGCCGTCTTCCAGCACCGGTGGGCCGAAGGGCTGCTCGGCTTCACGTCGAGCGGGACCGTCACGAACTGGCTGCCGCTGTTCCTGTTCGTGATCCTGTTCGGGCTGTCGATGGACTACACGGTCCTCGTGCTCGAACGGATCCGCGAGGCGCGGCGGGAAGGCCTGTCGCCGCGCCGGGCGGCCGCCGAGGGCGTCGGCGCGACCGCCGGCGCGGTGACGAGCGCGGCGGGGGTCATGGTGGCCATCTTCGCCATCTTCGCGACGCTCCGGCTGCTGGAGATGAAGGAGATGGGCGTCGGCCTGGGGGTCGCGGTGCTGCTCGACGCCACGCTCGTGCGCGGCGTGGCGCTGCCCGCCGTGGTCGCCCTGCTCGGCGAGCAGGGCGTGCGGGCCCCGCGGCGCCTCGCGGCCCCCGCCGGCGGCTGGGATGATGCGCGGCGGACGCCGATCGCGGCGTCGGGCACCGATGCACGCTGACGACCTCCACGCACCGATCCCGCAGGGGGTCGCCGGTGCGCCCGCCGGGCCCGCGCTCGAGCGCGTCGCCCCGCGGGTGGGCTGGGGCGCCGCGATGGCGCTGGAGACGGCGGTGTCCGCGCTGCTGGCGTTCGCCGCGACGCTCGTCTGGGCCCTCACGGGATCGGGCTACTTCTGGCCGATGTGGGTGTGGCTCGGGCTCGCGCTCCCGCTCGCGATGCAGGCGGCCGTCCGACGGGCGCTGCGCGAGCCCGCCGGCCGCCGCCGCGGCCTGGCCGTCCATGGCGCGGTCGCCGCGGTGATGGCGTCGCTCGAGGTGCTCGTCTGGCTGATGTCCGGATTGGGCTACTTCTGGCCGATCTGGCCGGTGCTCGGGTTCTCGGTTGCGCTCGCCACGCACGCCTGGGTCGTCCTGCGGCTCGCGCCGGGCGGTCGCGAGGAGGAGCTCGTCGAGCGCGTCGACGTCCTCACCCGCACGCGGCGGGGGGCGCTCGACGTGCAGGCCGCCGAGCTGCGGCGCATCGAACGCGACCTGCATGACGGGGCGCAGGCGCGCCTGGTGGCGCTCAGCATGCACCTCGGGCGGGCCGAGGAGCGGCTCTCCGACAACCCGGAGGCCGCCGACCTCGTACGCCAGGCGCGCGGTGAGGCGAGCGCGGCCATCGCCGAGCTGCGCGATCTCAGCCGCGGGATCTCGCCGCCCGTCCTCGCGGACCGTGGCCTGGCCGCGGCGGTCGAGGCGCTCGGCCGGCGCGCGGCGATCCCCGTCACCGTCGACGTCGAGCTCGACCGCCGGCCGCTGCCCGTGATCGAGACGGCCGCGTACTTCGTCGTCGCCGAGGCGCTGACCAATGTCGCCAAGCACGCCGGCGGGGCGGCCGCCCGCGTGGCCGTCCGGATGCACGCGGACGACCTCGTCGTGCAGGTCGCAGACGACGGGCCCGGCGGCGCCGATCCCGCGGGCGGCGGGCTGAGCGGCCTGCGCCACCGCGTGGAGGCGCTCGACGGCGAGCTGGCGGTGGCGAGCCCGGCGGGCCGGGGGACGACGATCCGGGCGGAGCTGCCGTGCGTGTCGTGATCGCCGAGGACCAGGCACTCCTGCGCGAGGGGATCGTCGCGCTGCTGCGCGAGCACGACGTCGACGTCGTCGCGCAGGCCGAGGACGGCCCAGGGCTCCTGCGCATCATCGCCGGCCACAAGCCCGACCTGGCGATCGTCGACGTGCGGCTGCCCCCGACGTTCACCGACGAGGGCGTCCGCGCGTCGATCGAGGCGCGGAGCCGGCACCCCGGGGTGGGCATCCTGATCCTGTCGCAGTACGTGGAGCCCGTGTACACCGCCGAGCTGCTGGCGACCGGCGAAGGCGGCATCGGCTACCTGCTCAAGGAGCGCGCCGGAGACGTCCCGGCCTTCCTCGACGCGGTGCGCCGCGTGGCGGCGGGCGGCACGGCGCTGGACCGCGAGGTCGTCGCCGAGCTCGTCCACACGCGCAGCGCCGACAGCGATCGCGCGCTCGACCCGCTCTCCCCGCGCGAGCGCGAGGTGCTCGGGCTCATGGCCGAGGGGCGCACGAACGCCGGCATCGCGCGCGCGATGGTGGTGACCCACGGCGGCGTGGAGAAGCACATCTCGAACATCTTCAGCAAGCTCGACCTTCCGGCCGGCGACGACGACCACCGCCGCGTCCTGGCGGTGCTCGCCTTCCTGCGCGCCACGGGCTCGGCGTAGGCGCCGGCCCGAATCTCCGACGTCGCTCGCGCGACGCCGCGTGTGACACGGTGTCACCCTCCTGGTAGGGTCGCCGAGGCGATGTCCACTGTCCTCGGCGACCGCTGATGCCCACCTCCCCCGCCGACGTGCTCACCCGCCGCGTGCTCCCGCGTGCCGTCGTCGCGTTGTCGCAGGTCGGCCTGCCGTCGCGCCTCGGCGCCGCGACCCGCCGGCTCGCCGGACGGCAGGGCCGCGTGGAGCTGTTCTTCGCCTTCGACGACCCCTGCAGCGCCGTCGCGGTCATCGACCTCGTGGCGCGGGTGGCGCGTCGCAAGGTGGAGCTCGACCTCAAGCCCGTCGTCCGCCGGGGGATCGCGGACGATCCGGCCGTCGAGCTGAAGCGCCGCCACGCGATCGTGGACGCCCGGCGCGTGGGACGGCGCACGGACCTCGTGCTCTCGCGCGAGGAGCCGCTGACCGCCGATGCCACCGCCTTTCTCGCCGCGTGGGCGGCGCGCGCGCCGCGGGGGCCGGCGCGGACCGGCTTCTGCGTACGGGCGCTCCGGCGCCTGTGGCTCGGCAGCGACGGCCCGGTCGATCCGGGCGACTACGCCGCGATCTGGCGTGAGCAGGTCGGCGGGGAGCCGCCCGCGGCCGACGGTGACGACGGCGTGCGCCGCAACGAGCGGCTGATGCGCCGTCGGGGCCCGTACGACACGCCCGCAGCCTGGGTGCACGGCCAGTGGTTCTTCGCCCACGACCGGCTCGTGCAGATCGGCGACCGTCTCGACGATCTCGGCTGGACCGTGTCGCCATGACCCCGACCCGGCTGGACTTCTTCTTCTCGTTCCGGAGCCCCTACTCCTACCTCGCGGCCCCCCGCGCCTTCGCGCTCCCGACGCGATTCGACGTCGCGGTGCGCTTCCGCGGCGTGATCCCAATGGCCATGCGCGGGCAGTCGGTCCCGCGCGCGAAGGGACTGCACACGCTCCGCGACGTCAAGCGCGAGGCCGTGCGGCTCGGCATGCCCTTCGGCCGCATCCACGACCCGATCGGCGCGGGCGCGTTGCGCTGCCTGCTCGTCGCCCAGCACGCCGTCGACGTCGGCCGCGAGCGCGAGTTCGTCCTCGCGGCCGGCCGCGGCATCTGGGCCGAGGCCGTCGACGTGGCCGCGGACAAGGGCCTGCGGGCGATCTGCGAGCGCGCCGGCCTGAGCTGGGGTGACTGCGCGACCGCGCTGGAGGACCCGGCCGTGCGGGCGCGGGTCGACGCGGACACCGCCGCGCTGGAGGAGCTCGGCCACTGGGGCGTCCCGGTCCTCGTCTTCGAGCACGAGCTGTTCTGGGGCCAGGACCGCATCGAGGACCTCGAGGCCGCGCTCCGCGAGGCGGGGCTCGAGCGCAGCCCGACGGCCGCGCAGGCGACCTGAGCCGTGGTCGGCGCGTACTGGCCGCGGCCCTGGACAGGAGAGGACGGCGGCCCGTTGCGCCGCTGCTCCGCCGACGGCGTGCCCGGGCTCGGGATCCGGCCCGGCGAGCACCTCGAGGTGACGGCCAGCGTCGACGCCTTCGCGACGGACGTCCTCGTGCGCCGGGAGCCCGGCGAGCTGTACGCCCTGCGTCACGACATGGCCCTCCGCCGGCCGCTGGCCACGCCGGTCGAGGGCTGGGTCGAGCGGCTGGACCCCGTGACCCTCGCGGTCACCGCCTCCACCCCGCGACTGCCGGGCGGCACGTACTGGCCCGGCGGCCTGGCGGCGCACGCCAACGGCGACCTGCACATGGTCTTCGGCCGCTGGGCCCACCGCCTGAGCGCCGACCTCGACGTGCTGGCGTCCCATCGGCTCCCGGTCGCGCGGCCGCACAACTCGTTCGTCCTGCTCGACGGCGGCGAGCTCGTGACCAAGGACTGCGACGCCCCCGCGGGCCTCGAGCCCTCGACCGTCTCGGTCCTGGACCCCGTGACGCTGCTGCCCGTCGCGCCGCCGCTGCGACTGCCGGAGCCGTCCATCGCGCGGCTGGCCTCGGACGGGCAGAGCGTGTTCGCCGTCGGGACGAGCGTCGTCTTCCGGCTCCGCCTGGACCGGGCGGCCGGCCGGCTGACGATCGACGAGCGGTGGCGCCCGTCCTACGGCCCGGCGCCCGGACGCAGCTACGGCTGGGATCCGGTGATCACCGACGAGCACGTCCTCTGGATGGACAACGGACGCAACGACACCGACCGCACGATGCTCGGCACCGGCGCGTCACCGGATCCGGTGCGGCTCTGGTGGGCGCGGCTCGACGACGACGCCGCGGTGCGCTCGGTCGAGATCAGCGGGCTGCCGTTCGGCACCGAGTCCAACCCGCCGGCCTGGGACCGCGCCGGTGGGGTCGTCGTCGCCTACGACGCCGGCAACGCCGTCCTGCGGGCATGGCGCCTGGCCGGCGACGAGCTCCAGCCCCTCTGGCGCCGCGACGGCTTCGCCCACGCCGGCCACCTCATCCTCCATCCGGACACGCGCGAGCTGATCGCCCAGGACTGGAGGGACGCCGCCGCCCTGCGCCGGCCGATGGTGCGGCGCGCGCTGCGGCCGGCCCTCCAGGTCCTCGCCGGATCGGCCGCCGCCCGGAGGGCGTCCCTGCGCACCGGCACCGACCAGCTCGTCGTGCTCGACCTCGACACGGGAGCGGACAAGGCCCGCGTCGACGTGCCGTCCCCCAGCCAGGGCTACCTCTTCCCCGCACCCGGCTTCGAGCGCGACGTGTACTACCAGTCGCTCACGACGATCGCCCGGGTGGCGGTGCGCGGCTCGCCGTCCGGCTGACACCCTCCTCCGGCCCGGCGGCGACGCCGCCGTCACAGCTCGATCAGCGAGCCCATGATCACCGTGCGATCGCCGGGAGGTCGTCGCGGTCGCCGAGACCGTCGACGACGACGCGCTCTCCCGGCTCCCGCGCTGGTCGTCCCGATCTCCTGACGGGGGGCGTCTGTCGACGCACACGCGATGCGCGATCCTCCGGGCATGAGGCGCATCGGGCTGCTGGGCGGCATGAGCTGGGAGTCCTCGGCGGAGTACTACCGGCTCGTCAACGAGGCCACGCGGCAGCGGCTCGGCGGCCTGCACTCCGCCGACTGCCTGCTGCGCTCGGTGGACTTCGCGGAGGTCGAGGCGCTCCAGCGCGCCGGCGACTGGGAGCGCGCGGGCGCGCTGCTGGCCGCCGAGGCGGTGGCGCTCGTGGGCGCCGGCGCCGAGCTCCTGGTGCTCTGCACGAACACGATGCACAAGGTCGCGGGCGCGATCACCGACGCCGTCGACGTCCCGTTCGTGCACATCGCGGACACCACCGCCCAGGCGATCCGGGCGCACGGCCTGCAGACCGTCGGGCTGCTCGCCACCGCGTACACGATGGAGCAGGACTTCTACGTCGGGCGCCTGCGCGACGCGCACGGGCTCGACGTCCTCGTCCCGGAGGCCGCCGACCGCCAGACCGTGCACGCCGTCATCTACGACGAGCTCTGCGTGGGGGTGGTGCACGACGCCTCGCGCGAGGCGTACCGGCGCGTCATGGGCGACCTCGTCGCGCGCGGCGCGCAGGGGATCCTGCTCGGCTGCACGGAGATCGACCTGCTGGTCGGGCCCGAGGATGCCTCGGTTCCCGTGTTCGACACCACCCGCCTGCACGCCTACCGCGCCGTCGAGCTCGCGCTCGGTCCGCCCGCGCCTGGCATGCTGCCCATCCCATGAGCGCTCTCACCCCCGGCCGCATCCGCCACGGCGTCGTCTTCCGCCTCGTGCACCCGGAGGGCTCGGACGCGGAGGCGGACTTCCTGCGCGCGGTCGCAGGCCTCGAGCGGATCGACGGCGTCGAGGCGTTCGAGCTGCTGCGCGAGGTCTCGCCGAAGAACCCGTACCGCTTCGGCCTCACGATGGAGTTCGCCGACCGGGCCGCCTACGACGCCTACGACGCCCACCCGGATCACCAGCGGTTCGTCGGCGAGCGCTGGGGCGCAGAGGTCGCCGAGTTCCTCGAGCTCGACACCGCACCGCTGTAGACGACGCTCTCAGCACCTCGGCCCGGTTCTGAGACGACTCCTTCGGACGGCCGGCGCGGCCGCTACGCGGCCGGCGATCGGCGCGCGAAGCGCGGCGCGTGCTCGGGGAGCGGGCCGATCGCGACCAGGTAGCCGGGGATCGCCTGCAGCCGGGGGTACCGCAGCAGCAGCCGGGCGAGCCGCGGTGGCCTGCGCGGCACGCTGCCGCTCGGTCCGGGCTCTCCCCAGAGGACCGGCTCGAAGACGCGCCGGTGCGCGAGTCGCTGCAGTGACTGCGTGAGAACCATTGGCGCCCACCGGCGCATCTGCACCCGCCCGAGATCGCGGAGACGCACCTCGCCGCGACGCAGCGGGGCGGCGAGATAGCGCGCGGCGGCCACAGCGTCCTGGATGGCGAGGTTGATCCCCACCCCGCCGACCGGGGACATCGCATGCGCCGCGTCCCCGATGCACAGCAGTCCCGGGCTGAACCAGCGCGGCATCCGGTCCAGGCGCACGGCGAGCAGCTTGACGTCGTCCCAGGACCGCAGCGCGCCGACGCGGTCGGCGAGCTCCGGGGCGAGCGCCGCCACGCGCGCCCGGAACGCCTCGATGCCTTCAGCGCGCAGCCGCGCGTCGCTGCCCTTGCGGATCTGGTAGCCGAGCTGGAACCAGCTGCCGCGGTCGATCATGACCAGCAGGGCGTCGTCGCCCACCCGCACGTCGAGGCCCTCGGGGTCGCCCTCGCGCCGGGGGATGCGCAGCCACCAGATGTCCATCGGCACGCCGAAGGCGCGCGCGCGGAGCCCGCTCGCGGCCCGCACGGCGGACGTCCGGCCGTCGCACGCGACCGTCAGCGCCGCGCGCAGCTCCCCGCCGCCGGCGTCGGCGCCGGCGTCGCGGTACCGCACGCCGACCACCCGGCCGCGCTCGCGCAGCAGCCCGGTGACCTCGACGCCCATGCGCAGGGTGAAGGACGGCTCCCGGCGACCGGCATCGGCCAGCAGGTCGAGGAGGTCCCACTGCGGCACCATCGCGATGTGCTTGTGCGGCCCGGGCAGCAGGCCGAGATCGACCGCCAGGCTCGCGCCCGACCGCAGCGGCACCAGCAGGCGTCGCACCACGCGATGCGGCATCGCCGAGAACCGCTCGCCGAGCCCGAGCTCGTCGAGCAGCGTCAGGGTCGAGGCGTGCACCGTGTCGCCGCGGAAGTCGCGCAGGAAGTCGTCGTGCTTCTCGAGGACGGTCACGGGAACGCCGGCCCGCGCCAGCAGCAGGCCGAGCATCATCCCGGCGGGCCCACCGCCGACCACGCAGCAGGTGGTGCGCTGCACGGGGGGCTCGACCGGGGTCGGCGGGGCGTCCACCCGCACACTGTGCAGCGCGACGCGCTCCTTGCCAGCTGACCTTCGTCCCAGGCGGATCGCTCCCTGGGGATGGGCACCCATCCGACAACTCAAATGTCCTTGACAGAAATAGTTGTCGGTGAGACGGTGCTCCTGTGCACGACGTCACCGTCATCGAGGACCCCGCCGCCGCCGAGGCGTCGCTGGACCCGATCCGGGCCCGCCTGCTCGCCGAGCTGGGCGAGCCCGGGTCCGCCAGCACCCTGGCGGCGCGCGTCGGGCTCACCCGCCAGAAGGCGAACTACCACCTGCGGGCGCTGGAGCGCCACGGCCTGG
>JAXDGY010000211.1:0-7269 GCA_034664785.1 Solirubrobacteraceae bacterium
GTCTGGCGGACGGCGTTGGTGAAGGGGTCGGCGTTCTCGTCCCACGCCCCCGCCAGCAGGCGCTCGGTGCTGACGGCGGCACCGCGGGCGGCCATCAGCTGCTCGAGCACCGCGAGCTCCTTGGGGACGAGGTCGAGCGGCCGCCCGGCGCGCGTCGCCTCCCGGCGCGCGGGGTCAAGCACGACGTCGCCCCACTCCAGCACGGGCGGGCGGGCCTCGCCGGCGCGCCGGCCGAGGGCGCGCACCCGCGCGACGAGCTCGGCGAAGCGGAACGGCTTGCCGAGGTAGTCGTCGGCGCCGAGGGCCAGGCCCTCGACGACGTCCTCGAGCGCGTCGGAGCCGGTCAGCATGAGGACCTTGGTCGCGGGCTGCTCCACGCTCAGCGTCCGGCAGACGTCGTCGCCGTGCAGCTCGGGGAGGTCGCGGTCCAGCACGACGACGTCGTAGGAGACCACCCGCGCACGGTGCAGCGCGCTGTCGCCGTCCCGGGCGACGTCCACGGCCAGCCCCTCGCGGCGCAGCCCGCGCGCGATCGCGTCCGCGACCCGGCGCTCGTCCTCGGCGATCAGCACTCGCATCCGGGGGTCAGCGTGTCCCCGTGGGGTAAGCGGGGTCTAAATCCGCCCATGGCCTTACGTCGAGCCGACAGCACACCGTGCAGCTTTCTCGCTGCCCGGCCTCCAGGAGCCGCGCCCGGCGTGCCACCCTGGGACCTGCAGCCGGACCCCGAACCACGAGGCCACCCATGAGCGACCAGCCCCAGCCCCAGCCCGTCCCCTTCCGGTCCGCCGCCAGGCGGGAGGATCTCGAGGAGGCGCTGTTCGAGGTCAAGCGGGTCATCGTCGGCCAGGACCAGATGCTCGAGCGGCTGCTCGTCGCGCTGCTCGCGGGCGGCCACGTCCTGCTCGAGGGCGTCCCCGGGCTGGCGAAGACCCTCACCGTCAAGACCGTGGCGGAGGTCGTGGGCGGCACCTTCAGCCGCATCCAGTTCACCCCGGACCTCGTCCCGTCCGACCTCGTGGGCACCCGGGTCTATCGCCCGCACGACGGCCGCTTCGACGTCGAGCTCGGGCCCGTCTTCGGCAACTTCCTGCTCGCGGACGAGATCAACCGCGCGCCCGCGAAGGTCCAGTCGGCCCTGCTCGAGGTCATGCAGGAGCGCCAGGTCACGATCGGCACGCAGACCCACCTGCTGCCCGAGCCGTTCCTCGTGCTCGCCACGCAGAACCCGATCGAGTCCGAGGGCACCTACCCGCTGCCCGAGGCGCAGACGGACCGCTTCCTGTTCAAGGTCGTCGTCGGCTACCCGTCGCCCGGCGAGGAGGCCGCGGTGGTCGGCCGGTCGCTGGCGGCCGACGTCGTGGTCCGCGAGCGCCTGTCGCTCGCCCAGCTCGCCGACCACCGCGCCGCGGTGGAGACGGTGCTCGTCGACCGCGAGGTCATCGGCTACGCCGTCGCGCTGGCGGACGCCACGCGCCGCCCCGGCTACCACGGCCTGCAGGACCTCGAGGCCTTCGTGGAGTACGGCGCGAGCCCGCGCGGGCCGATCGGGCTCGTCCAGGGCGCCCGCGCGCTGGCGTACCTGCGCGGCCGCGGCCACGCGGTCTGCCAGGACGTGCGCGACCTCGCCCTCGACGTCCTGCGCCACCGCCTGGTCCTCAGCTACGAGGCGCTGGCCGAGGGCGTCACCGCCGACGACGTGCTCGATCAGGTCCTCGCCACCGTGACCATGCCGCACATCGACCTGCGCCGGGGGGAAGCGGCAGCGTGACGCCGCCGGACTCCAGCCTCCGACCGCCCAGCGGGCGCCAGGGGCCCGGTCCGATGCCGCCCGACCTGATCGACGCGTTGGACGTGCGCCTGCAGCGGCGGGTCTCCGGCGCGCTGCCCGGCGAGCACCGGTCGCCGGGCGTCGGCGCCGGCGTCGAGCTCTCCCAGCTGCGTCCCTACCAGCCGGGCGACGACGTGCGCCAGCTCGACCCGGCCGCCTTCGCGCGGACGCAGATCCCCCACGTGCGCGTGCAGGTGCCCGAGCGCGCGCTCACGACGTGGATCGTCCTGGACGTCTCGCCGTCCATGGCGTTCGGGACGGCCGACCGCCTGAAGTCCGACGTGGCCGAGGGCGTCGCGACGGTCGTGGGGCGGCTGGCGACGCGGCGCTCCAACCGCCTCGGGGTCCTCACGACGGGCAGCGTCCGCGAGCACGTCCTCGCGCCGCACGGTGGCCGCGGCGCGCTCATCCAGCTGCGCCGGCTGCTGGCCGAGGGCGTCGCCCCCGACGGCCGCCCCGGCGAGGGCCTGCGGCGGACGCTGGCCCGGCTGGGCAAGCTCGCGCGCGGCAGCGGGTTGATCGTCATCGTCTCCGACTTCCACGGGACCCCCGACTGGGGCAAGGACCTCCGGGCGCTCGCCCACCGCCACGACATCCTGGCCTGCGAGGTCCGCGACCCGCGCGAGGACGCCCTGCCCGACGTCGGCCACCTGTGGCTCGTCGACCCAGAGACCGGCGCCGAGCGGCATGTCGACACCGCGCGCGGCCGCGTCCGGGAGGCCTACGCGCGGGCGGCGGCCGAAGGCCGGGCCGCGGTGGCCGCCGAGCTGCGCCACGCCCGCGCGCAGCACGTCGTCGTCACGACCCAGGGCGACTGGCTGCGCCGCTTCGGGGAGGCGCTCGCGTGAGCTTCGCCTCACCCGGCTGGCTGCTCGCGCTGCTCCTGGTGCCGCTGCTCGTGGCGGCCTACCTCCTGGCCCAGCGCCGGCGGCGCCGCTACGCGGTGCGCTTCGCGAACTTCCCCGCGCTGGCCGCGGCCGTCCCCCCGACCCCGGGCTGGCGCCGGCACCTGCCGCCCGTCCTGCTCGCGGCCGCGCTCGCGGCCCTCGCGCTCGCGCTCGCCAAGCCGGAGCGCACGGTGTCGGTCGCCCGCGACAACGCGTCGATCCTCCTGATCCTCGACACGTCGGGGTCGATGTCGGCGACCGACGTCCAGCCGGACCGCCTTGACGCCGCGCGCTCGGCGGCCAACAAGTTCCTCGACCAGGTGCCCAAGCCCGTCCAGGTCGGCCTGGTGTCCTTCGCGGCCACGGCGACGATCCTGCAGGCGCCGACCACGGACCGTCAGGCGGTCCGCGACGGCCTGACGACCCTCGAGGCCAACGGCGGCACCGCCACGGCAGACGCGATCGAGACGGGGCTGCGCGCCCTGGACCCGGGCAAGGGCAAGCGCCGGCCGCCGAGCGCGATCGTGCTGCTGTCCGACGGCAAGGCCACGAGCGGCAGCGACCCCGTCGCGGCCGCGCGCGTCGCCCGGCGGCTGCACGTCCCCATCACGACGATCGCCTTCGGGACCCCCGACGGCGTCATCGAGCAGCGCACGCCGTTCGGGGACCTCCAGCGCCTCGCCGTCCCGCCCGACCCCGAGGCCCTCAAGGCGATCGCCAGGACCTCGGGCGGCCGCTTCTTCGAGGTGCAGGACGCCGGCCGGCTGAACTCCGTCTACCAGAGCCTCGGCTCCCAGCTGGGCTCGCGGAAGGTGCAGCGCGAGATCACCGCGGCCTTCGCCGGCGGCGCGCTCGTCCTCCTGCTCGCGGGCGGCGGCCTCAGCGTTCTCTGGTTCGGTCGCGCCGGCCTCACCTGAGCGGTGCGCCTCGCCGCGCCTGCCGGTCGTCGCCGGTCGGGAGCCGTGCCGGCGCACTGTCCCCCGACGCCGAGCGACGGCAGCCACGACGATCCGGACCGCTCAATTGAACCCGCGACTAGAAGATGAGGTATTGCCTCACGAGCCGCCGGAGGGGCTCGCGCTCGAAGAGCAGGGCCAGCAACCCCTGCTGGACCTCGCGGCCGAGGCGCCGGGCGTCGGCGAAGACAGGGTCCGTCGCCGCCTCCTCCCGGCTGAGGTCCTCCAGGCGCCCGCGCCGCTCCGGGTCGTCGAGCAGGCCGAGGAACTGGTCGTAGGCGGCGAAGGTGCGCGCGCCGGCGTCCATCGCGTCGTAGGACGCGAAGGCCCGCGCCAGGCGGTCGACGGGCGGCTCGAGGTAGCGCGCGAGCAGCAGCCGCTCGACCTCCTCGGCGACGACGTGGTGGCACTCGAGCAGCGGCAGCAGGCCGCCCGCGAACAGCACGGTCCGCGAGGTGCGCAGCTTGGCGTGGCGCAGGGCCCACTTGCGGTCGCCCTTGCCCTCGAACTCCACGGCCATCGTGCGCCAGTAGCGCACCAGGTCGTTGAGCAGGAAGCGCGGGGGCCGGCGGTCGCGCCGCTCCCGCCCGAGGTAGGCCGCGAGCAGCGCCCGCAGCGCCTCGCGGTGGCCGTCCGGCCCGACCACCGCGACGCTCTCCATGAGCAGCAGCAGGCGCCGGGTCTGGTTGCGCGTGTCGTCCTCGGCGGCGCCGATCCGCGACAGGGTGGGCACGTCGACCTGGGCGTCGAAGACCTCGCGGGTGCCGGACGCGGAGCCCAGCCGGGCCTCCACGCCCGCCACGTCCCCCGGGCCGATCAGCAGCCAGTCGGTGTCCGAGCCATGCGTGACCTCGCGGCGTCCCCACGAGCCCATGAGCGCCACGCAGCCGGCGTCGATCCCCTCCAGGCGCGACGCGAAGTGGTGCAGCCCGATCGCCGTCCGCGCCCGCGCGGCCGTGATCTGCTCGAAGTCGCCGAACGCCTCGAGCGCGCTCATCGCGGCGGGGGCGGCGCCTCGAGGATCCAGGGGACGTCCGGGCACCGACGCAGGACGCCTGCGAAGCGCAGCTCGTCCTTGCGGTACAGCGGCACGTGGGAGGACCGGCCCGCCCGCAGGGAGGACAGGTGCACCTGGCGCAGCCGGGCGCCGAAGGCGTCCAGGAGCTCGTGCGCGAGCGCCATCGAGTCGTCGACCGCGGCCGCGTGGGCGATGTCCAGGCAGAAGCCCGCCTCGGGCAGGACGTCGTAGAGGCCCTCGAGGTCCTCGACCCGCTGGCCGGTCGCCTTGCGCGGGTCCATGTTCTCGAGGACCAGGCGGCGCCCCAGCGGCACCCACGCCGCGGGGTCGGCGATCAGGTCGGGGTGGGCGACGACCGCGTCCACGTGCGGGGGCAGCTCGGCCAGGCGCGCCACGAGCTTGTCCTCGGGCAGGCGCCGGTGCTTGGTCGGCGCATGGACCGAGAGGTAGTGGAAGGGCAGGCGCGGGCGGCCGGCCAGGAACGCCAGCAGCCCCGGGAGCTCGTCCTCGGCCAGCGCCGACAGCTCGACCGCGAACGTGGACACCCGGCAGGCCGCCTCCACCAGGCCCGCCCAGTCCTCCCGCGCTGCGGCCATGTACCCGGTCGAGGCCCCGAGCGGGTGGTGGGTGGTCAGCAGCGCGCGCGAGAACGGGCGCGACGTGGCCCGCAGCTCGTCGAAGGCCAGGCCGGGGAAGGCGGCCTGACGGGAGGCGCGGCGCGGGCTCGTCATCCGCCCGCGACCCTAGAGGACAGGCCCCGCGGCGTGGAGGCGGAGGGGGTGGCGTGACGCGGTGTCGGGTGGCTCCCGTGCACCGGTGGCGCGGGCGGCCCGGCGCCGCTACACTGCGCGCGTCGACCGATAGTCGTAGCCGCCCACTTCTGAGCGCCGCGCCACATACGCGGAAGTGCCCCGGGCGGGGTCCGTGCAGGTCGACCGTCCCCGAAAGGGGGCAGCACCTCGCTGTGCTATCTTGGCTGGTCGCGTTCCCCGTGGTCTGTGCTTGGGAGCGCACCGCCCTCTTGACCGCCCTTTCGACCCCTCGAGGAGTCGCCCGTCGTGCCTCGTGTTGACGCCCCTCGCCAGCGCCGTACCTTCGCGCGCCTGACGAAGAACATCGATGTCCCCAACCTGATCGACATCCAGCGCCGCTCGTTCGAGTGGCTCGTCGACGTGGAGAAGGGAGGCCTGAGGGAGACGATCGACGACATCTCCCCGATCGAGGACTACACGGGGCATCTCGCCGTCAACTTCGGCGAGTTCCACTTCGACGAGCCGGCCGCCTCGATCGAGGAGTGCCGCGAGAAGGACCTCACGTACTCGCGCCCGCTGACGGTCACGGTCGCCTTCATCAACCACGAGACGGGCGAGATCCGCGAGCAGTCGGTGTTCATGGGCGACTTCCCGTGGATGACCGAGCGCGGCACGTTCATCATCAACGGCACCGAGCGCGTCGTCGTCACCCAGCTCGTCCGCTCCCCGGGCGCCTACCTGATGGAGCCCAAGGACCGCGAGAAGCAGGTCTTCATCGCGAACCTGATGCCGGCCCGCGGCTCCTGGCTGGAGCTCGAGATCGACAAGAAGGGCAAGGTCTTCGTCCGCATCGACCGCAAGCGCAAGCTGCCGGTCACCGTGCTGCTGCGGGCCATGACCTACAACCCGGAGACCGACGCCGGGCACGAGGAGACCGAGGACGACGTCGCGCGCCTGGATCAGGAGCTCGTCGACCTCTTCGACGGCTCCCTCTACATCCGCAACACCGTCGAGTCCGACACCGAGGCGACGAAGACCAAGAAGGGCGCGCTGATCGAGCTCTTCAAGAAGCAGCGCCCGGGCGAGCCGCCGAGCGTCGACGCCGCCTACGCGCTGCTCCAGCAGCTGTTCTTCGACCCCAAGCGCTACGACCTGACCCGCGTCGGCCGCTACAAGCTGAACTCGCGCCTGGGCCTCGACATCGACCTGGACACGCGCCAGCTCACGCACGACGACATCCACGCGCTGGTCAAGGAGCTCATCTCCCTGCCGCGCCTGCTCGGCATCCCGGAGGACGGCGAGGTCGAGATCAAGGACTACGCCGCCGAGGCGGCGTCGATGCCGCGCGAGCCCGTCGCGGACCACCTCGACGAGTACGAGCACTTCGGCAACCGCCGCCTGCGCACCGTCGGCGAGCTCATCCAGGAGGCCTTCCGCATCGGCCTCTACCGGATGGAGCGCGTCGTCCGCGAGCGGCTGACCACCGAGGACGAGGACACGATCACCCCGCAGACGATCGTGAACATCCGCCCGGTCGTGGCGGCGCAGAAGGAGTTCTTCGGCTCCTCGCAGCTCTCGCAGTTCATGGACCAGACGAACTCGCTGGCCGGCCTGACCCACCGCCGGCGCCTGTCCGCGCTGGGCGCGGGCGGCCTGACCCGCGAGCGCGCCCCCATCGAGGTGCGCGACGTCCACCCGACCCACTACGGCCGGATGTGCCCGATCGAGACGCCGGAGGGCCCGAACATCGGCCTGATCGGCTCCCTGTCGAGCTTCGCCGAGGTCTCCGAGCACGGCTTCGTCACGACGCCCTACCGCGTCGTGA
>JAXDGY010000212.1:0-19435 GCA_034664785.1 Solirubrobacteraceae bacterium
TCTCGTCGGCCATCACCGCCATGGTGGGTGTGCAGCCGCTGAGCACCGTCGGCGGGTAGAAGCAGCCCGTCCCCGCGGGCGTCACGCCGCCGGCGAGCAGCTCCGCGCCGCCGCGCACGGCGTCCTCCACCTGGCGCTCGACGAGCGAGCGCTGGGCGGCATCGATCATCGGGCCCATGTCGGTGTGCGGGTCGAGGCCGGGGCCCACGCGCAGCGCACGGGCGCGTTCGACCAGCGCGGCGGAGAAGGGCTGCGCGACGTCGGCGTGGACGTAGATGCGCTCGACCGACGTGCACAGCTGCCCGGCGTTCGCGAACGCGCCCGTGGCCGCCTGGGCGGCCGCCCAGGCCGGGTCGACGCCGGCGTCGACGATGAGCGGGTCCTTGCCGCCGAGCTCCAGCAGGCCCTTGCGCAGCCCATGCGCGCAGGCCGCGGCGATCTCGCGGCCCGTCGCGACCGAGCCGGTGTGCAGCACGAGGTCGACGTCGGGATGCGCGGCCAGCGGGCGGCCTGCGCGGGCGTCGCCGAGCAGCAGCTGGAGGATCCCGTCCGGGAGGTCGAGGAGCTCCACGAGGCGGCGGGTGCTCAGCGGCGTCTTCTCCGACGGCTTGAGGACCACCGCGTTGCCGGCGACCAGGCACGCGGCCAGCTGGCCGCAGGCCAGCGCCACCGGGTCGTTCCACGGGACCAGCAGGGCACAGACGCCGCGGGGCTCGTGGACCATCAGGTCGGTCGCGTCCCAGCCGCCCTGCAGGCTGCGCCCGCGGTGCAGTGGACCCAGCTCCGCGTACTGCTCGATCGCCCCCAGGCCGGCCTCGACGCCGCCGCGGGAGTCGGCGAGCGGCTTGCCGCCTTCGCGGGTCTGCAGCTCGGCCAGCTCGTCGACATGCTCGCGCAGGCGGCGCGCGGCGGCCTTCAGCACCTCCGCCCGCTCGGCGGGCGCGGTGCGGCGCCACGCGGGCTGCGCGGCCCGGGCGGCGCGGGCCGCCGCGTCTGCGGCCGCCTCGTCGCCCGCCGGGATCACGTCGAGCAGCTCGCCCGTCGCGGGGTCCAGGACGTCGATCTCGGTCCGGTCGCGCGGGGCGGCGTCGGGCAGGGTGGCGTGCTCCATGGCGCGAGCCGTACCCGTCGCGTTGCCACGCAACGCCCCGGGGTGCGGGGCCATCGGCGCCGGGCCATCCTCGGTGTCATGGCGCGTCTGCGGTTCGCCCGCCACGTCCCGGAGGCACACGGCGTCGTGACCATCACGGCCACGCGCGAAGGGTGGATGGCCAGGCTCGACGGCGAGGGCGTCCACGAGCGCTCGGTCTTCCCGGCCCCGTCGGCGCGGCGCGCGCTGGCCGACGTCGCCCTCGACCCCGACTCGGGGTGGGTTGCGGAGCTGGCCGCCGCGGCCGACCGCCGGTGGGCGCGGCTGGACGGGCCCCTGGCCTGAGGACGGCGGGCGCGGGCCCTCGTCGCTCAACGGCTCCCGAACCCTCCGGACGTCCGTTTCGTCGCGCGACGCACCGGCTGGAGGAGCGACGCGGTGACGCCGACGCTGGGGAGACGTGGCCCGCCCGAGCACCCTTCCGCGCCGGACCTTCCTTGGCATGGCCGCGGCCCAGTGGCTCATCCTGCTCACGAGCCTGGCCGTCGGGGCGACCGGCTCGCCGCCACGGCGCCCGATCCCGCCCGAGGTCGGGCGGCCCGCCGGCTAGCGCCTGGACGCCTTGCGCGAGGTCCCGCGCACGGCCTGGGCACGGCTGGCGACGACGCCGTGGGGGGCGGCCGACTCCTGTGCGAGCACGACGCGGTAGCTGGCCGCGCCGGAGCGCCGGTTGACGACGAAGCTGAACTCCGAGATGCCCGCGCGCAGCGGCCGCACGCGCGCGGAGCGCACGACGCGCCAGCGGCCGCCGACGCGGATCTGGAGCAGCACCCGCCCCTTCGGCACGGCGGGACGCAGGGTGCCGATGAGGCGGACCCGCGCCTTGGCGAGGCTCGTCACGCGCAGCCCCATCCTCAGGACGATCTGCCGGCTGTCGTCCCCGCCGACGATCGGCGGCGGCACGAGCGGCGCTTCGCCGACCGGCGACGCGGGATCGGTCGGCGCGGGCGTCGCCGCCGGGGCCGTGACGGTGAGGTCGCGGATGGACACCGTCGAGCCGTTGGCGTTCGCGGCGGTCAGGGACACCGTGTACGTCCCTGCCGCGGTGTAGGTGTGCGCGGGGCTGCGGGCCGTCGAGGTGCCGCCGTCGCCGAAGTCCCAGCTCCAGATCGTCGCCCCGCCCGTGGACGTGTCGGTGAACTGCACCGTGGCGGGGGCCACGCCGGAGGACGGGCTCCACGTGAACGACGCGGTCGGCGTGGGGAGGACGACGGCGCCGGCGACGCTCTCCTCGGCGTGCCAGTAGAGGTCCGTCACGTTGTCGTTGGCCAGCACGACGATGCCGCTCGACGACGTCACGCTCTGCTTGGTCGAGGTCACGTCGTTCATCTGCGGCGAGCTCGCATCGCGGATGACCGGCGTCCCCGAGCCGGTGGCCGAGAACGACGGGCTGGCCATCGAGGTCGTCTTCTCGCAGATGTCGCCGCCCGACTGGCCGCTGAGGCCCGGGGGCTGCGGGCAGGTGGCGAACATGTGCAGCTTCCCGCCGGCGGCGTCGAGCAGGACGATGGGGCGCGTGTGGCTGTTGGCCACGGTCCCGAACACCGTCCGCGTCCAGCTGCCGCCGGTCGAGCGCTTCAGGAGCATCGTCAGCGGCTGCCCGCTGCCCTTCTCGCTGGTCTTGACCGCGGCGAAGACGTTGCCGATGCCGTCCGCCTTGAGGTTGATGTGGTCGTCCGCCGTGGCGCCCGTGGGCACGATCTCGTCGGACCATGCCGCGGGATCGGCCCCGTCCTGGTGGACGGCGAAGTGGACCGAGTCGGCGGCCGGGTCCTGGTTCGAGTACATGACCCCGACCTTGCCGCCGAAGGCGACCAGCGACGAGATGTCGTCCACGTCGAGGACGGGCGAGCCCGGGAGGATGTACGGCGCCGCCCAGGCCGCGTCGTCGCCGCCCACCGTGTGGGTGACCCACACCCGGGAGCCCGCCGTCCACGTGGCCCACAGCGTGCCGTTCGAGTCGCGCTCGAGGACGAGCGTCTCCGATGTGGTCGCGTTGATGGCGACCGGGAACCCGGCGTCGAGCGAGTAGGACTTGCTCCCCGCGTCGTAGGTGTAGCGGGAGAGCCGCGCCGGGCTCCCCGGCGCGCCGTGCTCCGCGAAGGCGTGCGAGGCGATGTAGAGCTTGCCGCCCGCCGAGAGGGCGTCGGCCCGCGAGTCGGCCCGGGCGTCGATCGGAGTGCCGGTCGAGACCCATGCGTGGGTCGTCCGGTCGAGGCGGTGGATGGTGTGGCCACCGGCGGCCGGGGCGTACATGCTCGCCCACCACGAGCCGTCGTTGAACCACAGCTTGCTCTCGGGCTTGGAGCCCGTGAGCGACCCCGACGCCGGCGCGTAGCTCGCGCCCTGGAACCCGATGTCCCCCGGCGCCGCCTGCGCCGTCTGGGCGCCTGCCGCCGCGCACAGGAGCACGGCGATCAGGAGGACCTCGATGCGGCGGCGCATCATGCGAGGCGAGCCTAGGCGCCAGGCGCGCACGGATCACCCCCGCGAAGGACCAGCATCCGGATGAACGCCACGCGGAACCCCCACGTCCGTCTAGGTCACCCGCTCCCCGACACGGGCCCCACCGACATCCGGCCGCCTCCCGGCGCCGGGGTCAAAGACGCCGGAGGCCTGCCGATGACCGGGAGGAGGGGCCGTCGCTGCGGCCACGCCGCGAAGCCGGCGGACCCTCCACTTTCCCCCAGGCGCATCGGCGCCACCCGAAGGAGCCCCATCGTGATGAGCCTCGCCCCAGCCCGCGCGGGTGCCCGTGCCGGTCGTCCCGTCCTGCTCGCCCTCGCCGTCCTGGCCGCCGGCCACGCTGCCGCCGCCGACGCGAAGACGAAGCCCGCGAAGACCACGAAGCTCTCCCCGCTCGCGGTCCGCAGCCAGGGCAAGTCCGCGGCCTGCAAGGCCTCCGGCCGCACGCTGCGCGTCGGCGGCCGCTGCCGCTGGGTGACCACCGTGCAGTTCAAGGTCCCTGCCGGCGTCAGCAGCGCGAAGCTCGCCTTCACGACCCGGCACACGATCGCGGGCACGCTGCGCGTCCGGGGGACCGGCGCCGAGGTGCTCGACTCGGTCAAGCGCGCCAAGGGCCACGTCGTCCTCGATGTCGCCAAGGGCGTCCCGGCGGCCGGTGGCGCGATCACCCTGAGCCTCGACTCCTCGTCCTCCACGCCCGAGCGCCTGCGCAGCGCCGTCCTCGAGGTTCGCACGAGCCCGGGCGGCGGGGCGACCACGATCCCCGGCTCCGGCACGACGAGCGGCGGCGGGACGAGCGACTCCACGGCCGGCGCGGCCAAGAAGAAGCCGCCGGCGGCGCCGACCGCCCCGGCGCCGGCCGCGCCCGTCGTCGCGCCGCCCGCGACCCCTGCGCCCGTCGTCCCGCCCGCGCCGGGCGGCAACCCCGTCGCCCCGACCAGCTCGTCGCGCGTCTGGGTCGGCGCCGACGACCTGCGCGCGCGCCCGACCTCGGGCCCGGCGTGGAACGCGCTGAAGTCCGCCGCGGACGGCAGCCCGGGCACGCCGGACGTCGCCGACCAGAACTCGAGCCACGACGTCGACACCCTCGCCGCCGCGCTGGTCTACGCGCGGATCGGCGGGGAGGCGTACCGGGCCAAGGTCGCCGCGGCGATCTCGGGCGCCATCGGCACCGAGGCCGGGGGCCGGACGCTGGCGCTCGGCCGCAACCTGTCGTCCTACGTCATCGCCGCCGACCTCATCGGGCTCGGGGGCTACGACCCCGCGCTGGACGGGCGCTTCCGGGCCTGGATCAGCGCGGCGCGCACGGAGAACCTGTCGGGCCTGACGCTCATCTCCACCCATGAGAAGCGCCCGAACAACTGGGGTACGATGGCGGGTGCCAGCCGCATCGCCGCCGACCTCTACCTCGGCGACGGCGCCGACCTGGCCCGCGCGGCGGCGGTGTTCCGCGGCTACCTGGGCGACCGGAGCGCCTACGCCGGGTTCGACTACGGCGACGTGTCCTACCAGAGCGACCCCGCGAGGCCCGTGGGCATCAACCCGCCGGGCGCCACGAAGAGCGGGGTCGACGTCGACGGCGCGATCCCGGACGACATGCGCCGCGGTTGCTCGTTCCAGCCCGTCCCGTGCCACACCGGGTACCCGTGGGAGGCGCTCCAGGGCGTCGTGACCCAGGCCGAGCTGCTCTCCCACCACGGGATGCCCGCCTTCAGCTGGTCGAGCAACGCCGTGCTGCGTGCGGCGCAGTACCTCCAGCGCATCGATCAGCGCTTCGGCGGCTGGTGGGCGTCGTCCGACGACACCTGGCAACCCTGGCTGATCAACCACGCGTACGGCACCGCGCTCCCGGCGGCCCAGGGGGGCTACGCCGGCAAGGTGTTCGGCTGGACCACCTGGGTCTACGGCGCCTGAGGGCGCCCAGAACGACGACGACCCCAGCGTCACGCCGTGCGCTGGGGTCGTCCCCTTGGTGCTTCGCAGGCGTCGTGCCCGAGGTCTGAGTCGGCATCTTGCCGGGCGTCGTGCTGACCTCCAGACACGCATCGGCCAGGCGCCGCGGGACTTGAGCTGCGCTGTCCGAAGACTGACAAAACCGGCGGCGTTGCCCGACGATCCGACGCACTTGAAGCGCTCCGAGCGGGTTTTGGCGTCCCCGACCTGACGGGCACCTGGATCATCGCGCCGAGTTCTGGCACGGTGCGGCCCCGGCAACGACGGGGGAACGTGGTTGCCGCGACCGGCGCGGGCCCCGCCATCCCTCGGCGGGGCCCCCGGTTCGGGCTCCGCCACCCTGCCTCCGGCCAAGCGGGATGCTTCCCGGCAGGCGGTGGTCGGGGGGCGTGTGACCTGCTAAGAACGCCGGGCCGTGGGCGTCATCGAGAACTTCACGCCGCTGCGCGGCGATCGGGGGAGGTTGCGGCCCGCGCGCCAGACGATCCGCCGGGTGGGGCGCGCGGTGGTGACCAACGTCGAGGCCGCACGGCTGCGCGGCGACGTGGTGAGCTGCCCGTGCTGCGGCGGGACGTTCCGCGCGTTCGCCGACCACAATGGCAAGAAGGGGGAGCGCTGCCCGCGCTGCTGGTCGGTGTCCCGCCAGCGCTTCCTCTACCTCTACCTGCAGCAGGAGGGGCTGATCGACACCGCGCTGCACGTCCTGCACATCGCGCCGGAGGAGGGGATCTACCGCCACTTCAAGGGCAGCACCGGCTACGTGACGGGCGACCTCATTCCGAGCGTCCGCGTCCGGCAGACCATGACGGTCGAGCAGCTGCCGTTCGCCGACGACTGCTTCGACCTGCTGCTGTGCAGCCACGTGCTCGAGCATGTGCCCGACGACGGCCTGGCGCTGCGCGAGTTCCGGCGCGTCCTGCGTCCCGGCGGCCGTGCGCTGCTCCAGCATCCGATCCTGCTGACGCGCGAGCGGACGGACGAGGACCCAACGGTGACCGACCCGGCCGAGCGCCTGCGGCGCTTCGGGCAGCAGGACCACGTCCGTCTCTACGGGCGCGACTTCCCCGACCGCGTGCGCGACGCCGGATTCGACGTCTCGGTCGTGCGCCTCGAGGACCGGCTCACGACCAGCGCCAGGGAGACCTACGCCGTCAGCGACCACCCCGAGATGTCGGGCGCGCTGATCTACGTGGCCTCGACCTGAGAACCGGTTTCGGGATCAGGCTCACGTTGCGCCTTCCGAAGGCGGTTCTGAGCTGGCGGGGTCAGCGCGCGGCGGGCGCGTGCTGGGCCGTGGGGCCCGTGGCGGCGCCGGGTGACGCCGCGGGCGCCGCGGAGGAGCCGCTGACCAGCAGCGAGGACGCGATGAGCGCCCCGGCGAGCAGGCTCACCGTGGCCGCGCGGAGGCGACGCGGGGTCAGCCACGCCGGGCCGCGGGCCGCGAGGTAGGACCGCGCGCCCGTGGCCGTCGCGGTGGCGCCCATCGCCGCGCTCATGCACTGCAGGCACATGGCGGGCAGCGTAGGGCGTCGCCCGCGGGAGCGCGTGACAGCGCTGTGAACGCAAGGTGAAGCGCGGCGGTCAGCGGCCGAACACGGTGGGGGAGATGTCCGTCCGGTCCGCACCGCTGGTGTCGCTCACGTCGAGCACGTCCACGTTCAGCCTGTCGGTCCACCACGCCGGCGACCTCTTCGTGGCGGCGGATCCCGGTGACGGCCGCCTGCGGCTCTACGACCGGGCCCGCTCACCCGACACGCCGGTCGCGTGGAACACGGAGACCGGCGGCTGGTCGCACGTGGAGTTCCCCGACTTCCAGCTGCCGGGCATCGCGATCCGCCCGTACACCGGCTGACCGTCCAGCGGGCCTGGCCGCGGCTCAGCCCGGGCTCAGCCGCGGGGCGGTGGCCAGGCCGACCAGCAGGCCGGCGACGTCGTCGAGCCCGACGACGTGGTCGACGGTGTCGTCGCGCTCGATCGTCGCCGACGGCATCGAGAAGACCGCCGAGGAGGGCTCGTCGGTGGCGAGGACCATCCCGCCGAAGGCGTGCACGGCCGTCGCGCCCGTCGCGCCGTCACGGCCGCCGCCGGACAGCACGACGGCCACCGCGCGGTCGCGCATCGCCACCGCCAGCGTGGTGAGCAGGAGGTCCGCGGAGGGACGGCTCGGCGGGGCCGGTCCCGAGGCGATCAGCGCGAGGATGCCGTCGGGCGTGACCAGCATGTGATGCGCCGCAGGTGCGACGAGGATGCGGCCGGGCGCGAGGCGCGTCCCGTCCTCGGCGTCGCTCACGGGAAGCGCGGCGCGGCGCGCCAGGATCTCGGCGAGCAGGCTGGCCCGGTCGGGGGACTGGTGCACGAGCACGAGGACGGCGGCCGGCAGCGAGGCCGGGAGACCGGCGACCACGGCCGAGGTCGCCTCGACGCCGCCCGCCGACGCGACGAGCGCGATCACGGGCCAGTCCGGACCCGGTGTCTCCGGCACGGGGGAGGCCATGGCCATCTGCGAACGACGCTACCCGTGCCCGGGAGCCTTTGCGCACCCCGGGAAGCGGAGGGACCCGCCTGCCGGTCGCACCGGCATCCGTGCGATGACGCACCGTTCGGACGGCCGTCGATCGCCAGCTTTGCCCCTGGTGGAGAGCGCACGGGCCCCTCGGCGATATGTCCACCAAAACGAATGCGAAGTGGCGCTCCTGCGGTAATCAGCCGTATCTCTGTGCAAGTCCCGCGCCGCCAGAGTCTCGGCGTGGCGGCTTCCACCTCCTTCCGGCTCAGGTCTTCGCCTCCATGAGAAACCGCCTCGTCCTGACGGTGCTCGCTGCCGTCTGCGCCCTGTCCTTCGCCGGCTGCGATCCCAGCGCGGCCGTCCCAGGCGTCTCCTCGACGCTCAAGAGCTCCCTGACCAACTTCGCCGGTGCCAACGCGATCCCGAACCAGCGGTACTTCCGCAACGGCGTCTGGACGACCACCGACGTGCCCGGCGTGTGGGCCAAGACGAACGCCGGCCCGCCGCTCGCCGCCGCGCGCCTCTGGGCCGCGACCGGCAAGCAGGACCGCGCCGCCTTCGACCAGGCCGTCTCGACCTACGAGACGGCGATGGCGACGCAGCAGGGCGCCAACGGCAGGTTCGGCCCCGATTCCATCACCAACACGTGGTTCGGCATCTCCATGGGCCAGGCCTATCTCATGCTGAAGGACGGCCTGACGCCCGCGCAGCGCACCGCGTGGTCCTCGTCCATCGCCCGGGCCGCCGACTACCTGACGATCAACACGGACGCCGCGTACTACCCCAACGGCAACATCGCGATCGCCTACACCGAGCTGTTCTACCTCGCCTACGCCGCGACCGGCGACCCGAAGTTCAAGACGGCCTACGACAAGTCGCTGGCCAACGCGATCCGTCCCCGTCAGGACATGTACCCCGGCCGTGGCTGGGTGACGACGAAGGCCCCGACCCAGGCGGACGGATCCGACGGCGCCGGCTACTTCACGGAGGAGGGCAACGGCGGCGTCGGCTTCGACCCCGAGTACGCGATGGCGCAGCTCAGCGTGGTCAGCAACCTGTGGCTGGCCTCGAAGGACCCGCGGGTGCTCTCCCTGACCAACCAGCTGCTGAACAAGCTGCTGCCGCTGGTCAAGGACCGGACGGTCGACCAGCGGTTCCCGCGCCACTTCATGCTCGACGCCACGGGCGGCACGCGCCACCAGTACCCGGCGGGCACGTACCGGTTGTTCGACACCCCGGCGGTGGCGCTGCTGGCCTGGAGCGGCAAGCGGCCCGACCTCCTGCAGATGTCCGTCGGCCAGGTCAGCGACGTGAACACGTACTTCCGCGAGGAGCTCAACTGGCCGAGCAACCCGGTCCACTACTCGGACCTCGGCCGCGACGTGGGCGCGATGCTGATCGCCGCGGCGCCTGCGGCGCAGCCGGCGCCGCGCTAGCCGGGACCGGGCCCGCGACCGCCTCGAGTGGGACGGGCGTGTCGCCCGCCGGCGGTTCCCCAACGCGCGGCGAGCGACATCCCGAGGTGCGACGTCGAGGAAGAGGGACTCGACGACCCGGTGATCGACCGGGAAGCGGGGCGACGCGCGGCCGGTGGACGGACGTCCGAGCCGGCGCCGGTCCCGCGGACCTCAGCGGATGCGCTGGAACAGGAAGATCGCCAGCAGGACGAGGACGACGACGATGAGGATGTAGACCATGGACAGCTCCTTGGGTGGTTGGTGGGGCGATCCGCGCCCGGTCGAACGCGGGGGTTACCCCGCTGACCACCGGAGCATGCTGCCGCAGGCCGGCGGCGTCCGAACCGGGACGCGGCCGCGTCCCGCCGCTCAGGAGCGGGCCGCGGCCACGGCCGCCTGCCCGTAGGAGATCCCGCCGTCGTTCGGCGGCACGCGCTCGGGGACGAGCACGCGCAGGCCGAGCTGCTCCAGGCGGCGCGCCGCGTCGTCGAGCAGCAGCCGGTTCTGGAAGACGCCGCCAGACAGGACGACGATCTCGGTGCCGGCCGCGGAGGCCGCCGCGGCGCACGCCTGCGCCGTGGCGCCCGCCACCGCGCGGTGGAAGCGGGTGGCGACGACCGCGACCGGCACGCCCGCGCGGACGTCGGCCGTCAGCGCGAGGATCGCGGGGCGCGCGTCGAGCACGCCGTCGTGCACCGCGATCGGGTACGCGCCGCGCGCCGACGGGTCGGCGGCGGCCTCGAGCTCGATCGCGGCCTGGCCCTCGTACGTCGCGTGCGTCCGCAGGCCGCAGAGCGCGGCGGCGGCGTCGAACAGGCGGCCCATGCTCGTCGTGACCGGCGCGGCGAAGCCGGTGTCCGCCATTCGCGCGATCGCGCGCCATGCCTCGCCGTCCACGCGCCCGGCGAGCGCCCGGGGGATCTCCGGCTCGGGGCCGGACGTCGCGACCAGCCATGCGCACGCCATCCGCCACGGCTCGCGCGCGGCGCGGTCGCCGCCGGGCAGGCGGACGGCCAGCAGGGCGCCGCTGCGGGTGAAGCCGCGGAGGTCGCCCGTGAGGATCTCGCCGCCCCACACCGTCCCGTCGCTCCCGAGCCCCGCGCCGTCGTAGATCGCTCCGACCGCAAGCTCGTCGGGGTCGCGTCCGTGCTCAGCCAGGCAGGCGGCGAGGTGGGCGTGGTGGTGTTGCACGCCGACGAGCTCCACGCCGTCGCGCTCCAGCGCGTGGGCCGTCGCCAGGTAGTCGGGGTGCAGGTCGTGGGCGACGACCTCGGGGTGGACGTCGAACAGGCGCTCGAAGTGCGCGATGCCCTCGCCGTAGGCGGCGAGCGTCGCAGCGTTGCGCAGGTCGCCGATGTGGTGCCCGATCCACGCCCGGTCGCCCTTGGCCAGGCAGAACGTGCTCTTGAGCTCGGCCCCGCAGGCGAGCACGGGCCGGCGGGCGCGGGCGGGGAGCCTGAGGCTCTCGGGGACCAGGCCGCGGGAGCGGCGCAGCGCCATCGGCCGGCCTCCGACGCTGCGTACGACCGAGTCGTCGGTGCGCACGTGGATCGGGCGGTCGTGGACGAGGAAGGCGTCGGCGATCGGCGAAAGGCGCTCCAGCGCGTCCTCGTCGCGGTAGGCGATCGGCTCGTCGGAGACGTTCCCGCTGGTCAGCACGAGCGTGGTCGCCGCGTCCTGCACGAGCAGGTGGTGCAGTGGCGCGTAGGGCAGCATGACGCCGAGCTCACGCGTCCCGGGGGCGACCGCTGCCGCGACGGGCGCATCCCGGCGCCGGGGGGCCAGGACGATCGGCCGGGCCGCCGAGGCCAGCAGCGTCTCGTCGGCCGGCCCGAGCCGGGCCAGGGCACGGGCGGCGTCCAGGTCGGCCGCCATCAGCGCGAACGGGCGGTCCTCGCGGTGCTTGCGGGCGCGGAGCGCCGTGACCGCCGCCTCGTCGTCGGCGCGGCAGGCCAGGTGGTAGCCGCCGAGGCCCTTGACCGCGAGGATCGCGCCGTCCCGCAGCAGGCCGGCGGCGGCGGCGACCGCGTCGCCGTCCGCCAGCGCCGCGCCGTCGCCGTCCAGCAGCCGCGTGCGCGGCCCGCACGCCGGGCAGGCGTTGGGCTGGGCGTGGAAGCGCCGGTCGCGGGGATCGTCGTACTCGGCCTGGCAGGCGGGGCACATCGCGAAGCCGGCCATCGTCGTCAGCGGGCGGTCGTAGGGGACGTCTCGGACGATCGTGAAGCGCGGGCCGCAGTTCGTGCAGTTGATGAAGGGGTAGCGGTGGCGGCGGTCGGCGGGGTCGCGCAGCTCGGCCAGGCAGGCGGCGCAGGTGGCGCTGTCGGGCGAGACGAGCGCCTGCGCCGCGCCCGACGCGTCGCTGTGGCGGATCTCGAAGGCCCCGCCGCCGCGTGGCGCGACGTCGCGCGCGCGCACCTGCTCGACGCGGGCGAGCGGCGGGGCCTGCGCGGGCAGCGCGGCGAGGAATCGCTCGATCGCGTCCGGCGGCCCCTCGACCTCGACGACGACGCCGCGGGTGTCGTTGTGCACGAACCCCGCGAGGCCGTGCTCCTCGGCCAGCCGGAAGACGTAGGGGCGGAAGCCGACGCCCTGCACGACGCCGTCCACCCGCACGGCGACGCGCCGGCGGACGGCGGTCGCGCTCACACCGCCTCCATGAGCTCGCGCAGGACGTGCCAGGCGCTGGCCTGCGCCTCCTGCACGCGCGGGATGTGCTGCGAGCGCGACACGACGACGTGGTCGGCCAGGCGCTCGGCGGCGATCCGGCCGCCGTCGTCGCCGACGAGCGCGATGGTCGCCAGTCCGCGGCGGCGCGCCTCCTGCAGCGCGGCGATGACGTTGAGCGAGCTGCCGCTGGTCGACAGCGCGAGCAGCACGTCGCCACGCGCGCCGTAGGCGATCACCTGGCGCGCGAAGATCGCCTCGGGGCCGATGTCGTTGGCGATCGCGGTGAGGATCGCGGGGTCGGCCGTCAGGTCCAGCGCGCGCCGCGCCGGCCAGGGCGGGCCGGATGGCGTCGACGGCGGGGAGCGCAGGTCGGCCACGGCGTCCATCGCGTCGGTCGCCGAGCCGCCGTTGCCGAGCGCGAGCACCGTCCCGCCGGCGTCCGCGCAGGCCCGCAGCGCGCCCGCCGCGGCCAGCAGCTCGTCGCGGCCGTCGCCGAGCGTCTGCGCGCGCAGCGCGCTCACGTCGGCCGCCTTCGCGAGCGCCGAGGCGCGCACGTCGGCGAGCACGGCGCCGAGGTCGTCCTCGCGCTCGGCCAGGAACGGGTACAGGAAGCTCGACGCACCGGCGTCGTGGACCGGCGCGGCGTCACGCCCCTCCAGCAGGCCCCGGTGCTCGAAGAACACGTGCACGAGCTCCCAGAGCACGTGGTAGGCGGTCTCGGCGAGCTCCTGGTCGATGCAGGGGTCCCCGCTGCCGGGGACCAGCTCCCACTCCGCGCCGCCGCGCGTGACCCCCAGGCTCAGGCAGCCCGCTGCCCGCGCGGGGGCGCCCGCCGCCACGACCGCGTCGCCCTCGCCGAAGGCGATCGCCACGTCGTCGGGCCGCGCGAGCAGCGCGACGTCCCCGGGTGGCAGCGCGAGGGCGGGGAGCGCCCGCTTGCCGACGATGACCGGGTGGACGAACTCGACGGCGACGTGCCGCGCGTCGGACCCGTCGACGGGCTCCGCGCCGAACGCGAGCAGCCGCCCGCCGCGCGCGAAGCGCTCGGCCATGCGGTGGCACAGGCGCGCGAGCCGGTCGGCCTCGGCGGCGAAGAAGCGCTCGTTGGCCGCGACGCGCGCGGCCAGGCCCGCAGCGATGCGGTCCACGCCGGTCGCCGCCGCGCCGGTCACACGACCGCTCCCCGCGCCACCCGGTCCGGCAGCCGCGACAGCCACGACCGCAGCTCGTCGACGCCCTCGCCGGTCCGCGCGCTCACGAGCAGGTGGGCGACGCCGGGATGGACCGCGTCGAGGTGGTGCAGGAAGTGGTCGAGGTCGAAGTCGACGTGCTCGAGCAGGTCGATCTTGTTGATCACGACGAGCTCGCACGCGCGGAACATCAGCGGGTACTTCAGCGGCTTGTCCTCGCCCTCGGCGACCGAGGAGACCATGATCCGGGCGTCCTCGCCGACCCGGAACTCGGCCGGGCAGACGAGGTTGCCGACGTTCTCGATGATCAGCAGGTCGAGCTCGTCGAGCGGCAGCGCCGGCAGCGCGGAGCGGACCATGTTCGCGTCGAGGTGGCACTCGCCGCCGAAGCCGCCGTCCGTGTTGAGCTGGACGACGGGCACGTGGAGGTGCGCGAGGCGGTCGGCGTCCAGGCTGCCCTGCACGTCGCCCTCCAGCACGCCGGCGCGCACGCCGTCGAGGCCCGGACCCAGGACGCGCTCGAGCAGCGTCGTCTTGCCCGCGCCTGGGGCGCTCATGAGGTTCACCACCGTCACGCCCGCGCGATCGAAGTCGTCGCGGTTGGCCCGCGCGATCGTGTTGTTGGCGTCGAGGGCGTCCTCGACGATCCTGACCTTCACGCGATGCACTGCGCCTCCTCGTCCTGGACGATGATGGACTCCACCTCGAGCTCCTCGCCGCTGACGACGGCCACCGCCGCGCCGGCGCACGCCGGGCAGCGGAACGCCGCAGCTTCGGCGGTCCAGCCCGTCCCGCAGTCCTCGCAGCTCAGCCGCGCGGGCACGAGCTCCTGCTCGAGCACCGCCCCCTCACACACGGTGTCGCGCGAGACGATCCCGAAGTAGAAGGCCAGCGAGTCGGGGACGACCTGGCGCAGCCGGCCCACGCGGACGTGGACGCCGGTGACCCTGCGGCCGGCGGCATGGCGGACGACGGTGGCGACGACCGCGGAGCTCACCGAAAGCTCGTGCACGGCTACCCCGCGTAGGCCGCGTCGGTGCGCAGCTGCTCGATCGTCTCCCGCACGAGCGCGAGCGCGCGCTCGACGGCTGCCTCGACCGGCGGCGTCAGCCCCATCCCGACGTCGTCCACCTCGCCCGGCTCGCAGCCGATCACGACGACCTTGCCCGTGAAGCCGCCGAAGGCGTTGACGAACCGCAGGACGGTCTGGGGGTCCATGCCGTGCGGGTTGATCGCCTCGCCGTCCTCGATCGACCCTGCGATCTCGTCCATCGACGGCTCGATGACGTACAGCGTCCCCGGCTCGCCGCCACGGCGGCTGGCGTCGAGGATCAGGAGCGCGTCGTACCCGCGCATGATCTCGTAGGCGAGGTCGAGGCCGCCGGTGCCAAAGTCCATGACCGTCACGCCGGACGGCACCCCGGCGCTCTCCAGCCGGCGGGCGCACTCGCCGCCGAACGCGTCGTCCTGCAGCCAGGCGTTCCCGACGCCGGCCACCAGGATCTGCTTCTCGAACACCGGCGTCACGATGGGCTGACCTCCACCTCGTCGGGCTTGAAGTACAGGTACCGGCCGATGTCGCGCATGATGTCCTGGCCGGGGTCGTCGTCGACGGTGACGCACAGGTGGACCTGCTCGTCGTAGTCGATGTAGATGCGCTCGATCGTCGCGGTGCGACCCTCGAGCAGGTGGTCCTGCGCGTTCCTGTTGGCCTCGGGGCGCAGGACGACGTGTCCGCCGCGGGCGAAGGTCCGCCCGTCGAGGACGATCTGCTGCTCGCCCCGGACGTCGGCGGCGGCCTCGGACGCCGGCGCGCCCCTGGGGTCCGGCGGCGCCGGGGGATCGCTGATCGTCACGCGACCGTGGAGCGCGATGATGTCCTCGGGCGTCGCCCGGACCGCCCGATCGATCATCGCCCTGACCGCGGGGTCGGCGCCGGCCAGCTCGGCGCGCTCGCCGTCGCTGAGCGCGAGCACGTGGAGCAGGAGCGCCTCCTCGATCTCGGTCGAGTCGAACAGGCTCCCGCGCGACTCCGGGGCGATCTGCGGGTGATCGGGCAGGATGATCGCCGCGCCGAGGACGGCGTCGTCCTCCGGGGTGGCCAGCACGGGGTAGGTGTTGACGTTCGCGCAGGTCATCACCGCCGTCGCGGCCTCCTCGGGCGGCGCGATCGGTGACATGAACCGCCCGCCGGCAGCGCACCGCGCGACGACGTGGGTGGAGAGCAGCGAGAGCTCGAGCGCGGCCGTGCGGTCCATCCCGGCGTCGGCCTCGGTCGCGTTCTCGACCGCCACCGTCACGCGCATCAGTCCGCCGAAGTCCTCGCAGGTCATCGTCACGCGACCCACCACCGGCCCGAACGCGAACGGCACCTCGCCCAGCTCCGGGGTGATCTCGATGCGCCGTGCCTCGCCCGCCTGCAGGCAGGACACGGTCGCGGCGAACTCGTCGCTGCCGGTCGCGATGCACTGCAGCTTCAGGCGGCTGAAGGTGTGCGGGCTCCCGGCCGCGTAGGCCGGCGGGTAGACGATGCCGAACGGCGTCGGCGTCGCGTTCTTCGTCGCGCTCGGCGTGTACGGGTAGAGCTGGTGGCCCTCCCACAGCAGCGTGTCGACGAGCTCCTCGAGCGCCGTCATCCCAGGAGCCCCCGCACGGTGTCGTCGAAGGAGTGGTCCCCGCGCCGGGCCTTGCGCGCCGCGAGCGCGTCGAGCGTCTCGGTCTGGAGGCGCACCCATCCGCCGCCGGGGTAGAAGGCGTCCATCGCGCGCCGCCACGCATCCACGGGCATGCGCCACCGCGCCGTGCAGCTCCAGGGGACCTGCGCGACCTGCAGCCGGTCGGCCTCGCCGCTGTAGAGCACCATCCCGTTGAACAGGAACGACAGCGGGACCTCCCCGCCGGGCAGCGAGTAGAAGTACTTGCTGGCGGCGACCTCGAGGTCGTAGGTGCACGCCACGTCCAGCGCGAACGAGGTGGCTCCGACGAACCCGGGCACCAGCACGTCGACGTGCGCCCAGCGGAAGACCTGCGTGGTGGAGGCCCACCGCTCGGGCGCCCCGAACAGCTCGACCAGCCGCTCGCGCGTCTCCGGGTCGTAGGCCCGGCGCGCCGGGTCGATGTTGATCTGCGTCGACAGGGCGATCGTGTGGATCTCGCGGCCGAGCGGGTCGTCGACGTGCAGGTGGAAGCGGAGGGTCGGGACCGCGGCGTGCGGCGGCGCCTCGACGTCGAGGACGGTGAAGGCCGGCTCGGTGGTGGCGAGGTCCTCGACGGTCATCGCACGAGCGCCCGCTCCCGGATCCCGTCGAAGAACCCGGCGATCGCCTCGTCGACCCCGCGGCCGCCGGTGATGCCCTCCCAGCGCGACTTGATGAGCCCGACCATCCGGTAGCACTGGTCGACCGGTGCGATCGCATACTGGTGACCGCCAGTCGCGCGGTTCACGATGAGCGCCTCGGCGTCGGGCTCCAGCTGCAGCAGGATCGGGTTCGCCTCGCAGAGCGCGTCCCAGGCCGAGAGCTCGAGCTCGGACTCGGTCGCCCCGGCAGGGCTCGGGTAGAGCGCCACGACGGCGCCCGTGACGCTGCTGCGCAGCAGGAACGTCAGGCCGATCGGGATCTGGAAGGCCGACCAGATCTCCTCGGTCATGACGAAGTCCTCCAGCCACAGCGTCCGCGCTCCGGGTGGCCGGAACTCCTTGTCGCCGGAGCGCATCGACCAGCACGTCTCGCAGACGCAGACGATCCGCCGCTCGTCGAGGTGCAGCAGGTGGCGGTGGTCCTCGCCGATGCCGACCGGGCACAGCTCGCACGTCGCCCTCGACGCGGCGGGCGGGGGCGGCGCCGGCACGCCGACGGGCTTGGCCCCCGCCCAGGCGGCGAGCTGCCGCAGCCCCTGGGGCGCGGCCGTCATCGCCCCAGCGCGACCCGGACGGGCCCCCCGTTGCGCAGGAGCGGCACCGGGGTGAGCTGCAGCGCGTCGTCCCCGGCACTGGTGCACCGGCCCGCGCGCGGCAGGTCGAACAGCCGCCGGCAGGCCGGACACGTCAGGGTCCCGCCCAGCAGGGTCGCGCCCGCCAGCGGGCCGTCGCACCCCGCGCACCGGTCGTGGTAGGCGAGCAGCGTCCCGGCGACGTTCGCCACGACGAGGCCCGGCTCGGCCGCCGCGAGCTGCCCCCGCTCGAGGCCGGCGACGCCGTCGAGCGTCACCCATTCCACGTCGTCCGACGGATCGGGTCGCGGGCGCGGCGGCGCCACGACGCCCTCGACGTCGATGCCCAGCAGGTCGGGTGCCGTCTCCTCCAGCGCGCGCTCGATCGCCAGCTCCATCGTGCTCTGCGACGCCGTGCAGCCGTTGCACGATCCGTCGAGCCGCAGTCGTGCCACGCCGTCCTGGATGCCGAGCAGCTCGACGTTCCCGCCGTGGGAGTCCATGTAGGGGCGCACGGTGTCGAGCGCCTCCTGCACGCGCGTCTCCAGGTCGACCGGGTAGAGGCCGTGGATGAGCATGAGGCTCGCCACGACCGGGTCCTCGGCCAGCCGTGCGGTCACCTGCTCGTCGAGCGTCGCGAAGATGCGCTCGAGGCCCTCGCCGTAGAGCTGCACCACCGCGGCGGCGAGCTCCTCCGCGCACGCCCGGGCGTCCGGATCGGGCAGGGCCTCGGCGTGTGCCGTGAGCTCCTGGACGCGCCCGACCAGCTGATCCTCGATCGGGCGCTCCACGGTGGCCATCTACGCCATCCCCGTCGGTGTGTGCACCACCTTGCGGACCTTGCCCTTCCCGTACATGTGCACGCCGCAGGGCAGGCACGGGTCGAAGCTGTGGACCGCCCGCATGATGTCGACCCCCTTGAAGTTCTCGGGGCCGTTCTCCTCGAAGATCGGGGTGTTCTGCACCGCGTCCTCGTAGGGCCCGGGCGTCCCGTGGGAGTCGCGCGGGTTGCCGCACCACGGCGTGGGCGGGTAGGGCTGGTAGTTGGCGATCTTGCCCTCGCGGATGACCATGTGGTGCGACAGGACGCCGCGGGCCGCCTCGTGGAAGCCGACGCTGATGGCCTCCTCGGGCACCGTGAAGTCCGCCCAGCTCTTCGTGCGGCCGGCGCGGATCTCCGCCTGCGCCCGCTCGAGGTTGTGCAGCGCGACCAGCGCCGCATACGCCTGGTGGTAGCTGCGGGCGCGCTGGCGCTCGATGGCGTTGGACCACGGCGGGATCTTCCACTCGAGCTCCATCTGCGGCATGAAGCCCGTCTTGGGCAGCACCATCTGGAGGCTGTGGCCAGTGGCCTTCAGGTAGCCGATGTCGACCAGGCCGGCCTTGGCCGTCACCCACTGGCGCGCGAACGGGCCGCCGCCGGTGTCGTTGGCCACGAAGCTGCCGTCGCGCTTGTCGAACATCCGCGGCGACGCGACCCACGAGTACTTGTCGGCGAAGTCGCGCGCCTGGGGCTTGGGCAGCGTCACCTTGTTCCACGGGTGGCGCTTGTCGATCGGGTTGCCGAGCGGGTCCTGCGTGACGAACGTCTGCTCGTCGGTCCAGTCGTCGAAGTACGACGACCCGAGCAGGATGCGGATCGCCAGGTTGATCTCGACGAGGTCGGTCGTGATGAGCTCGCCCTTGAAGACCAGGCCCGGCGTGACGTAGCGGTGCCGGCCCCACTCGGTCATGTTGCGGTAGTCGTAGTCGACGTAGTCGGGGTCGTCGAAGCAGCCCCAGCAGATGATGTCCGTCTCGCGGAACCCGACCTGCTCATAGCCCGGCAGCGCCTCGTAGAAGAAGTCGTAGAGGTCGTCGTGCATGGGCACGCTGCGCTTGCAGTAGTCCATGTAGCGCATGAGCCGCACGTAGTACTCCGTGCAGGTCTGCTGGGTGATGTTGGCGCTGCAGCCGCCGGGCAGGATCGTCGACGGGTGGGTGTGGCGGCCGCCGAACAGGCAGTACATCTCCCGCGTGTAGCGGGCCACCTGCAGCGTCTCCAGGTAGAAGCTGCCGGTGAAGGCGTTCAGCGCCCGCATGATGTCGGCGATCGTCTTGTGACCGTGGATGTCGC
>JAXDGY010000213.1:0-3450 GCA_034664785.1 Solirubrobacteraceae bacterium
ACGGCAAGCTCGCGTTCGAGGTCCGAGACGACGGCGCCGGGTTCGACCCCGCCGCCACGCCGGAGGACGGCACCCTGCAGGCTCTCCGCGACCGGGTGCACACGATCGGCGGCCAACTCGCCATCAGCTCCCACCCGGGGCGCGGGACCTCGGTGGCCGGGAGCGTCCCGATCCACATGGAAGGCGCCTGACGTGCTGCGCCGCCGCGGGCGCGGGCACGGCGCCCCCGCCGACGCCGGCTTCGCCGCCGCCGGCGTCGTCCAGCTCGTCGACGGCGTCATCGCCTGCGACGCGGCCGGCCGCGTCGTCCTCGCCAGCCGGCGGGCCCGTGAGCAGCACGGGGGCAGGATCAAGGCCCTGCCGACCGACGGCTGGGCGGGCGGCAGCCATGTCTCCTACCCGGGGCAGTCGCGCGCGCTGACGCCGGAGGAGCTGCCCCTGGCCCGGGCACTGCGCGGCGAAGACCTGCAGGGACTCGAGCTCTGTGTCGCCCGCCCAGGCGCCGTGCCGCGCACGCTGCTCGTCGACGGGGGCCCCGTGACGGATCGCCAGGGACGCCGCGTCGGCGCCGCCATCAGGCTGCGCGACGTGACCGCCGAGCGTGCCGACATGGCTGCGTCGGCGCTCCGGAGCACCGTGTTCGACGGGCTCCCCGCCGGGGTCGTGCTCGTCCGGGCCGCCGACGGCGTCATGGTCTTCGTCAACGAGGCGTGGGATCAGATGTTCGGCTACGCGCGCGGTGAGCTCGTCGGCCGCCACGTGTCGGTGGTCAACGCTGCTGACGAGCAGTCGCCCTACGCGCGGGCGGAGGAGATCCTCGGCGCGCTCGAGCGCGATGGCACGTGGCGCGGCGAGATGCACCACGTGCGCAAGGACGGCACCCGGTTCTGGTGCGCGGCCGACATCGTCCGGTTCGAGCACCCCGTCCATGGCACCGTCTGGCTGAGCGCCCACGTCGACATCAGCGTGAGCAAGGCGGCGGCGCTGAGCGTGCTGCAGAGTGAGGAGCGCTTCCGCGGCGCCTTCGAGGCCGCTCCCGCGGCGATCGCGATCCTCGGGCGCGATCTCCGGGTCGTGGAGGTCAATGCGGAGCTCAGCGCGATCACCGGCCGCGCCCGCGAGCGGCTCGTGGGCGCCACTCTGGCCGACCTGACCCACCACGACGACCGGGCGCACGAGGCGCGGCTCCTGAACGAGCTCGCCGGCGGCGAGATCCCGCACGTCCGGGCCGAGGTGCGCCTGGTCGCCGTCGATGGCGCCGCGGTGCCCGTCGCCCTCTCGGCCACCGTCGTGCGCGGCCCGTCGGGCGGGTGGCGCTACGCAGTCGCGGTCATCGAGGACCTCGACGCGCGGCGGGAGCCGGCCCGGGCGCCCACGCTCTAGCCGCTCATGGTGCCGAGCGGCATCAGAGGCTCCGTCCCGAGCCGGGGCACCGCCGCGCGGGCGAGCAGGTGCCGTCGCGCCCACCCGTAGGGCGGGGCATGGGCGGCGACGCTGCCGGCACGCTCGCGGAGGATGTGGTCCTCGAGGTCGGCGAGCTTCACGGTCCGCGCCAGGGTCCCGGCCGGCCCCGGCGCGTGCACGATCCGCAGCACGTGCAGCTCGAACGACTCGCCCGCGCCACGGGTCAGCAGCCCCAGCGCCTCGCGCTCGACCCGGCCGAGCCCCTGCTCGGTGAGCCGCTCGGGATCGGTGTCGGTGCGCTCGAGGAGGTCGTGCAGCCACGCCGTGGCGCGCGCGGGCTCCGGGACGCCGCCCGCCACGCGCTGGACGTGCTCGATGACGGACTCGCCGACGCGGTCCCGCTGACCGACGTGACCACAGAGCGCGATGGCGCGGGCGACGATCTCGTCCATGCCGTGGAGTGTCGGCCGCTACCCCACGTCGCCGCAATCGTGGACGCACGACATCCGGCGGGGGTGCGCGCCCTAGACACGGGCACGCACCCTGGCGCGCCTGCCGGCGATGCGGCAGCTTGGCGCGTTGATGACCCGATGACCGCCAAGCCGCCCGCACCGACGGGCACGCCTCGGACTGTCGCGACGACGCGGGACGGATGGCCCGCCCTGTTCTCGGCTGCCTTCCTGCAGTCCCGCAACCCCATGGTCCTCGTCGACGACCAGCGGATCCACGTCGACGCGAACGGCGCCTACCTGAGGATCCTCGATCTCCGTCGCGACGCGATCATCGGCCTGCCGATCTCCCGCTTCGTGGCGGGCGGCCCGCTGGCGACCCCAGCGGAATGGGCGGCGGCAACCGCCACCCGCCACTTCACGGGCGAGGCGCACCTCGTCCGGTCCGACGGCGCCCTGGTCGCCGTGCAGTGGGGCGCGACCACCGAGATCGTCACGGGCCGCCGGCTGGTGCTGTTCGTGGCGCTCAGCACCTCGCGCTGGGGCCGGCGCTTCCGCCGCGGCGAGGACCGGGACGGCGGACCGGGCGTGCTGTCCGCACGAGAGCGCGAGGTCGTGGGCCGCGTGGCGCACGGCCACACGGACCGCGAGATCGCCGACGAGCTGCACATCGCGCACGACACGGTCCGCACGCACGTGCGCAACGCGATGACCAAGCTCCAAGCGCGCTCCCGCGCGCAGCTCGTCGCCAAGGCCATGGGCGAGGGCCTGCTGGACTGAGCAGGCCCCGATCACGCATCCGCGGTATCGACGGCGCCGCGCGCAGGCTCGACCATCCGAGCGTGAGCACCAAGCCCCGTTCCCGGTTCCTCGCAGACCAGTGAGCTCGCCGCCGTCCAGCGGCGACGGAGGCGCCCTCACCGCCGCGCTGCTCATCGCGCTGGCGGTGCACGGCTTCACCGTCCGTGACCGCCTCCCCCTCGCCTTCAGCTTCGAGGCGCGAACTGCGCGCCATGCGATCCAGCTCGCCGCCGCCCTGCGTGCGATCTACCACGACGCGAGCGTGAGGGTCCGCCCCAGGCCCCTTGCGCTTGCCTCGGGCGCCCGCCCCAGCCGACGCCGAGCGGCGCGAAGCGATCGTCGGGCTGCCGATCTCCCTTGGGTGCCGGCGGCGCGCTGGCCTCGTCGCGGTGCGGTGGGGCGCGAGCACCGAGGTCGTCACGGGCCGCCGCCTCGTTCTGTTCGTGGCGCTGAGCACCTCGTGCTGGGGCCGGCGCTTCCGCCGCGGCGCCGACGCGGACCGCGGCCGCGGATGCTGTCGGCCCGTGAGCGCGAGGTCGTGGGCCTCGTCGCCCTCGGCCACATGGGACGCGAGATCGCCGACGACCTGCACATCGCACGACACGATCCGCACGCACGTACGCCACACGATGACCAAGGTCGGCGCCCGCTCCCGCGAGCACCTGGTCGCCAACGCGCTTCGCGACGACCTCCTGGATTGACCGCGCCCGGCGATCCCCCATCCGCGGTATCGACGCGGCGGCCCGCGGCCTGGACCATTGACGCATGCCGACCACCGCCCCTGCGCCGTGCCTCC
>JAXDGY010000214.1:0-4227 GCA_034664785.1 Solirubrobacteraceae bacterium
TGCCGCGCGACGGCGCGCCGGCGGGCAAGATCGTCGCGCGCCATCCATCAGCGGAGGTACCCGTGAAATACGTGCTCTTCTACGAATCGGCCGACGACGTCTCCTCGAAGGCGCCGCCGCATTTCCCCGCCCACCGCGCGCGCCTGGACGACTTCCACGCCCGCGGCACGCTGCTGATGGTCGGCACGTTCGCCAACCCGCAGGAAGAAGGCTCGATGGCCGTCTTCACGACCCGCGAAGCCGCCGAGGAGTTCGCCACCGACGACCCGTTCGTCCTGAACGGCGTCGTCCGCGAGTGGCACATCCGCGGGTGGAACGAGGTCCTCGCCGAATCCCTCGACGGCCCGCGATCCGAGACCGCGTAGCAGCGGGACAGGACGGGTCGGAGGTCTCAGTCCTGCAGCACCTGGTGGGCGAAGCGGACGGCCAGGGCGCCGTCGCCGACGGCGCCGGCGACCCGCTTCGTCGAGCCGGCGCGGACGTCGCCTGCGGCGAAGACGCCGGGCCAGACGGTCTCGAGCATGAGCGGCTGGCGGTCGGTCGGCCGCCAGCGGTTCGGGCCGTCGCACGCCGCCGCGCCGTCGCCGCATCTGATGTAGCCGGCCTCGTCGAGGGAGAGCATCGTGTGGACCGCCTCCGTGCACGGCTCGGCCCCGATCATCACGAAGACGGCCGAGACCGCCACCCGCTCGACGTCCCCGCCGTCGCGACCGCGCAGATCCGCATGCTCCAGCCGGCCGTCGCCGTGGACCGCGGCGACCTCGGTCCGGCTCATGATCTCGACGTTCGGCCGCGATTCGAGGCGCTCGACCAGGTAGCGCGACATCGTCGCGGCGAGGCCCGCACCGCGGACGACGATGCGGACGCTGCGCGCCACGCGCGACAGGTGCACGGCCGCCTGGCCGGCGGAGTTGCCGCCGCCGACCACGATCACGTCCTCGCCGCGGCACCGCTCGGCGTCGGTCGACATGGCGGCGTGGTAGACGCCCGCGCCCGTGAAGCGCTCGACGTTGTCGGCGGCGAGCGTGCGCCACCGCGCGCCCGTGGCGATGACCACCGTGCGGGCGAGCGCGTGCTGCCCGTCGTCGAGGTCGATGCGGATGAGCCCCTCGGTGCCGCGCGCGAGCTCGACCGCGCGGTGGAAGCTCGACAGCACGGCGTCGAAGCGGCGCGCCTGGAGGGTCGCCTTGCGCGCGAGGTCGGTGCCCGAGATGCCGGTGGGGAAGCCGAGGTAGTTCTCGATGCGCGTGCTGGTGCCGGCCTGGCCGCCGGGCGCCCACGACTCGGCCACCAGCGTCCGCAGCCCCTCGGAGCCGCCGTACACGGCGGCGGCGAGCCCCGCGGGCCCGCCGCCGAGCACGACGAGGTCGAACCGCTCCCCGTCGATCTCCGCGCGCAGGCCCAGCTCGCGCGCGACCTGGGCGGCGGAGGGGTTGCGCAGTACCGAGGTGTTGCGCACCAGGACCGGCGTCTCCTCGCGGGGGATCTGCAGCCAGTCGAGCATCGCCGCGCTCTCCTCGTCGGTGTCGACGTCGTACCAGCGCACCGGCATGAGGTTGCGCTCGAGCAGGTCGCGCACCTCGAAGGCGCGTCGCGAGCCGCGCGGGGCGATCAGCCGCAGGACGCCGTACCCGTTCGCCTCGTGCCACTCCCTGCGCGCCATCATCGTGCGCAGGATCGACTCGGCCATCTCGGGCCACGACGCCAGCATCGCCCGCAGCGCCGGGCGGTCGAAGGCGATCACGTCGGTCGGCTCGTCGGCGACGGCTTCGGCGATGGCCGGCTCGCCGGTGAAGGTCGCGATGTCGCCGAGGAACGTCCCGGCGTCCGCCTCGGCGACCCACACGTCCTTGCCCGGCTTGCGGTCGAGCAGTCGCACCCTGCCGCGCTCGATGACGAGGAACGGCGCGTCGCGCTGCCCCTGCTCGTACAGCGTCTCCCCGGGAGCGAACGAGGTCCGCGTGCCGAGCTCCGCGAGCCGCCCGAGCTTCTTCGCCGACATGCGCGGGAACATGACCTCGTCCCCGAGGTCGGGGAAGCTGTCGGCGCGGATCTGCGTGGGCGTGGTCGCCTGGACGGGCACGGTCATGCACGTAGGGGTAGCAGAGCGGCGCCGGAAGCGAGAGGCGGGATGGCGCTCGTCGTCCGCGGACGGGCCGCGCCCCGTTCAGCCGAGGAAGCCGCGGTCGGTGAAGGCCTTGCGGAAGGCGCCTGCCGCCTTTGCGTCCTTGCCGGCCGCGGCGATCGTCTTGAGCGCCGCGTCCCGGAAGCTGATGGCCGGGGTGAAGTCGAACTGCGCGTTGACGATGATCCGGTCCGCGGTGATCGGATCGCCGATGGCCTGACGGGCCTGCCACAGCGCCGCGGACCACAGCTCGCCGTCGGCGTGCACCTCGCCGCGCACGTCCTCCGGGTAGTGCTTGGTCGAGTCCAGGCGCCGCAGGCAGTGGACGGGACCGGCGGTGTAGGACGTGGAGTCCCAGTCGGCGACGCAGGGCTGCTGGAACGTGTTCCCCGTGACGGCGTTGGAGACCTCGACCGCCAGGTAGTCGCCGAACGCCTCGCCGATCGAGCCGGCCTCGAGCGAGCTGCCGAAGCCCGGGACCTGGTCGTCCTGCACCGCGTGGCCGTACTCGTGGACGATCACCTCGCCGTCCTCGGCGTCGTCGACGCCGCCCTTGCCGAGCGTGATCGTCAGCTTGTTCGACCCCTCGCGGTAGAACGAGTTGTCGCCGCCGTACTGGTTGATCCGCAACAGCTGCTGGCGCGCGTTGGCCGGGCCCTTGAGCTTGAGCCCCTGCAGGTAACGCTGGGCCTGGGTGACCCAGTAGTAGCCCATGACCTGCTCGAAGCGGTCGTCGTCGCGGGTGTAGGCGAAGCCGTTCGCGGTGCGCCGGGCGGGCGGCCCCGTCGCCGAGACGACCTTGGCGTAGGTCCCGGTGAGCGTGCCCGAGGCGTCCAGGTCGGTGAGCGTGACGGGCTTGTAGGCCGTGGCGAGGAACGGATCGGCGGAGAAGAAGTCCGCGTCGTTCTGGTCGGTCAGCGACTCGTCGCGCAGCGACTGCACCGGGTTCGGGAAGAACACCTTGGCGGGGGCGGTCGTGGCCGCGTGCGCCGCCACGGGCATCGCCAGGAACGCCGCGGCAGCCGCGACCGTGGACCGGATGGATCGTCTCATCCGTGCAACCTATCCTGGGCGACCGATGATGCCACGGAGTAGCGTGCCGCCCGTGATGGTCAGCGGTCGACGCGGCGGGGGTGGCGTTCATGGTGACGGCTGACGAGGTCGCCGGCGTGACGATCTTCGCGGGGCTCGGCGCCGCCGACCGCGAGCGGATCTCACGGGCCGCGGCCGACATCACCCTGCTGCCGGGCGAGTACGCCGTGCACGAGGGCGGCGAGCGCGCGCTCTTCGCCCTGCTCGAGGGGCGCATCGAGCCGGTCAAGCTCGTCGACGGGATCGAGCGCGTCGTGGGCGAGCGACACGTGGGCGACGTCTTCGGGGAGGTCCCGATCGCGCTCGGGACGGTGTTCCCGGTCGGATTCCGCGCCGCCGAGCGGTCGCGGATCATGCGGCTCGACGCTCCGGACTACCACGCGATCGCGGCGGTGGCGCCGGACGTCGCCCGGGAGGTCGGCCGCCTGGCCGCCAACCGGATCGGCGGATCGCGCGGGCTGCAGAGCATCGCGGCCGACCCGCCGCCGCCGCGGGCGATCCTCATCGGCCACCGCTGGGACGCCTCCTGCGCGCAGTTGCGAGCCTTCCTGGACCGCAACCAGATCTCGTTCAGGTGGCTGACGCCCGATGCGCCCGAGGCGGCCGCGGAGTGGGGCGGGCCGGTGCCGAGCGACGAGGACTGCCCGGCGATCCGCGTCGTCGACGGCAAGACCGTGGTGCGGCCGCAGCTCCGGCGGCTGGCCGAGCTGCTCGGGCTCGCCACCGAGGCGGTCGCGCCCGAGTACGACGCGGTGGTCGTCGGCGCCGGCCCGGCGGGGCTGGCCGCCGCGGTGTACGGGGCGTCGGAGGGGCTGCGGACGATCGTGATCGAGCGGCAGGCGCCCGGCGGGCAGGCGGGCACGTCGTCGCGGATCGAGAACTTCCTCGGCTTCCCGTCGGGTGTGTCGGGCGACGAGCTGGCCAGCCGCGCGCTGCAGCAGGCGCGGAGGCTCGGGGCCGAGATCCTCGTGACCCGCTCGATCCTGCGGATCGACGCCGCGACGCGTCAG
>JAXDGY010000215.1:0-3130 GCA_034664785.1 Solirubrobacteraceae bacterium
CTCCAGGGCGGTTTTCAGGTCGGCGAGCGCGTGGACCCGACGCTGGTCGTACTGGGTGATCCAGCGCTCGGCGATCTCGTTGATGGGCGCCGCGTTGAGGTAATGCAGCTTCTCCCGGCCGCGGCGAACGGTCGTGATGAGATTGGCCGCCTCCAACACCGCGAGGTGCTTGCTGACCGACTGGCGAGCCATCTCCAGGTGCGAGCACATCTCGCCCAGGGTCTGGCCGCTGCGCTCGTTCAGGCTGTCGAGCAGCAGGCGCCGGCTCGGGTCCGCCAGCGCCTTGAACGCGTCGTCGATCGAGGGATATGCAGCCATCTGGGTGCATATATTAGGCAGCCAGGTGGCTGCATGTCAAGTCACCCCGCGGGAGGGCGTGGTCCGCGCCTCGCGGCGCAGGGTTCCAGCCGCACCGTCCAGCCGCCCCGGATCGAAGGGAGCCGCACGATGAGCCACGCCGACATGGCCTCCTCGCAGACGAGCGACGACGACGTCATCGTGATCGGCGGCGGCTCGTCCGGCGAGCACGGCGCCGGTGCGCGGGCCGAGGGCGGCCCGCGTCGCGCTGGTCGAGCGCGAGCTCGTCGGTGGCGGTGCTCCTACTGGGCGTGCATCCCGTCCAAGACGCTGGAGCTCGAGCTCTGGGTCGAGGAGCCGCTGCGACGCTTCCCGACCCTCGGCCTCGACGGCGAGTGCGACCGCCTGGCCTCGACGTTCCTCAACCAGTACCACTCGATCCCGGTCACCCTCGAGGCCGGCCTCCACCCCGATGCTTGGCGCTTCCGCTTATTCCGAGGTAGATCACGACGGGCGGCGAGCTCGGCGGTCGGCGCAGGGGCGCCAGGTCCTCGGCGCGGAGTTCAACGCCGCCGCCCGTCTTGCCCGCACCGTGTCGACTACGCGTTGAGTGTCCAAGCTGCACAACTGAACACCGGCGTGATCCGACGAGCCGGCCGAACCGCCTCGCTAGCATCCGGTCAGCCAACAATCGAGGCAGTGACCGCGCCACGCGTCGCCTGATGATTGGGCTATTGGAGACCTATGGAAGACACCGGCGGACGACGGCGGGTGGGGATCAAGGAGGTCGCAGAGGCGGCACAGGTCTCGGCGACCACGGTGTCGCACGCGCTCAACGGCAAGGGTCGGGTCACGTCCGAGACCCGCGAGCGGATCAAGGACATCGCCGACAGGCTGGGCTACCGCCCCCATCAGGGCGCTCAGCATCTCCGTCGCGGGACGAGCGGCATCATCGCTCTCGTGGTCTCGACAGCGGACAAGCAGCTCATGCGGTTCGCCGAGTACGACTACTTCCGCAGCCTCATCGACGGTGCGGCGTCCGAGGCCCTGGCGCGGGGAAAGTGGTTGGTGCTCATTCCGTCCGCGACCGAGCCGTGCGCCCTGCGTAGCCTTGAGCTCGACGGGGCCATTGTCGTCGACCCCACGATCGACGACGAGGTTCTCGCGGTGCTCCAAGAGTCCGGGGTCCCGACCGTCGTGAGCGGCCGGGCAATGGGCGAGCAATCCGTCGCCTCGGTGGACAATGACCTCGGCGCCGGGACGGCGATGGTCCTTGATCACCTGCGCCAGGAGGGCGCGACGCGCATCGCGCTGGTCAACGCGCCGCCGGCCCAGTCCTACGCTCTCGACGCCGAGGTGGCGTACACAGCCTGGGTGCAGGAGCACGACGCGCCCTGCCTCATCGCCCACGCGACATCTCTCGACGAGGACGCCGGCTATGTCGCGGCCACTCGACTGTTCGAGTCGGACGCTCGGCCGGACGCCGTTTTCGCGATCCTGGACCGGGTCGCCGCCGGTGTGATGCTGGCGGCGCGCAACGCAGGCCTGCGCATCCCCCAGGACCTGCTGCTCGCGTCGACCACGGACAGCCCCCGCAGCCGGACGATGCGCCCGGCGCTGACCGTCCTCGACCTGTCCCAGGAGGAGGTCGGGCGCCTGGCGGTCGAAGAGCTGTTGAGCCAGATCGACGGCGGCACCCCGCCGGGCGGTCGCCGCATCGTCCCGGTCAAGCTCAAGGTGCGCGCCACGAGCACGCGGCGCGCGGCCGTCGCGGTCCGCGACGAAGACTCGTAGGCCGCCGGCCCGGCCATACCGCCGGGCGAGAGGCTGCGCGTGGGACGGTGCGCCGCTGATTCAGACCTGGCGTTGCCAAAACGTTTATGCTACGGTCGCGGCGTCGGTACGGAACCGGTTGCGGGCGGCAGAGAGCCCCTCGCTGATCGGGGATTTTGTCCGTTCCGGACCGACGAAGCATGGGTCCCGAGGAGGGTGGTTGCGTTGCGTCCGAGTCCCAGGATCGCCGTACCCGCAGGCCGGCGCGGGCGTGCCTGAGCTGGCCGCCCTCCGGGCGGTGACCGCGGGGTTCGTTCCCCAACGTCTGATTGGGCCGCCTGTCGCGGGAGGCGCCGACGATGCGCACGAGTGGCTCTTCGAGGCCGCACTCGAGGACCGCGGCGTGGCCGCTGTCGCACAGGTCCTGGTCGACACGCACGGCGGCACCGCGATCGTCCTCGACGCCGCGCTCGAGATCGTCGCCGGCGTCCCGGCCCGGCTCGACGCGCAGGTCGAGCGTCGCCTCGCCGATGCGCTCCGCGCCCGCTCGGGTGACCTCGTCGAGATTTTCGTCGGAGGTTCGGCCGGCCCGGCCTTGTGCGGCGAGCTGACCGGCGCGGGCCGCGGGCTGGGCTGGCTGGTCTGGGTTCCAGCCGGGCGGCCGACGCAGTCGGACCGGGCAGCGCTGCGCAGTGCGCGCTTGGCGTCCTCCTCGGTCGCCCTCCGTGAGCACGCCGTCGAGGAGGTCGAGGAGCGCCTGTGCTACGAGCTCCTCCGCATGTTGGTCGGCGGGACGATGCCCGAGATCGGCCCCCGTGCAGCCGCGGCCGACCACCACGCCACACGACGCGGGTGCGTTGCGGTCGTCCGTCCGCTCCGCCTCGACATCGCCTCACAGCAGGCGGTGTACCGGCAGACACTCTCCTTTGGGCGCGCTAAGGGCTTCATGGTCGCGAAGGTCGTCGACGGGGTCGTCGTGATCGGGCCCAACGCGCCGACCTGGCCCGCCGAGCTGCACCGAGCCCTTACCACGGGCATCGGGCCCGCTGTGATCGGCGTC
>JAXDGY010000216.1:0-2651 GCA_034664785.1 Solirubrobacteraceae bacterium
CCCGGCGGCGCACGCCGAGGACGATCGCGGCGATCGCGAGCGGGGCGCCGATCCAGAGGCCGCCGGCGGGCAGGCCCCAGGCGACGGTGCTCCCCGGGACGGCGAGCGCGCCGAGCGCGAGGGGCACGCGCCCCGGGCTGACGGCCGGACGGCCGACGGCGGTCCGGGCGGGCTGGGGCTCGAGGTCGACGCGGCGGGCGGGCAGGGGCTGGCTGGACATGACGGGCTCCTCCGGAGCTTGGGATCAGGTACCCGTCAAGCGTCGACGCGCGGGGCATCGGCCGCCTGCGCGCCCGCGCCGGGATCGGCCTCCGTGCCACCCCTGATCCCGGAGCCCGCGCCGAGGAACGCCAGCACGGCGAGCACGCGCCGGTGATGGTCGCCGTCGGCCGTGAGGTCGAGCTTGGCCATGAGGTTGCGCACGTGGCTCTCCACCGTGCGCTCGGTCAGCGTGAGCGCACGGGCGATGGCCCCGTTCGTGCGGCCCTCCGCCATGAGGGCGAGCACGTCGCGCTCGCGCTGGGTCAGCTCGGACAGCGGGTCGTGGCCGTCGTGGGCGACGAGCAGCGCCCGGACGACCTCGGGGTCGAGCACCGAGCCGCCCCCGGCGACGTCGCGCGCCGCCTCCAGGAAGGTGCCGACCTCCAGGACGCGGTCCTTGAGCAGGTAGCCGAACCCGCGCCGGCCGGCCAGCGGCAGGACGTGGCGGACCTCCACGTGCTGGGAGAGCACGAGGACCGCGGTGCGCGGGTGGCGCTCGCGGATCGCCCGCGCCGCACGCGCGCCCTCGTCGGTGTGGGTCGGCGGCATGCGGACGTCGACCAGCGCGAGGTCCGGGCGATGGGCCGCGACGGCGAGCAGCAACGCGTCCGGGTCGGCCACGGCGGCGCAGACCTCCTCGCCCGCGTCGCGCAGCATGCGCGCCATGCCGTCGCGCAGCAGGACGCTGTCCTCCGCGATCACGAGGCGCACGGCAGCTCCGCCCGCAGCGTCGTCCCGCCGCCGACCGGGCTGGTGAGGACGAGCCTGCCGCCGTGCGCGGCGACACGGTCGGCCAGGCCGGCCAGCCCGCCGCCCGGCGTCGACGTGGCGCCGCCCACGCCGTCGTCGCCCACCTCGAGCCACAGGATCTCGCTCGTCCGGTCCGCCTCGACCCACATGCGCTGCGCGCCGGCGTGCTTGACCGCATTGGTCATCGCCTCGCAGGCGACGTAGTAGGCCGCGGCCTCCACCGGGAGCGAGAGCCCGTCCGCGCGGATCCGCAGGTCGACCGGGAGGGGCGAGCGGCTGGCGACGTCGGCGAGGGCCGGCGCCAGGCCGGCGTCGAGCAGCGCGGGGCGCAGGCCGCGCGCCAGCTCGCGCAGCTCGACCAGCGCGGCGGTGACCTCGCTGATCGCGCCGTCCAGGGCCGAGCGGGCCTCGCCGGGCGCCTCGTCGAGCAGGTGCTGGGCGTGGCGGACGGCGAGGCCGAGCGACACGAGGCGCTGCTGGGCGCCGTCGTGGAGGTCCCGTTCCAGGCGGCGGCGCTCCGCCTCCGCGGTGGAGAGGATGCGTGCGCGGGAGGCTTCGACCTCGGCGAGCTGCACCCGGACCTCGACGCGCAGGCGGGCGATCTCCATCGCGAGGCCCGCGGCGCGCAGCACGGTCTCCAGCGTGTCGGCCCGCTCGCCCAGGCGGGGGGAGTGCAGGACGAGCCCGAGCTCGAGCTCACCGCGGCGCACCGGCGTACGGGCGCGGGGGTCGTCCGGTCCGGGCAGGTCGGCCAGGCGGCCGCCGGGGCTCGCGTAGCGGCAGCTCGCCGGCAGCCAGTAGAGGACCTCCAGGCCACGGTCGCCGAGGGCGCGGGCGAGGACCTCGCCGATGCGCTCCGGCTCCTCACGGCCGGCGCGCACGTCGGCCTGGAACTGCTCGACCGCGCGCAGCCCCTCGAAGCGCCTGCGGTCGAAGCGACGGTCGACGGCGCGCTGCGCGGCGTCCCGGGCGGGGCGGAAGGCGAGCGCGACGGCGAGGGTCGCGGCCGCGGTCGTCCAGCGCGTGCCGCCGCCGAGCCCGCTGCCGACGACGAGCACGACCGCGGCGTAGGCAAGGGCGAGCGCGCCGGTCAGCGCGGCGTAGACCAGCGTCCGGTTGATGAGCCGGTCGATCGCGTAGAGGCGGTGGCGCAGGACGGCGATCGCGACCGCGGCGGAGATGGCCAGCGGCGTGGCCACGATGAAGGCGGCCGTGATGACGATCGAGCTGCCGAGCACCACGCCCTCCACCAGGCAGGCCACGAGCGACGCGGGCAGCAGGACGGCGGCGTAGGCCAGCCAGGAGAGCTGGAGGCGCTCGATGCCCGTCGCGCGCTTCAGGCGCCAGCGGATCGACCAGGCGGCGGCGATGAGGGCGACGAGCAGCCCGAGGACGGTCAGCCATGCGATCGCCTGCAGCCATGGGGACGGCTCGGGCAGCGGGCTGGCGATCGGCCGGCCGTCCGGACCGTCGGCGAGATCGGCGCCGACCGCGGTGGAGACGACGACGAGGCCGATGAAGGCCCAGGCGGCGATACGCCCCCGGCCCTCCCAGGCCGCGGTCGGCGCGCGCCCGTCCGGGAAGACCCACACCAGCGCGATGAGCGCGAGGAACACGATCATGAAGCTCGTGCTGTCGAA
>JAXDGY010000217.1:0-2707 GCA_034664785.1 Solirubrobacteraceae bacterium
GAACGCGGCGCGTGGGTCGCCGTCCTTTGGCTTGCCGACCGAGCCGCAGTTGACGAACAGCACGCCGCCGTACGCATGAACCCACGGCTTGTGCGTGTGGCCGAAGACCAGCGTGGTGGCGGTCTCGGCGGCGGCCAGGCGCTCGTAGAGGCGGGCCGGCTTGTCCTCGAAGAGGTACTCGTTGACCTTGCGCGGCGAGCCGTGCACGAGATGCACGTCGCCGTCGCCGAGCTGGAAGCGCAGGTCGAACGGCAGCTCGCGCATGAAGTCCTTCGCGGCCTGGTCGGTGTGCGCGAGTGTCCACTGGACCGACCGCTGCCCGAGCGCACGGTCGTGTGGGGTGATGTATGCGCAGCCGCAATCGTCGAGGTCACGGGCGATGGCGTAGTCGTAGTTGCCGTAGATCGTCGGGATCTCGCGCTTGGCGAGCAGTGCGCAGACCTCGTTGGGATGCGGGCCATAGCCGACGAGGTCACCGCCGCAGTAGACGCGATCGATGCCGAGCTCGTCGACGCGCGCAAGCGCGGCCTGCAGCGCCGGCAGGTTGGCGTGGATGTCCGTCATAACAGCCACGCGGCTGGGGTCGGTGGTCATGCCAGCACCTCGATGAGCGGATCGAACACGTGGGCCGATCGGGACCAGAGAATAGCATTGACGTCTATCAACTAAATCGATACTTTTAGATCGATGTCCATCGATCTGGAGCTCACCCCGAAGACCAAGCGCCCGGCCGGCGAGCGCTGCTGCCAGCCGGTCGTCTATCCCGACGTCCAGCGCGAGCACGCCGCCCGTATGGCGAGCGTCGCCAAGGCACTCGGCGACCCGATCCGCCTGCAACTCGTCGACGTCCTGCGCCTACACGCCGGCAAGGTCTGCGTCTGCGAGCTCGTGCCGCTGTTCGATCTGTCGCAGTCAACGATCTCCCATCACCTCAAGGTCCTGCGACAGGCCGGCATCGTCGGCTCCGAGCGCCAGGGCCTGTGGGCCTACTACTACGTCCGGCCCGACGCACTGCAGGAGCTCTCGGCATGGCTGAGCTGATCACCACCCGCCCCCGAACAGAGGAACCGATCATGGCCCCTCCCGCCGACGAGATCCGCGAGCGCGTACGAGAGCGCTACGCCGCCGCGGCTACGACGATCACCCAAGGCGGCCCAGCCGGCTGCGGGACAGAAGGCAGCTCGTGCTGCACACCGACCGTGGCAACGACCGACAAGGATGGCCGCGAGGTCTTCGGCGGCGCCCTCTACGCGCCCGAGGCCGCGGCCGAGCCCGCGCTGGCTGCCTCGCTGGGCTGCGGCGTGCCGACCGCCGTCGCTGACCTGCACGACGGCGACACCGTGCTTGACCTCGGCTCCGGCGCCGGCGGCGACGTGCTCATCAGCGCCCGTCGCGTCGCGCCCACCGGCCGCGCCATCGGCATCGACATGACCGACGAGATGCTCGACCTCGCACGCCGCAACGCGGCCGACGCCGGCATCGAGAACGTCGAGTTCCTCAAGGGCTACCTCGAAGACCTCCCACTCCCCGACGCCTGCGTCGACGTGATCATCTCCAACTGCGTCATCAACCTCGCCGGCGACAAACCCGCCGTGCTACGCGAAGCCGCACGCGTCCTACGCCCGGGCGGCCGCTTCGCCGTCTCCGACGTCATCGCCGACGACGACATGGACGACGCCACCCGCGCCGACATCGCCCAATGGACGGGCTGCATCGCCGGCGCCCTCACACGCTCCGAGTTCGAGAACGTCCTGCTCGACGCTGGACTGGTCGACGTCGAGATCGAGGCAACCCACCGCGTCCACGAGCACGCCGTCGCCGCGATCATCCGCGCACACAAGCCGTAGACAACGCCGACCGGGCGCGCGTGAGACGTCGCGAGCGCGCCGAGGACGTTGCAGCACGCATCCGCGCTGCTCGCCCAGACCAGCTGGCTCGGGCTGTGAACCGGCGGCCGTAGTCTCTGTTTGTGGGGAGCCGGCGGGCTGTCGGGCTGGTCGAGCGGTGGGAGACTTCGTTTGATGACGCGAAGCGATGTCGAGTTGCTGCGCCGCGCATGGGACGCGTTCGCCGGCGGGAATATCGAGGCCGCGACGCCAGACGCTTGACCCGCAGGTGCGCTGGTACGGCGCGGGAGACCCCGATGGGGAGGGCGGCTGTCGCAGCCGTGAGGACGCCGCGGCGTTCATCCGCCGGGCTGTTGCCGACGGAGTGACCGCTGAGCTGATCGACGTCCGCGAGGCCGGCGAGCGGCTGGTCGCCGTGATTCAGGCGCATGCCCCGCCGGAGTGGGAACGCTCCCCGGAGCCGCATGGTTAGCTGGTGACTGTCCGCGACGACAAGGTGATCGAGATGGTCGTGTATCCGACCGTCGAGGATGCTCTTGCCGCGGCCGGCGTCGGCGAGCCGCCCTGACGCTCATCGTTGAGACGTCAGGCAGACCCTGTCAACGCGAGCTTGACGCCGCCCGCGCGTCAAGGCAACTCACCGCGTGCACGAACACGCCGCCGCCACGATCATCCGCGCGCGAAGGCCCTGGACAGATACCGTCCGGAGGAGTCAGTTGGTCGCACATGTTTAACAAGGAAACGCCTGCTCCACACGTTGCCGGACGTTAGTGAGGAACAGCACCAATATGTCCGGAAATTGCGACTCCCTGACATGTCATGGGGCAAGCTCAGCTTCCATCGGGAGCAGCATGGTCGTC
>JAXDGY010000218.1:0-9456 GCA_034664785.1 Solirubrobacteraceae bacterium
AGGCCGTCACGACGTTCGGCCGCATCGGCGTGAAGTGCTGGATCAACAAGGGCGAGATCATGCCCGAGGGCTTCAGCGGCGTCGATCTCACCGAGATGGACGGCCCGTCCACGCAGCGCGGCGACGATCGCGACTCGCGCAATCGCGGCGATCGCGACGGCCGCGGCCGTGGCCGCGGTGGCCGCGGCGGCGGTCCCGGCGGCCCGGGCGGCGCAGGCGGTCCGGGCGGCGGTGGCCGCGGTGGCCGTGGCGGCCGCGGCGGGGGCCCCGGTGGCCCCGGCGGTCCGGGCGGCGGCCGTGGCGGTTTCGGCGGCGGCGGCGGCGGCGGTGGCCGTGGCGGCCGCGGCGGTGGCGGCGGTGGCGGCGGCGGGCGCGGCCCGCAGGGTGGTGGGCGCTAGCCATGCTGTCCCCGAAGCGCGTCAAGCACCGAAAGCAGCACCGCGGGCGCCGGGCCGGCCTGTCCCGTGGGCAGACCACCGTGCAGTTCGGCGAGTACGGCCTGAAGTCCCTCGACGCGGGCTGGCTGACGAACCGGCAGATCGAGGCCGCGCGAATCGCGATGACCCGCAAGATCAAGCGCGGCGGCAAGGTGTGGATCAACGTCTACCCTGACAAGCCCGTGACGAAGAAGCCCGCCGAGACCCGCATGGGCTCCGGCAAGGGCAACCCCGAGGGCTGGGTCGCCGTGGTCAAGCCGGGCCGCGTGATGTTCGAGCTGGCCGGCGTGCCGGAGCCCCTGGCCCGCGAGGCGATCCGCCTCGCCGCCCACAAGCTTCCCGTCCGCACGAAGTTCGTGATGCGAGAGGACACCCCGGCCTGATGAACGCCAAGGAGATCCGCGACCTCAGCGAGGAGGAGGTCGTCGAGCACATCCGCACCGCGCGGCGCGACCTGTTCGGCCTGCGCTTCCAGCACGCCACCGGCGAGCTGGAGAACACCTCCGGGCTCCGCAGCGCCAAGCGCGAGCTCGCCCGTGCCCTGACCGTCGCGCGCCAGCGCGGCATCGACCTGACGAAGGCTTAGACATGGCAGACCAGACCCCCGAGAACCCCGAAGAGGCCGTCGAGACGGTCGAGACCGCCGAGGCCGCTCCCGCCGAGCCGGTCGCGCCGCTGACCGCCAAGGAGCGCAAGGTCGCCAGCCGCGCGCAGCGCGGCCGCCGTCGCGGCGCCACGCCGGAGGAGCGCGCGGAGATCCGAACCAAGAAGGCCGCGGACCGCCGCCGGCGCCGCCTGCAGGAGCGCGAGAAGGCCAACGCCGCGCGGACCGAGGTCGGTCCCGCCCAGACCGCCGCGACCGCTCCCGAGAGCGAGGGCGCCCCCAAGTTGCGCCTCGGCAAGGTCGTCTCCGACAAGGCCGACAAGACCATCACCGTCCGCATCGACGTCGCCCGCCGGCACCGCAAGTACCAGAAGATCGTGCGGAGCTCGAGCACGCTGCACGCGCACGACGAGACCAACGACGCCAACGAGGGCGACCTCGTCCGCGTGGTCGAGGCGCGCCCGCTCAGCCGCACGAAGCGCTGGCGCCTCGTCGAGGTCCTGGAGCGAGCCAAGTGATCCAGAACGAATCCCGCCTCAAGGTCGCCGACAACTCCGGCGCCCGCGAGATCCTCTGCATCCGCGTGCAGGGCGGCAGCCGCCGCCGCTACGCCGGCGTGGGGGACATCATCACCGCGACCGTCAAGGCCGCCAACCCGAACGGCACCGTCAAGAAGGGCGAGGTCGTCAAGGCCGTCGTGGTCCGCACGAAGAAGTCCTTCGGCCGCGACGACGGGACCTACATCGCCTTCGACGAGAACGCCGCCGTGATCATCGACGCCCAGAACGCGCCGCGCGGGACCCGTATCTTCGGTCCCGTGGCCCGCGAGCTGCGCGACCGCAACTTCATGCGGATCGTGTCGCTGGCTCCGGAGGTGCTCTAGCATGGCTCTCAAGATCCGTCGGGACGACGATGTCGTCGTCATCAGCGGCAAGGACCGCGGGAAGACGGGCAAGGTCCTCCGAGTCGACCCCAAGAAGAACAGGGTCTACGTCCAGGGCCTGAACATCATCAAGCGCCACCAGCGCCCCTCGCAGACTGCCACCGGCCCCACCGCGGGCGGCGTCATCGAGAAGGAAGGCCCGATCCACATCTCCAACGTCATGCTCATCGATCCCAAGGACAAGAAGCCGACGCGCGTCGGGATCACCCGTGAGGGTGGCTCCCGCAACCGCGTGGCGCGGCGGTCCGGGTCGAAGCTCGACTGACCACCATGCCCACGATCGCTCCAGCCACCACCGCCCGCCTCAAGCAGCGCTACCTCGAGGAGATCCGCCCCGCGCTCATCGAGCGCTTCGGCTACTCCTCGTCCATGCAGGCCCCCGAGATCGAGAAGATCACGCTGAACATGGGCCTGGGCGAGGCCAAGCAGGACTCGAAGACCCTCGACGCCGCCGTGGAGCAGCTCGCGACGATCGCCGGCCAGAAGCCGTCGGTCCGCCGCGCCCGCAAGTCCATCGCCCAGTTCAAGGTCCGCGAGGGCATGCCCGTCGGGGCCGCCGTCACGCTGCGCCGCGAGCGCGCGTACGAGTTCCTCGACCGCCTGACCACCATCGCCCTGCCCCGCGTCCGCGACTTCCGCGGCCTGAACCCCCGGTCCTTCGACGGCCGCGGGAACTACGCCATGGGCATCCGCGAGCAGATCATCTTCCCGGAGATCGACTACGACGCCGTCGACGCCGTCCGCGGCCTCGACGTCATCATCACGACGTCCGCCAGGACCGACGCGGAGGCCTACGCCCTCCTCGAAGCGATGGGCATGCCGTTCTCCCGGGACAACAACCCGTACATCCAGACCGCCCCGGAGGCCTGACGCATGGCCAAGACGTCCCAGCGCGTGCGCCAGTCGCGCCCGAGCAAGTACCCCGTCCGTGACTACACGCGCTGCCGCCGCTGCGGCCGCGCACGCGCCGTCTACCGCAAGTTCGGCCTCTGCCGGATCTGCCTGCGCGAGATGGCCCACGACGGCTACATCCCCGGCATGACCAAGAGCTCCTGGTAGGCACGCCATGTCGATGACCGACCCCATCGCGGACTTCCTCACCCGCATCCGCAACGGCATCCGGGCCTCCCACGAGACCGTGGACATCCCGGCGTCCAAGCTGAAGCGCGAGATGGCCCGCATCCTCAAGGAGCAGGGCTACATCGCGGGCTACGACTTCGAGGCGCCCACCGCGGAGCGCCCCGCGGAGCTCATCCGCATCCAGCTCAAGTACACCGACGATCGCTCCTCCGCCATCTCCGGCCTCAAGCGCGTCTCGCGCCCCGGCCGGCGCACCTACGTCGGGCACGACCGCCTGCCCAAGGTGCAGGGCGGCATGGGGACGGCGATCGTCTCGACGTCCAAGGGCGTCATGACCGGTCACGAGGCCCGCCAGCAGGGCATCGGTGGCGAGGTCGTGGCGCACGTCTGGTAGGCACGCATGTCCCGAATCGGTAGGAAGCCCATCCCCGTCCCGTCCGGCGTGACGATCGCCATCAGCCCCGAGCTGGTGACGGTCAACGGCCCGCGCGGCGAGCTGCAGGAGCGCATCCACCGCGACATCACCGTCGCGCAGGAGGGCGAGCAGGTCCTCGTCTCGCGCCCGACCGACCGCGGCGAGCACCGTGCGCTGCACGGCCTCACGCGCTCGCTCGTCGCGAACATGGTCGAGGGCGTGACCAACGGCTACCAGAAGACCCTGGAGATCCAGGGCGTCGGCTACCGCGCGCTGCTCCGCGGCTCGGACCTCGAGCTCGCGCTGGGCTACTCGCACCCCGTGCCGATCAAGGCCCCCGACGGCATCGAGTTCGAGGTCCCGCTGCCCACGCGCGTCGTGGTCAAGGGCATCTCCAAGCAGCTCGTCGGCGAGGTGGCCGCCAACATCCGCAAGCAACGGCCGCCGGAGCCCTACAAGGGCAAGGGCATCCGCTACGAGGGCGAGTACGTCGCCCGGAAGGTGGGCAAGCGCGCATGAGCGTCAAGACCAAGCCCGCGCAGCGGCTCAAGCGTCGCCGGCGCGTCCGCGCGAAGGTCAGCGGCACCGCCGAGCGGCCCCGCATCAGCGTCTTCCGCTCCAACCGGGGCATCCAGGCGCAGGTCATCGACGACCTCGGCGGCCGCACGCTGGCCGCTGTCGCGTGGACGGAGGCCGACCTGCGCTCCCTGAACCCGATGGACCAGGCCGCGCAGGCGGGCAAGCTGCTCGCCGAGCGCGCCAAGGCCGCCGGGATCGACGCCGCGGTCTTCGACCGCGGCGGCTACCAGTACCACGGACGCGTCAAGGCCTTCGCCGAGGGCGTCCGCGAAGGAGGACTGACCGTATGAGCGTGGATCGCTCCGTGAGCCAAGCCGGCCTCGACCTGCAGGAGCGGGTCGTGGAGATCAACCGCGTCGCGAAGGTCGTCAAGGGCGGCCGTCGCTTCTCGTTCACCGCGCTGGTCGTGGTGGGCGACGAGCGCGACGTCGTCGGCGTCGGCTACGGCAAGGCCAACGAGGTCCCGCTCGCCATCCAGAAGGGCGTCGAGCAGGCCAAGAAGAACCTCTTCCGCGTGCCGAAGCACGGGTCGACCATCACCCACGAGTCCCTCGGGGTCTTCGGGTCGGGCCGCGTCTTCCTCAAGCCTGCCTCGCCCGGTACCGGCGTCATCGCCGGCGGCGGCGTGCGCGCGGTGCTGGAGCTGGCCGGGATCCACGACATCCTGTCCAAGTCGCTGGGCTCCCAGAACCCGATCAACCTCGTCAAGGCGACGGTCACGGGCCTGCAGCAGCTGCGGCGCCCGGAGGAGGTCGCCGAGCTGCGCGGCCTGTCGATCAACCAGGTCCTGGGGCTGACCGCCGAGCGCGGCGCCACGGCGACGATCTCAGCCGACGACGAGGACGCCCCCGCCGGCGACGCGGCCGAGGTGCCCGACACGGGCGGCGAGGGCGCCGAGCTGGCCGCGGCCGAGCCGGGCGAGGTGGCCTGACGTGAAGGTCACCCAGGTCAAGTCGAAGAACGGCTCCAACCACGCGCAGCTCGAGACGCTGCGCTCCCTCGGCCTGCGCCGCATCGGGCAGACCGTCGAGGTCAAGGACAACGAGGCGATCCGGGGCATGCTGCACCGGGTGCGCCATCTCGTGAAGGTGGAAGATGACTGAGCAGGACGGACGCCCCGAGGAGCCCATCGGGCTCCACAACCTCAAGCCGGCCCCCGGCAGCCGCAAGGCGCGCAAGCGCGTCGGCCGCGGTGAGGGCTCCGGCCTGGGCAAGACCTCCGGTCGCGGCCAGAAGGGCGCGGGCTCCCGCTCGGGCGCCAAGGACCGGACGCGCTTCGAGGGCGGCCAGATGCCGCTCCACATGCGGATGCGCAAGCTGCGCGGCCCGCACATGAAGAAGTCGATGCCGTTCGAGCCGTTCCGGACCCACACGCAGCCCGTGAACCTCCAGGACCTCGAGCGCCGCTTCGAGTCGGGCGCCGAGGTCACCCTCGAGGCCCTCGTGGCCGCCGGCCTGGGCACCCGCAAGGGCGTCAAGGTGAAGGTGCTGGCCAAGGGCGCGATCAGCAAGCCGCTGACCGTCCATGCCCATGCCTTCAGCGCCTCCGCGCGCGAGGCGATCGAGGCCGCGGGCGGCACCGCCCACATCGTCGAGGCCTAGCCCGACCCGCTCCGCCGATGCTCAACACGATCCTCAGCGCATTCACCGTCGCGGAGATCCGCAAGAAGCTCGCCTTCACGGCGCTGATCCTTGCGCTCTACCGCGTCGGCTCGCATGTGCCCGTGCCGGGGATCGACATCAAGGCCGTCAACGAGATCCAGAGCCAGTTCGGCAGCGGCGGCATCCTCAACCTGCTGAACACCTTCAGCGGCGGCGGGCTGAGCCGGATCGCGATCTTCGCGCTCGGGATCATGCCGTACATCACGGCCTCGATCATCCTGCAGCTGCTCACGGTCGTCGTCCCGACGCTGGAGAAGCTGCAGAAGGAGGGCGAGGTCGGCCAGGCGCGCATCACGCAGTACACGCGGTACCTGACCGTCGCCCTGGCCTTCGCCCAGTCGATCGGCTACGTCTTCCTGTTCAAGTCCTTCTCGCCGAACGCGGGGACCCCGGTCATCCCGCAGTTCGACGTGCCGCACGTCTTCCTGATCGTGACCTCGCTGACGGCCGGCACGATCCTGCTGATGTGGATGGGCGAGCTCATCACCCAGCGCGGCATCGGCAACGGGATCTCGCTCATGATCTTCGCGTCGATCGTGTCGCGCCTGCCGCAGGGGCTGCAGGCCTGGTGGACCAACCCGGACCAGGTCTTCAAGGTCATGATGCCGTTCATCGCGCTCGCGGTGATCGCGTCGATCGTCTTCATCCAGGAGGGCCAGCGCCGGATCCCGGTCCAGTACGCCAAGCGCGTGATCGGGCGCCGCATGAGCGCCGGCGGGCAGACCTACCTGCCGCTGCGGGTCAACATGGCCGGCGTGATCCCCGTCATCTTCGCGGCGTCGATCATGGCCTTCCCGCCCACCGTCGGGCAGCTGATCCAGCAGCCCTGGGCGCAGAACGTGGCGACCTTCTTCGGCCCACAGCGGGCGCCGTACATCATCGGCGAATCGGTCTTCATCATCCTGTTCACGTACTTCTACACCGCGGTGACGTTCAACCCGGTCGACCAGGCGGACAACCTGAAGAAGTACGGCGGGTTCATCCCGGGGGTGAGACCGGGGCGGCCGACCGCCGAGTTCCTGGACCGCATCCTCGCCCGCCTGACCTTCCCCGGCGCGCTGTACCTCGCCGCGGTCGCGGCCCTGCCGACGATCCTGATCAACTCCACGCAGGCCAACTTCTTCTTCGGCGGCACGTCGCTGCTCATCGTCATCGGCGTGGCCCTGGACACCATGAAGCAGCTCGAGGCGCAGCTCATGATGCGCAACTACGAGGGCTTCCTGAAGTAGGTCCGCGCCGGTCACGTGTCAGAACTGAACCTCATCCTGCTCGGACCCCCCGGGGCCGGCAAGGGCACCCAGGCCGAGCGCCTGACCCAGGACTTCCCCCTGGCGTACATCGCCACGGGCGACATGCTGCGTCAGGCCGTCGCCGAGGGCACCGACCTCGGCCTGAAGGCGAAGGCGTACATGGACGCGGGCGACCTCGTCCCGGACGACGTGATCATCGGCGTGGCGCTCGAGCGCGTCGAGGCCGACGACGCGCGCGACGGCTTCCTGCTCGACGGCTTCCCGCGCACGATCGGGCAGGCCGAGGCGCTGGAGGCCGAGATGGAGCAGCTGGGCCGGGGCATCACCGCGGTCCTGCTCATCGACGTCCCCGACGACGAGATCGTGCGCCGCGTCTCGGGGCGCCGTGTGAGCCGGTCCGGCCGCGTGTACCACGTCGACTTCGACCCGCCCAAGCACGAGGGGCGCTGTGACATCGACGGCTCGCCGCTGACCCAGCGCGAGGACGACAAGCCGGAGGTCGTGCGCGCGCGCCTGGCCAAGTACCACGACGTCACGTCGCCGCTCGTGCGCTATTACGAGGACCGTGGCCTGCTGCGGCGCTTCGACGGCACCCGGAATCCGACCGAGGTGCACGACCACGTGCGTGCCACGGTCGCGACGCTGCGCCTCGAGGACTCGCTCTAGGCCGGGGAGGGGAGGGCCCCGTGATCATCAAGAAGAGCCCCGCGGAGATCGAGAAGATGGCCGCGGCGGGGGCCATCCACGCGCGGACCATGAAGCTGATCGAGAGCAAGGTCCGCGAGGGCGTCACGACCGCCGAGCTCGACAAGGCCGCCGAGCGCTTCATGCGCTCCCAGGGCGCCGAGCCGGCGTTCAAGGGCTACCGCGGGTTCCCGGGCTCGATCTGCACGTCGCCCAACTCGATGGTGGTCCACGGGATCCCCGGCCCCTACAAGCTGTCGCGCGGCGACGTCATCTCGGTCGACGTGGGCGTCATCCACGACGGCTGGGTCGCCGACGGCGCCGTGACCTTCGCGGTCGGGCCGATCACGCCGATCGCCCGCAAGTTGCTGGACGTCACCGAGCGCTCCCTGTTCGCCGCCGTCGAGCAGTGCCGCCCGGGCAACCGCCTCGGCGACGTCTCCCACGCGGTGCAGGCCGTGGTCGAGGCCGAGGGCCTCAGCGTGGTGCGCTCGCTCGTGGGCCACGGCATCGGGCGCGACATGCACGAGGACCCGCAGATCCCGAACTACGGGGAGCCGGGCCGCGGCCCGCTGCTCGAGGAGGGCATGGTCCTGGCCGTCGAGCCGATGGTCAACGCCGGGCGCCACATGGTCCGGATGGGCGACGACGGGTGGTCGATCTACTCCCAGGACGGGTCGCTCGCCGCGCATTTCGAGTTCACGATCGCGGTCACCGCCGACGGCCCTCGGATCCTGACCCCCTGGCACGAGCAGGGCGTCGGCAGCGGCGTGGCGGCCTAGCCGGTGGCCCGGGCCGTTCTCGCGTCCGCCGGACGACGCAGCCCCCAGGCCCTTGCTATCGTGATCTGTCCGCGTGTCGCCGCTCGTTCGTGCGCTCGCGAACTCTCGACTGGTAGCGGCAGCCTGAAGCGGCGGCCAGAGCCACGTCCGGGGATCACAGCCGAAAGGGATCATGAAAGTACGACCGTCGGTCAAGCCGATGTGCGAGAAGTGCAAGATCATCCGCCGTCACGGTGCGGTCCTCGTGATCTGCTCGAATCCGCGCCACAAGCAGCGTCAGGGGTGAAGGCCTAGATGGCACGTATCGCCGGGGTGAACATCCCCTTGAACAAGCGGGTTGAGGTCGGCCTCACCTACATCTACGGCATCGGTCGCTCGACGTCGAACGATCTCCTGGCCAACGCCGGCATCAGCCCGGACACCTACGTGCGCGACCTGACCGAGGACGAGGTCAGCAAGCTCCGCGACGCGATCGACAACGACCTGGTGGTCGAGGGCGATCTGCGGCGCGAGCGCTCCCAGAACATCAAGCGGCTCATGGAGATCGGCTGCTACCGCGGCCTGCGCCACCGCCGCGGCCTCCCCGTCCGGGGCCAGAAGACCAAGACCAACGCCCGGACGCGCAAGGGTCCCAAGCGGATGTCCGTCGCCGGCAAGAAGAAGGCAGGGAAGAAGTAGTGCCCGCTCCCAAGCGCCCGCAGCGCGGCCGCCGCAAGCCGAAGAAGAACATCCCGATCGGCCAGGCCCACATCAAGACGTCGTTCAACAACACGATCGTCTCCCTGACCGACCGCGAGGGCAACGTCATCGCGTGGGAGTCCGCCGGCGGCGCCGGCTTCAAGGGCTCCCGCAAGTCCACGCCGTTCGCCGCGCAGGTGACGGCCGACGCCGCGGCCCGCAAGGGCATCGAGCAGGGCCTCCAGAAGGTCGAGGTCTTCGTGAAGGGCCCCGGCTCCGGTCGCGAGACCGCGATCCGCTCCCTCCAGGCCGCGGGCCTCGAGGTCACCGGCGTCAAGGACG
>JAXDGY010000219.1:0-17974 GCA_034664785.1 Solirubrobacteraceae bacterium
CCGTGCGCCTTCGCCTTGGCGATCACCTCGGCGACCTTGTCGGGCCCGCCGATGTTGCCCGGGTTCAGGCGGATGCAGTGCGCGCCGGCGTCGATCGCCTTGAGCGCCAGCGTGTGGTTGAAGTGGATGTCGGCGATGATCGGGATCGGCGACTCGACCACGATCGTCTTGAGCGCCTCGACGTCCTGCTCGCGCGGCACGGCCACGCGGACGATGTCGGCACCGGCCTCCGCGACGCGGCGGATCTGCGCCATCGTCTCGCCGAGGTTGGCGGTCTCGGTCTTGGTCATCGTCTGGACCGCGACCGGCGCGCCGCCGCCCACGGGCACGGACCCGACGTGGATCTGGCGCTCGGAAGCCATGGTCCGGAGTGTACGAGGGCGATCAGGAGGGCGGATGACCCGGCGCCCGGCGCTCGCGGTGCACCGGAGCGTCCGCGGGCTGCACCTCCGGGTGCTCGATCGCGGCCATCTGCGCCGTGTCGAGCGGCCCGCGCGGCCCCGTCAGCAGGTGGTTGAGCGCGAACAGCAGGACGCCGAAGCCGAGCAGCGCCAGGGCCCGCAGGACGACCTCGCCCTCGGTCTCGAAGACCATCAGCCAGAGCGAGACGAGGATCCCGATCACCGGGATCGCGCTCGGGGCGTGGAAGTGCTCGTGGGCGACGTGGTCGCGCCGCAGGATCAGCACGCAGGCGTTGACGAAGCAGAAGACGCCGAGCAGCAGGAACACGGTCATGTCCGCCAGCTCAGACAGGTCGCCCGTGGCGATGAGGACCATCGCCAGGCCGGTGGTGAACAGGATCGCGATCCACGGCGTCCGGCGCGTGCCGTGGACCCGGCCCAGCGCCGTGGGCAGGATGCCCTGGTTGCTCATGCCGTAGAGCAGGCGCGAGGCCATGATCATGTTGATCAGCGCGCCGTTGGCCAGCGCGAACAGCGCGATGGCGCTGAAGACCTTGTCGTCCACGGCCAGCGGGCCGAGCCTGGCCACCTCGAGCAGCGGGCCGTCCGATCCGGCCAGCGTGCCGGTCGGCACGGCCATGGACGCGAGCATCGCCACGGCGATGTAGACCACGCCGGCCACGGCCAGACCGCCGAACAGGGCACGCGGGTAGCTGCGGCCAGGGTCCTGGGCCTCCTCGGCCATGTTCACGGAGTCCTCGAAGCCGATCAGCGCGTAGAACGCGAGCGCCGCGCCGCCGACCATGGCCCCGACGACGCTCTCGCCCTGCTTGAAGTCGAAGGCCCGCCCGGGATCGCCCTCCCCGTCGAGCAGGGCGCCGAGCGCGATGATCGAGATCAGCACCAGCCCGCCGAGCTCGATGACGGTGAGCGTGACGTTCACCTTCACCGACTCGGAGATCCCGCGGAAGTTCACGACGGCCACCAGCGCGATGAAGACGAGCGCGGCGACGACCGTCGACACCGACACGAACGCCTGCAGGTAGTCGCCGCCGAACGCGCGCGACAGCGTGCTCGCCGAGGTGATCCCCGAGGCCATGACCGCGAAGGCGACCATGAACGACACGAACGGGATCCGGAACGCCTTGTTGACGTAGAGCGCGGCGCCCGCCGCCTCGGGGTACTTCGTGACGAGCTCGGCGTACGCGAAGGCGGTGAACACGGCCAGGGCCAGCGCGATGGCGAACGCCGTCCAGATCGCCCCGCCGACCTCCCCGCCCACGGCACCGACCAGCGCGTAGATGCCGGCCCCGAGCACGTCGCCGATCACGAAGAACAGCAGCATGTTGCGCGAGATCCCGCGCTTGAGGGCGCCCGGGCCGTGGTCCAGCCCGGCCGCTGCGGTCGTGGTGACGGTCATGCCTGCGGGCTACCCCCATGAGAGTTCTCTCATGCCGCGCCGGCGCTACAGCCAGCCGGAGCGCTTGAAGCGCCAGTACAGCGTCCCGCAGATCGTCGCCATGAGCGCTACGACCGCGGGGTAGCCGAGGGTCCAGCGCAGCTCCGGCATGTGGTCGAAGTTCATGCCGTAGATGCCGGCGATCATCGTCGGGACCGCCGCGATCGCCACCCAGGCCGAGATCTTGCGCATGTCCTCGTTCTGGCGGACGGTCACCTGCGTCAGGTTGGCCTGCAGCGCGCTGCCGAGGAGCTCGCGCAGCGCCTCGATCCGACTCTGGACGCGCAGCGCGTGGTCGTGCACGTCGCGGAAGTAGTCGTGCAGCGCTTCGGGGATCGCCGGCTGCCGCCCGCGGGCGAACGAGTCCAGCGCCGGGATCAGTGGCCGCACGGCGCGCTGGAACTGGAGCAGCTCGCGCTCCAGGCGGTAGATCCGCTGGGTCGGGTTCTCGCGCGTGTCCGAGAAGACCTGGCCCTCGACCTCCTGCACGTCGGACTCCATCTCGGTGAGCGCGACCTCGTAGTCGTCGACCACGCGGTCGACGATCGCGTGCAGCGCGGCGATCGGGCCGTGGCGCAGCAGGTCGGGCTGCTCCTCGGCCGCCTTGCGGACCTCGGCCAGCGCGACGGCCGGGCCGTGGCGCACCGTGACGAGGAAGGTCGGGTTGACGAAGAGCGCGACCTCGTCGACCTCGATGAGCTCGTCCGAGTCGGTGTAGCGGACCGGCTTGAGCACCACGAGCAGGGTCTCGCCGTACTGCTCGACCTTCGGCCGCTGGTGGGCGTTGACCGCGTCCTCGACGGCGAGCGGATGCAGCTGGAACTCCTCGGCGATCGCGTCGAACTCCTCCGGGGTCGGCTCGACCACGCCGACCCAGACGAACGCCCCCGGCTCCTCGGAGGCCTCGCACGCCGCGCCCAGCGGGAGCTCGCCCGGGCGGCGCGCCCCCTCGTCGTAGACCGCGCAGTCGACGATCAAGGCCGGTACATCGCCTCGATCGCCTCCGCGTACTTCGCGTTGATCGGCTTGCGCTTGAGCTTCATCGTCGGCGTGAGCTCGTCGCCGCCGGGCAGCCAGTCCCCGCGGAGGAGGGTGAACTTCTTGATCTGCTCCACGCGCGCGAGCTTCGCGTTGGCGGCGTCGACGCCCTCCTGCACGGCGGCCCGGACGCGCTCGTCGCCGGCGAGGTCCTCCAGGCTCGCCGAGGCGAGGCCCTGCTGCCCCGCCCAGGCCGGCGCGAAGTCGGCGTCCAGGACGATGAGCGCGGTGTTGTACGCCCGGGCGTCCCCGATCACGGCGGCCTGGCCGATGAGCGGGCTCGCGGACTTCAGCGTTGCCTCGATGTTCGCCGGGGACATGTTCTTGCCCGCCGCGCTGATGATGAGCTCCTTCTTGCGGTCGACGAGCTTGACGTAGCCGTCCGCGTCGATCTCCGCGATGTCGCCGGTGTGCAGCCAGCCGTCGGCGTCGAGCGCCTCCGCCGTCTTGTCGGGCAGGTTCCGGTAGCCCGGCATGACGACGTCGCCGCGGACGAGCAGCTCGCCGTCCTCCGCGAGGCGCACCTCGACGCCGGGCGTCGGCGGCCCGACCGTCCCGATCTTGATCCTGTCCGGCGGGTTGCAGCAGCCCGCGCCGCAGGTCTCGCTCATCCCCCACAGCTCCGCCACAGGGATGCCGATGGCGTGGAAGAACTCGAGGACCTCGACCGGCGTCGGCGCGGCGCCGACGTTGACGGCGACGATCTCGTCGAAGCCGAGCTGCTTGCGCAGGCCGGCGAAGAGCTCGTCGTCGGCCTTGGCCACGGCGGCGGCGAGCTCCGCCGGGACGGGCTGGGAGGCCTGCTCCAGGCGCACCTTCTCCCGGGCGGCCGCGAGCGCGGCCTGCGCGCCGGCGCGCTGCTCCTCGGGCAGCCCGGCGAGCATGGCCTCCAGGCCGGCCTTGAGCTTCTCCCAGATGCGCGGGACCGCGAAGAACCAGCTGGGGCGCACCTCGGCCACGTAGGCGAGGACCTCCTTGGCGTTCGGGCAGGAGGTCACCTCGAAGCCGTAGACGATCGGCAGGTAGTGGTGCGCCGCCCGTTCGGCGATGTGCGCGCTGGGCAGCCACGAGACCACCCGCGCGCCCTCGGGGAACTGCACGAGGTCCCGGATGCCCCGCACCGCGGCCATCATGTTGCGGTGCACGAGCTGCACGCCCTTCGGCGGCCCGGTGGTCCCCGAGGTGTAGATCAGGGTCAGCACGTCCTCGGGGCCGATCGCGGCGACCGAGGCCTCGACGTCGAAGCCCTCGGCCACGTACGCCTCGACGTCGGCGAGGGCCAGGACGCCGGCGGGCGCCTCGCCATCGACGACGATCACGTGCTCGAGGTCGGGCAGCTGCTCGCGGGCCTCCAGGACGCCGGGCAGGAACTGCTGCTCGGTGATCAGGATGCGCGCGCCCGCGTCGGAGACCACGTACTGGATCTGCTCGGGCGTGTACTGCATGTAGATCGAGAACGGCGCCGCCCCGACCATCATCCCGGCGAGGTCGCAGAGGTGGAACTCCGGGCGGTTGGCGATCAGCAGCGCCAGCGAGTCGCCCTTGGCCAGGCCGAGCGTCGTCAGGCCGCCCGCGAGGGCGTCGACGCGGTCGCGCAGGTGCCCCCAGGTCCAGGACTGCTCGTCGCCGCGGGTGCGCAGGGCGACGAGGCCCTCGCGCTCCTCGGCCGTCAGGCGGAAGGCCTCGGCGATCGTCGCCGCGCCGACCGCGCGGCGCTCCGTGGTGCTGCTCTCCATGCTCAACCCCTCAGGCTCGGTGACCGGTCCCGGAGGGCCGAGCCTAACGGACCCCGAAGCCTTGGCCCTGCAGTCGCCCGATGTCGTTGCTGAGCCCGATCGCGAACAGGAACAGCACGAGCATGAAGCCCACGACGCTGGCCCGCTCCATCACGCCGAAGGGGATCGCCCGGCCCCGGAGCTTCTCCGCGACCGCCCAGAAGATGTGCCCGCCGTCCAGCGGCAGGAAGGGGAACAGGTTCACGATCGCCAGCGACAGCGAGATGACGGCGAGCACGTTCATGGCGTCGACGAAGCCGAACGTGTTGATGACCTGCCGGGTCGTCTCGTAGGACCCCACGACGCCCGAGACCTCCTTGCGCGCCTTGGAGTCGTAGAAGATCCGCGTGATCGCCGAGACGGTCGCCTTGGACACGCTCCACATCCCCGAGACGCTCGAGCCCGCGGCCTCGATCGGCCCCTGCGGCTCCGACCGCGAGGCGAAGGCGAACCCGACCAGCGCGCGCCCGTCGGCCTGGGAGTAGCGCGGGGTCACCGTCACGACCGTGCGCCTGCCATTCCGGACGATCTCGAGCTTCGCCGGCGTGGACGCCCGGCAGCCGTCGACCTGCGCGCCGGCGCAGCGGTGCGTGCCGATCTGCGCCCGCAGCGCGTTCGGGTCGCCGCGGACGCCGTCGACGGCGACGATCCGGTCGCCGGGGCGCAGGATCCCGATGGCGGCGCTCTTCGTCGTGAGCTGCTCGACCCGGTCGGTGCTGACGGCGGGGCCGCGGAGGCCGTACAGGGCCCAGAAGATGAGGAACGCGATGAGCAGGTTCATCGCCGGGCCGGCGGCGATGACGACGATCCGCTTCCAGACCGGCTGGCGGTAGTAGGCCCGGTGGGCGATCTCCTCGGGGATCTCCTCGTTCGGGCTCATCCCGGTGATCTTCACGTAGCCCCCGAGCGGGATCAGGCCCACGCCGTACTCGGTCTCGCCGCGGCGGACCCTGGCCGCGATCGGCGGGAAGAACAGCATGAAGCGCTCCACGCGCATGCCGACGGCCTTGGCCGCGGCGAAGTGGCCGAACTCGTGGAGGATGATCAGGGCTGCGAAGCCCGCGAAGGCGAGGAAGTAGGACACGGCGGGGATCCAAGGTAGAAGGTCGGCGTCCGCGCTCGCGGAGGTCGGCCCAGGACGGCTTCAGGCCAGGACCGCCACGAGCTCGGCGGCGGTCGCCCGCGCCTCGCGGTCGGCCTCGTAGAGCGACTCGAAGGCGCGCACGGGCAGCGCGGGCTGGCGCTCGAGCGTGCCCTCGATGACCGCGGGGATGCCGAGGAAGCCGAGGCGGCCCTGCAGGAAGGCGTGCACGGCGACCTCGTTGGCGGCATTGAGCACGCAGGGCGCCGTGCCGCCGGCGATCGCGGCGTCGCGCGCGAGGCGCAGGCACGGGAACGCGTCCTCGTCGACGCGCTCGAAGGTCAGCGACCCGACCTCGGCGAGATCGAGCGGCCGGACGGGGACGTCGACGCGCTCGGGGTCGTGCAGCGCGTAGGCGATCGGGACCCGCATGTCCGGGTGGCCGAGGTGCGCGAGCGCGGCCCCGTCGACCAAGGTCACGTAGGCGTGCACGATGGACTGCGGGTGCACGACGACGTCGATGCGGTCGTAGGGCACCCCGAAGAGGTGGTGCGCCTCGATGACCTCCAGGCCCTTGTTCATCAGCGTCGCCGAGTCGATCGTGATCGTCCCCCCCATCGCCCAGGTGGGGTGGTCGAGCGCCTGCTCGACCGTCACGTCCTCGAGCTCCGCGCGCGTGCGCCCGCGAAACGGCCCGCCGCTGGCGGTCAGGACCAGCTTCTCCACGCTGCCGGGTCGCTCGCCGGACACGAGCTGGTGCAGGGCGGAGTGCTCGGAGTCGACCGGCAGGATGCGTGCGCCCGTGGCCTCCGCGAGCTGCATGACGAGCTCGCCGCCGACGACCAGCGACTCCTTGTTGGCCAGCGCGAGGTCGATCCCCTCGCCGAGCGTCGCGACCGTCGGGCCGAGGCCGGCGGAGCCGACCAGCGCGTTGAGCACCAGGTCGGGACGCGACTCGAGCACGAGGCGCACGAGGCCCTCCGCCCCCACGAGCACCTCGCCGTCCGTCCACGCCTCCGCCGCACGGGCGCCGGCGTCGGCGTCCGCCAGCGCGATCCGCTGCACGCCGTGCTCGCGCGCCTGGGCGACCAGGGGCTCCCAGGAACGCTCCGCGCTGAGGCCGACGAGCTCCAGATCATCAGCCCGGGCGACGATGTCCAGGGCCTGGGTGCCGATCGACCCGGTGGACCCGAGGATGAGCAGGCGGCGGGGCACGCCCGCAAGGGTAGCCACGTAGGCTCTGGTGCCATGATCAGCGGCGAGCGGTCCGAAGAGCTCGATGCCGACCCCGAGGCGGTCTGGGCCGTCATCGGTGACGTCGCCGCCTATCCCGAGTGGATGTCGCTGGTCAAGCACGCGCAGACCAAGGAGACCGACGACCACGGGCGGCCCGTCCTGGTCGAGTCGGACAACGACGCGAAGGTGAAGACGGTGCGGGTGGTGCTGCGGTACGCCTACGACGAGGGCCGGGCGGTCTCCTGGCACTCGGAGTCCGGCGACGTGCGGGCGCTGGACGGCATCCTCGAGGTGACCGCGGCGGGCGACGGCCGTAGCCGCGTGACCTACCGCCTGTCCGTCGACCCCGGCCGCCGGCTCGGGCTCCTGCTCCGCGGGCCGATCGTCGCCCAGGTGCGCGACCGCATCCTCGGCGGCACCCTGGCCGACTTGCGTGGGCGCCTCGGCGCCTGACGTCCACGGCTGAGACCGGCGCCTGAAGTCCCCCTACGATCGTCCGTGCCCGAACCTGCGGCTGGGAACTTCGCGTGTATCGTGTGAGGAACCGCCACGCGCGTCGTCTCAGGGAGGTCAGCCAACGGAGCCTGGGCCAGCAGACGGCCCTGGGCGCACCAGGAGGAGACCCATGCGTTCACGTACGACGACCGCTGTCATCGCAGCGATCACCTGCCTCGCCCTCGCCCTCGTCCCAGGCGTCGCCGAGGCACGCGGAGACAGCAGCAGCAACGGCAAGCGCCACAGCAGCCACGGCAAGAAGCAGCACAAGCGCCACGCGAAGGCCCGCGTGAAGGTCCTGCGCACGTCGAAGAACCGCCAGTACGTCGACCCGACGCCGGCGACGCCCACCGCGGGCCAGGTGACCGTGCTCTCGTTCACCGGCGGCAAGCTGACGCTGCAGCACCCCGACGGCACCACCGCCGGCCGCGTCACGGACAAGACGAGCATCTCCTGCAAGACGGCGCCCATGGCCCCGGCTCCCACCACGACCACGGCCGCCGCGAAGATCCGCTCCGACGGCGGCGAGGACGACGACGCGCAGGGCACGACGTCCGCCCCCTCGACCACGCCGGTCGTCCCCGGCACCTCGACGACGCAGGGCGACGACGAGAACGAGAACGACAACGAGTCCGGCGACGACGACGGCGAGCACGGCTCCGCCCAGTCCTCCTCCTCCGCGTGCGACCAGTCCGCGCTGACCGCGGGTGCGCTGATCCGTCGCGCCAGGATCGAGATCACCGACGGCGTGGCCACGTTCGACGAGATCGAGCTGCTCCGCCCCGCCAGCTGATCGTCCGGTTTCAGGGGCGCCGCCACCCCGGCGGCGCCCCTCCCCGGCATGATCTGATCCGATGACGCCCCCGAAGCCCTCAGCGGTCATCCTGCGCGCCCAGAGCGACCAGCGCCTGGTCGCGCTCGCGCGTTCGGGCAGCGAGGCGGCCTTCGAGGCGCTCGTGCGCCGCCACCGCCACGAGCTCGTGACGCACTGCCGGCGCCTGCTGCTCTCCGAGGGCCGCGCCGAGGATGCCGTCCAGCAGGCGCTGCTGTCCGCCTGGCAGGCGCTGCACGCCGGCGACGAGGTCCAGCACCCGCGCGCCTGGCTGCACCGCATCGCCCACAACCGCGCGCTGGACGCGCGCAAGCGCTCGGGCTATGACCACGTCGAGCTCCAGGCGTCCCTCCAGGGCGGCGTGCTGCCGCAGGAGGAGATCGAGCGGCGGACCGTCGTCCGCGAGACGCTCGCCGGCCTGGCCCGCCTGCCCGAGCTGCAGCGCGACGTGCTGCTGCGCACGGCGGTGCACGGCGACAGCTACGACCAGGTCGCCCACGACCTGGCGCTGCCCGAGAGCACCGTGCGCGGGATGCTCCACCGCGCCCGCGGGACGCTGCGCGCGGCCGCGACCGCCGTCACCCCCGGACCGCTCGTGGCCTGGGCGGCCGCCGCCCAGCCGGCAGCACCCGCCGTGCACGGCATGGCGGAGGGCCTCACGGTCGGTGGCTCGGCGGGCCTCGCGGGGCTCGGGGCGAAGCTCGCCGCCGTGACCGTCGTCGCGGGCGGCGTCGTGGGCGGCCTCGCGGGCCAGCAGATGGGCCACCGCCCGGCAACGTCCTCCGCGACGCACGGCGGGTCCACGCAGGCCCACCGGTCGGCGCCCCGCCGCGCCGCGGCCGCAGCGCCCGCGGCCGGCGTCGCCGTCGCGGTGCCGCACCCCACCCCGGTCGCGCTCGTCACGCCGCGCAGGACCGCGGCCGTGGTCCATCACGCGACCGGCAAGGGCACCAGCAGCCGGCAGCAGCACGGCGCGAGCACGGGCGCGCCGGGCTCCGGCTCCGGCTCCGGCTCCGGCTCGGACGATCGCGAGCAAGGCCGCCCCACCGACGAGCCGGCACGCCCGGCGGGCGACGACGGCGGCTCGGACGCGACCAAGCCGGCCCACGAGGGGGACCAGTCGCCGTCCTCCGACGAGCCCGCGGTGTCCAAGCCCGTCCAGCGCGAGTCCTCCGGCGAGGACGGCGGCAGCAGCCACGGCGGCGATCGGTCGGAGGCATCCTCGCCGACCACGACAGCGCCGGCGGCCGACGGGACGGCACCCTCCGGCGACGGGGGCTCGTCGCCCGAAGGCGACTCCTCGCGCGGCTCCGGCGACGACAAGCAGCACGCCGCCGACGACGGCTAGGCCAGCGCGTTCCAGACGTAGTAGCCGACGACCGCGGCGAACAGCACCGCATCCAGGCGGTCGAGCGCCCCGCCGTGGGGCCCGAACAGCCGCCCGGTGTCCTTCGTCCCGGCGTCGCGCTTGAGGTAGGACTCGAAGAGATCGCCCGTCGGCGCGGCCAGAGCGACCCCGAGGCCGAGCAGCGCCCCGTGGGTCCCGCCGAGCCACGCCTGGCTGAGCCCCGTCCACCAGACGACGGCCACGGCGAACACGATGCCGATGAGCAGGCCTTCGACGGTCTTGTTGGGCGAGATCGACGGGGCCAGCGGCCGGCGCCCGAACGCGCGTCCGCCGAGGTAGGCGGCCGTGTCGCCGACGAAGGTCCCGAGCAGCACGGCCACCACGACGCCGCCGCCGTGCGGCAGCTCGCGCAGCATGACCGCGTGGGCCAGCGCGAGGCCGATCCACGTCACGCCGAGCATCGTCACGCTGATCCCCGGCATGCCGCCGCGGGGCTGCAGCAGGATCAGCCCGAAGGCGAGCGGGATCGTCGCCACGAGCGCGAGCAGCACCTGCTGCTGGTCGCCGTAGTTCGCGGCCAGCATGAGGCCGATGAGGCCCGCGAAGCCCGCCAGGCGCGACGGATGCGCGTAGGCGAACATCCCGTACAGCTCGTGCAGGCAGATCAGCCCGAGCAGGATCAGGCCGACCGTGAAGACGATCCCGCCGCGGGCGACGAGGAACGCGGCGAAGGCCAGGGCGGGCAGCGCGAAGAGGATCCGGCCGCCGAGGTCGGAGCCGGCGGTGCGGCGCGGCGGGGGGCGCCGCGGCGCGGCGGGCACCTCAGCGGCCTCCGAACCGTCGGGCGCGGCCCTCGTAGGCCACGAGCGCGGCCTGGAAGGCCTCCCGCGAGAAGTCCGGCCACAGCTCGTCGGCGAAGACGAGCTCCGAGTACGCCGACTGCCACAGCAGGTAGTTGCTCAGCCGCTGCTCGCCGCTGGTGCGGATCACCAGGTCCGGGTCGTGCATCTCCGGCGCGTAGAGGCCCTCGCGGAAGGCCTGCTCCCCCCCGCCGCTGTAGCGCTCGGCGGCCTCGAGGATCTCGGCCCGCCCGCCGTAGTTGAAGGCCACGAACAGCGTGATGCGGTCGTTGCCGGCGGTCTCGGCCTCGGCCCAGTCCATCTGCTCCAGCAGCGCCGACGCGACCCGCTCGCGCGAGCCGACGAACCGCATCCGCACCCCTTCGGCCTTGAGCTCCGGCGTCTCGTTGAGCAGGCGCTCGGAGAACATCCGCATCAGCGCGGTGACCTCCTCGGCGCTGCGCGACCAGTTCTCCGTGGAGAACGAGTAGACGGTCAGCTCCTCGACGCCGAACTCGGCGGCGTCGCGCAGGCGCGCCTTGACCACGTCGGCGCCGGCCTGGTGGCCCTCGCCGACCGAGAGGCCGCGGGCCTGGGCCCAGCGGCCGTTGCCGTCCGTGATGATGGCGACGTACCGCGCCCTCTGCGGCGGGACGTCCTCCACGGTCAGACCTCGAGGATCTCGGCTTCCTTGGCCTTCAGGTGCGACTCGAGCTCGCCGATCTGGGCGTCGGTCAGCTTCTGGAGCTCGACCTCGGCGCGGTGCTCCTCGTCGGCGCCGACGTCGCCGCCGTCCTTGAGCTCCTTGAGGTCCGACATGACGTCGCGGCGCACGCTGCGGATCGCCACGCGGCCGTCCTCCGCGATGCCGCGGACGACCTTGACGAGCTCGCGGCGGCGCTCCTCGTTGAGCTCGGGGATCGTGAGGCGGATCAGCTTGCCGTCGTTGGACGGGGTGAGCCCGACGTCGGACTCCATGATCGCCTTCTCGATCGTCCGGATCGAGCTCTGGTCGTAGGGCTGGACGGTCAGCATCCGCGCATCGGGCACGTTGATCGTCGCGAGCTGGTTCAGCGGCGTGGTGGCGCCGTAGTAGTCGACGACGATGCGGTCCAGGAGGGCCGGGCTGGCCCGCCCCGTGCGGACCGAGCCGAACTCGTGCTGCGTCGCCTCGACCGACTTGTGCATGCGCTCCCGGGCATCGGAGAGAAGTTCGTCTGTGATCTCGCTCATGTCCTCACCAGCGTCCCTACCCGCTCACCGGACACTATCCGGTCGATGTTGCGATCGTCGTCCATGTTGAACACGTGGATGGGCAGGTCGTTCTCGAGGCACAGCGTCAGCGCCGTGGCGTCCATCACCTTCAGCCCGCGCTGGATCGCGTCCATGTGCGAGACCTCGGTCAGCATGGTCGCCGTGGGGTCCTCGCGCGGGTCCGCGGTGTAGACGCCCTCCACCCCGTTCTTGGCCATGAGGATGGCCTCGGCGTGGATCTCGACGGCGCGCAGCGCGGCGGCCGTGTCCGTCGTGAAGAACGGGTTGCCGGTGCCCGCGGCGAAGATGACGACCCGGCCCTTCTCCAGGTGGCGCATCGCCCGGCGCCGGATGTAGGGCTCGGCGACCTCGGCGATCGTCAGCGCGCTCTGCACGCGCACGGTCACGTCGATCTCCTCGAGGGCGTCCTGCAGCGGCAGCGCGTTGAGGACCGTCGCGAGCATCCCCATGTAGTCGCCGGTCGCGCGGTCCATCCCCTCCGCGGCCGCCTTCATCCCGCGGTAGATGTTGCCGCCGCCGACCACGACGGCCACCTCCACCCCGCGGTCGTGGATGCGCTTGATCGCCTGGGCGACGCTGCGCACGCGCTCGGGGTCCGTCCCGTACTCGAGGGAGCCCATCAGGGCCTCCCCCGAGAGCTTCAGGAGGATGCGGTTGAAGACGGCCGGGTCGTGGTCCATCCGGCGGGCGAGCCTACTCGCCCACCGCGAAGCGCGCGAAGCGCCGCACGACGACGTTCTCGCCCGTCTTGGCCGAGAGGTCCGCGCGGAGCTCCTCGATCGTCTTCGACTCGTGCTTGTCGGCGTTGACGTGCTCCTGGTTGAGCAGCACGACCTCGCCCAGCCACTTCTTGAGCATGCCCTCCACGATCCGCGGGCGGACGTTCTCGGGCTTGTCGGCGGCCTGCTGCTCGAAGACGCGCGTCTCGGCGTCCTTGGCCTCCTGGGGCACGTCGTCCTCGGAGACGTAGCGCACCGTCGGCGACGCGGCGACGTGCAGGGCGACGTCGCGCGCGAACTCGACGAAGTCGTCGTTGCGGGCCACGAAGTCGGTGTTGCAGTCGACCTCCACGAGCACGCCGACCTTGCCGGTGGCGTGGATGTAGCTCTGGACGGTGCCCTCGGCGGCCTCGCGATCGGCGAGCTTGCCGATCTTGTTGCCCATCTTGACCCGCAGGATCTCGACGGCCTTGTCGTGGTCGCCGCCGGCCTCCTGCAGGGCCTTCTTGCAGTCCATCATCCCCGCGCCGGTCTGCTGGCGCAGCTCCTTGACGGCGGACGCGCTGATCGTGGCTTCAGCCATTGCTGGGGGCCTCCTCGGCGGTCTCGCCGCCCGCCGCGGACTCGAGCGCGTCGGTCAGCGGCGTCTCGGGAGTGGAAGCGGGATCCTTGGCGGGCTCCTCGGCCGGCACGGCCACCTTGGGGGAGTCGCCGTCGTCGTCGCCGGACTCCGTGTCGGAGGTGGCCGACGGTGCGACGTGCGGGTCGGGCTGCGGGCGCCCTTCGGCCTGCACCGCGGCGGCGACCTGGGCCTCGGCGACGTTGCGGTCCCCGCCGCCCTCGGCGGTCACCTTCGGGTCGCCCGCGGGCTGCTGGGCGGGTTGGGAGGCCGGCTCGGCCGCGGCGGCGGCAGCGGCCTGCGGGGCCTCCTGCTCGGCGCGAGCGGCCACCTCGGCCGCGCGCTGGGCCTGCTCGGCGGCCTGCTTGGCGGCCTGGGCCTCGGCCTGACGGCGGGCCTCCTCCTCCTGCTGGCGCTGGAGGCGCTGGGTCTCGGCCTCCTGGAAGGCGCCGCGGCCCTCCTGGATCACGTCGCCCAGGGCCTTGGTGATGACGTCGCAGGCACGGATCGCGTCGTCGTTGCCCGGGATGACGTAGTCGATGCCGTCCGGGTCGCAGTTGGTGTCGACCAGGCCGATGATCGGGATGCGCAGCCGCTTGGCCTCCTGCACCGCGATGACCTCGGTCTTCAGGTCGATGATGAAGATGGCGTCGGGCGGGCGCTGCATGTGCTTGACGCCGCCGAGGTTCGCCCGCAGCTTCGCGAGGTCGGCCTGGGCCGCCATCCGCTCGCGCGTGGGCAGCAGGGCCAGCTGGCCCTCGGTCTCCCAGCGCTCGAGGTCGTGCAGGCGCTTGATGCGCTGCGAGATCGTCTGGAAGTTCGTCAGCAGTCCGCCGAGCCAGCGGTGGTTGACGTAGGGCTGCCCGGCGGCCTCGGCGATCGACTTGACGCCGTCGCGGGCCTGCTTCTTGGTGCCGACGAACAGGACGGTCCCACCGCGGTGGGCCAGCGTGCCGGCGAACTCCTGGGCCTGGCCGAGCAGCCGCTCGGTCTTCAGGAGGTCGATGATGTAGATGCCGCCGCGCTCGCCGTGGATGAAGCGGCGCATCTTGGGGTTCCAACGGCGCGTCTGGTGACCGAAGTGCACTCCGGACTCCAGCAGCTCCCTGATGCCGACCTGGGTCGCCATGAGACTGCTCCCTTGCTGAATGTGTGTGACGGACTCGCGCGGCGAGGGGGATCACGGACCCGGCGTCATTGGTGCGCCGGGCAGGGCCGTGTCCTCGATCGCGCGGATAGGGGACTGATTCGACCGTCCAGTGTAGGGCAAGCGCCGCCACGGCCGCCCGTCAGCGGCCGCTCAGCCCGAGGCCGCTCGCAGCGCCGCCTCGAGGTCCTCCGGGAGCGGCGAGCGGCAGTCGACGGGGGCGCCGGTGAGCGGGTGGGTGAAGGCCAGCCGGGCGGCGTGCAGGAACTGTCGCGTCAGGCCGAGCTCGCCGGCCTTCCCGTACTCCGGGTCCCCGGCGACCGGGTGCCCGATGGCCTGCAGGTGCACCCGGATCTGGTGGGTGCGCCCGGTGTCCAGGCGCACGGTCAGCAGGGAGTGCCGCGGCAGCGCGCGCTCGAGCGCGAAGTGGGTCACGGCGGCCTTGGGCTCATCGGTGTCCGTCCCCATCCGGGTGCGCACTCGGCGGTCGCGGCCGATCGGCGCGTCGATCGTCCCCGTGCGGGCCGGGGGCCGTCCGTCGACCAGCGCGAGGTACTCCCGCGTGATCTCGCGCGCCTGCAGCGCGGCCTTCAGCGCGCGGTGCACGTCCTCCGACTTCGCGACGACGAGCAGCCCGCTCGTGTCCTTGTCCAGCCGGTGGACGATCCCCGCCCGGAACGGGTCCTCGCCCCCGGCCACGCGGCCCTCCAGGGCCTGCGCGAGCGTGCCCTCGCGGTTGCCGCGCGCGGGGTGCACGACGACGCCCGCCGGCTTGTCGACGACCAGCAGGTGCTCGTCCTCGAAGGCGACGCCGAACGGCGCGGGCGGGCCGTCGCCGGCGGGCAGCGGCGCGGCGACGGGGTCGAGGGACTCGTCGACGGCGATGGCCTCGCCGCCCCGGAGCCGGTGGCGCTTGGCGACGAGCGCCCCGTCGACCCGCACGGCGCCGGCGTCGATGAGCCGCTGCGCGCGGGTCCGCGAGCCCAGCGGCCCGGCGAGGTAGGCGTCCAGCCGGGCGCCTGCGGCCTCGGGCTCAGCGGTCAGGTGCATCCGAGCGCTCCACGACGTAGAGCAGCGCAAGCACGCCGAAGGTGATCGCCATGTCGGCCACGTTGAAGGCGGGCCATGCCGGGAGCTTGATGAAGTCGGTGACCGCCCCGTGCCGCGCACGGTCGACGATGTTGCCCGCCGCCCCGCCGGCGAGCAGGCCGACCGGCAGCCACACCAGCCGCCGGGTCGCGTGGCGCGCGAACCAGATCACGAGGGCCAGGACGGCGAGGCCGATGACGACGGTGACCAGCCCGGTGCGGCCCTCCAGCGCGCTGAAGGCGACGCCGCGGTTGCGCACGTGCACGAGCGTCACCGCGGGGAACACGGGATCCTCCTGCCCGACCGCCAGCCCGGAGCGGACGAGCGCCTTGGTGATCTGGTCCAGGGCGAAGACGACCGCGAGGACGAGGCCGGCGCGCAGCCAGGCCCGGGCGACCGGCGCCACTAGCCCGCGATGATGTTCGCGACGATGTTCGCCACGATCTGCAGCACGAACAGGGCGATGATCGGGCTGAGATCGAGCGGGCCCAGCGGCGGGATGAACCGCCGGAAGATGCGCAGGTAGGGCTCGACCGTGTCGCGCAGGAAGCCGAGCACGGCGCTGCCCACGCGGCTGTAGGGCATCCGCCCGCCGAAGCCGAAGAACAGCTGGCTCAGGATGTAGGCGATGATGACCAGCGAGTAGACCCGCGCCACCGTCAGGACGAAGTCGGCGACGTCGTTGCGGGTCATCGGGCGAGCACCGCGTCCATGGCGTCGGAGAAGGCGGCGCGCACCCCGCCGCGCTCGAGCGCGGCGAGCCCGCGGGCGGTCGAGCCGCCCGGCGACGCGACCGCGCGGCGCATGGCCAGCGTGTCGGGGCCGCCGGCGGCGAGCAGCGCGGCCGAGCCCGCCATGGTCTGCACGACCATCTCGGCGGCCCGGTCAGCCGGGATGCCCGCGCGCACGCCGGCGTCGACCTGGGCCTCCACGACCAGCGCCCAGTACGCGGGGGCGCAGCCCATCAGGCCGGCGGCGGCGTCGATCTGGTCGTCGCGGACGGTGATGACGCTGCCGAGCTCGCGGAAGAGGTCGAGCACCTCCGGGTCGTCGTCCGGCCCCTCGGCGTGCGCGATCACCCCGGCGCGCACGGCGACCGGGGTGTTGGGCATGAAGCGATGCACCGGGATGCCGGGGTAGGCGGCGCGCAGCTCGGGGAGCGACGTGCCGCCGAGGACCGAGGCGACGCGCCGCGCGTGCGGCCCGACCTCTGCAGCCACCGCGGCGAGCTGGGCGGGCTTGTGGCACAGGACCACGAGATCAGCGCGCCGGGCGAGCTCCGCGTTCGACGCGACAGCCTCGCCGCCGACCTCGTCGGCCAGGGCCTGCGCGCGCTCGGGCCGCGCGGCGGTGCACAGCACCGGCCGCCCCCAGCCACGGGCCATCGCCCGCGCCATGTTCCCCGATCCAACGAGCCCGATCTGCACGGCGTGGACTGTACGTGCTCGGGAGGCGGCTGGCTCGCGGGAGCGCCGGCGAACCACGCGGTGGCCTCAGGTTTTGCGGCGCGGATCGTCGTGCGATCGTGCCGCACGGCGCCGGGGCACAGTGCGCCAGCACGGGCCCCGGCCGGCGGGGGGCGCGAGGCGCGACGAGGCGCCCCGCAAAAGCCTAGGCCTGGTTGAAGAAGCCCTTTTCTATCAGTTGCGCCCGCTCCTCCGCGGAGATCTGCACGTTGCGCGGCGTGAGCATGAACACCTTGTCGGCGATGCGCTGCATCCCGCCGTCCAGCGCGTAGGTCAGGCCGGAGGCGAAGTCGATCAGGCGCTTGGAGAGGTCGTTGTCGGTCCCCTGCAGGTTCAGGACGACGGGGATCGAGTCCTTGAAGCGGTCGGCGACCTGCTGGGCGTCGTTGAACGACTTGGGGATGACGAGGTGGACGCGGACGTCGTCGCCGCCGCGGGAGCCGTTGGCCCCGACGGAGCGCAGGCGCGTCGTGCGCGGCGGCTCGTCGTCGGCGAAGATGTCGTCGAAGTCGCTGCGGGGCTTGCGCAGGCGACGGACGTTCGGACGCTCCCGGTAGCGCTCCTCGAGGACGGCCTCGGGCTCGTAGTCGGGTTCGTCGTCGTAGTCGGCAGGGTCGCGCTCCTCGGCCAGGCCGAAGTAGACGAGCGCGCGGTGCCAGGAGTCGCGGACAGCCATGCTTGGTGCAAGGTTAGCCCTCGGGGACGGTTCTCCTCCCTCTCAGCGGAAGAGCTTCGTGCCGATGCGCACGATCGTAGCGCCTTCCTCGGCAGCGACGGCGTAGTCCTGGGTGGTTCCCATCGACAGGCGCGCGAGCCCGCGGGCGGCGGCGAGCTCGGCGAGCGCGGCGAACCAACGGCGGCTGTCCTCCGGGTCGGTGACGAGGGGCGGCATCGTCATCAGGCCGCCGACCCGCGCGCCGGCCGCGCGGCACGACGCGATGAACGCGTCGAGGTCGTCGGGGTCCACCCCGCCCTTGCCGGGCTCGCGGGCGACGTTGACCTCGACGAGCACCTCGGTGTCGGGTGTCGCGTGGCGGGCGAGCTGCGCGACGACGCTGTCGGTCGCGACCCCGTGCACCAGGCGCACGAGCGGGAGGACCTGCTTGACCTTGCGGCTCTGGAGGTGCCCGATGAAGTCCCAGGTGAACGCCTCCC
>JAXDGY010000220.1:0-7419 GCA_034664785.1 Solirubrobacteraceae bacterium
GCGCGCGCCGCGCGCGGGAGCCAGGCGTCGACGCGCATCGCTCCCAAAGTACCCTGCGCCTCCATGTCAGTGACCTGGAGGCCGGACGGCGAGTACGAGGACATCCGCTACGAGCTCAGCGGCGACGGCATCGCGAAGATCACCATCGCCCGCCCTGAGGTCCGCAACGCGTTCCGTCCCCAGACGCTGGTCGAGGTCTCCGACGCCCTCGACCGCGCCCGCGAGGACGCGGAGGTCGGCGTCGTCATCCTCACCGGCGAGGGCCCGCTGGCCTTCTGCTCCGGCGGCGACCAGCGTGTCCGGGGCGACACGGGCTACGTGCCGGAGGGCGCGAAGGTGGGGCGCTTCCACGTCACCGACCTGCAGGTCCAGATGCGGCGCCTGCCCAAGCCGATCGTGGCGATGGTGGCGGGCTACGCGATCGGCGGCGGCCACGTCCTGCACCTCTGCTGCGACCTGACGATCGCCGCCGACAACGCCCGCTTCGGGCAGACCGGCCCGCGCGTCGGGTCCTGGGACGGGGGCTTCGGCGCATCGCTGCTGCGCGACCTCATCGGGACCAAGAAGGCCAAGGAGCTCTGGCTGCTCTGCCGCCAGTACGACGCGGCCCAGGCCCTGCAGATGGGGCTCGTCAACACCGTGGTGCCGCTCGAGCGACTGGAGGAGGAGACGGTGCAGTGGTGCCGCGAGATGCTCGCCCTCTCCCCCTTCGCGCTGCGCCTGGTCAAGTCGAGCTTCCACGCCCACGAGGACGGCTACGCCGGCATCCAGCAGCTCGCGCACGACGCGAACCTCCTCTTCTACGCCTCCGACGAGGCCAAGGAGGGGCGCGAGGCCTACAAGGAGAAGCGCCGCCCCGACTTCAGCCGGTTCCCGAAGCGGGCCTAGCGCACTCCATGGTGAAGATCTGGCTCATGGCCGCCCGCGTGCGGACGCTGCCCGCCGCGGTGGCGCCCGTGCTCGTCGGCACGGCCCTCGCCCAGCCGCTGGCCGACCGCTTCCGGGTCGGCGCGTTCATCGCCGCGCTGCTCGGCGCGCTGTTCATCCAGGTCGGGACGAACCTGTCCAACGACTACTCCGATGCCCGGCGCGGCGCCGACACCGAGGACCGCCTGGGCCCCGTGCGGGTGACCGCGGGGGGCCTCGTCCCGCCCCGCCAGGTCCTCATCGCGACGTACATCACCTTCGGCCTGGCGGTGCTGTGCGGCGTCTACCTCGTCGCGGTCGCGGGCTGGGAGCTCGCCGTCCTGGGGGTGCTGTCGATCCTGGCCGGGGTGCTGTACACCGGCGGCCCGCGGCCCTACGGCTACGAGGGCCTCGGCGAGGTCTTCGTCTTCCTGTTCTTCGGGATCGTCGCCGTCGCCGGCTCGACGTTCGCGCAGATCGAGCGCTGGCCGTGGGAGGCCTTCGTGCTCGCGGTGCCCGTCGGACTATTGGTCAGCGCGATCCTGGTCGTCAACAACGTCCGCGACCTCGACACCGACGCGCGCGTCGGCAAGCGGACGCTGGCCGTGCGGCTGGGGCGCAACCGGACGCGCGACATGTTCGCCGCGATGGTCTACCTCGCCTTCCCGGCGGCGCTCATCCCCTGGATCTTCGGGCCGCTCTCGCCGTGGCTGGCGCTGACCTGGCTGGCGCTGCCGCTCGCCGTCCCCCTCGTGCGCACGGTGCGCAACCACGCCGACGGGCCGACGCTGAACCGCGCGCTCGCCGACGCCGGGCGCCTCGAGCTCGTCTTCTGCGTCCTGCTGGCGGCCGGGATCCTGCTGAGCTGATGGAGCTCCGCGCCGAGCGCGTGTCGCTGCCCCTCCGCGAGCCGCTGGCCACGGCGTGGGGCGAGCTGACGACGCGCGAGCTCGTGCGCGTGCGCCTGACGGGAGACGACGGCGTGACCGGCCGGGGCGAGGCCGCGCCGCTGGAGCCCTATGACGGCGTGCCCCTGGTCGTGGTCGAGGAGGCGCTCGTCGTCTACGCCGAGGTCCTCCGCGAGGCGGCACCCGGCACGCCGGGCCCCGCGCTGCTCGACGCGTGCCGCGCGGTGGCGGACATCCCGCAGGCGATCGCCGCCATCGACCTCGCGCTCTGGGACCGCGCGGGCCGCCGCCAGGGCCGGCGCGTGGCCGACCTGCTCACCGACGACCCGCCCGCCACCGTGCCGGTGAACGCGACGCTCGGCGCGCTCGACCGCTCCGGCGCCTTCGCCCAGACCGTGGCCGCGATCGAGGCCGGCTTCACGTGCGTGAAGGTGAAGGTCGGCGTCGGCGACGACGCGGCCCGGCTCGCGGCTGTGCGTGCGGCGGGCGGTCCGGCTCTGACCATCCGGCTGGACGCCAACGGCGCGTGGACCGTCGAGCAGGCCGTGCAGGCGATCCAGGCGCTCGTGCCGGTGGGGCTCGAGCTCGTCGAGGAGCCCGTCCACGGCATCGCGGGACTGCGCGCGGTGCGCGAGCAGGTGGCCACCCGGATCTCGATGGACGAGACGGCCGGCGACGCCGGGGCGCTCACCGCCTCGGTCGCCGACGCGGTCTGCCTGAAGGTCTCGCGCTGCGGCGGGCTGTCGTCGCTGCTGGCCCAGGCCGCGCTCGTGCGCGCCACCGGCGCCGACGTCTACCTGGCCTCGAGCTACGACGGCCCGCTCGGCGTCGCGGCCGCCGTCCACGCGGCGGCGGCGCTGCGGGTCGACCTGCCCTGCGGGCTGGCGACGCTGTCGGCCTTCGACGTCGCCCCGCCCGCCTCGCTGGCCGTGCGCGACGGCAGGATCGCCGTCCCGTCAGGCCCAGGACTCCTCTAGGAGGGCGGCGAGCGCCGCGGGGGCCTCGCGCGGCAGGCCGTGGCCCGCGCCGGGCACGACGGTCAGCCGCGCCCGTGGCAGCGCGGCGGCCAGCCGCCGGCCGAGCGCGGTGAACCTCGCGTCGCGCTCCCCGACGACGACGTCGACGGGCATCGTGAGCGTGGGCAGGCGGTCCCACAGCGGCGTCATCTCGCCGGTCCCGATGCCCCGCAGCACCGCCGCGAGGTCGCCCGGGTCGCTGCGGCGCAGGTCGCGCTCCCAGCGGGCCGCGGCCTCGGGCGGGGTGCCGGCGAAGATCGGCTGCGCGGTCCAGCGCCGGATCCAGGACTCCCGGTCGGCGTGCTCGGCCCAGGCCGCGAGGTCGTGGTCGGCGCGGCGCCGCTCGGCGCGGGACGCGGGGTCCTCGAGCCCTGCGGTCGTCGCGACGAGGACGAGCCGCGTGACGCGCTCGGGGGCCTCCAGCGCCGCGTGGAGCGCGACGCGGCCGCCGAGCGAGTACCCGGCCAGCGCGAACCGGCCCGGGGCGGCGTCGAGGACGTCGGAGGCGCACGCGGCGAAGGAGATGGGGCGGGCCCGCCCGGCGGTGCCGTGCCCGCGGAGGTCCGGCGCGACCGGTCGGTAGCGTGCAGGCCCCAGCGCGGCGATCACGTCCTCCCACGCGCCCCCCGTGCCCGCGAAGCCGTGGAGCAGGACGAGTGCCTCGCGCGCGGTGGGTGAGCCGACCTCCTCCGAGCCCATCTCCGAGACCCTAGACACCCACCTGCTCCTGCGCGCGTTCGTCGACGAGCTCGCGCGCTGCGGCCTGGCCGGCGCGTGCACGTCGCCGGGCTCGCGCTCCACGCCGCTCGTCCTCGCGCTCGCGCGCCACGAGGCCGTCCCGACCTGGTCGCACGTCGACGAGCGCGCCGGGGCGTTCTTCGGCCTGGGGGTCGCCAAGGCGACCGGGCGCCCCACCGCGCTGGCGTGCACCTCCGGCACGGCGGCGGCCAACTACCTGCCCGCGGTCATCGAGGCCGCGGAGGCGCGGGTGCCGCTCGTCGTGCTGACCGCGGACCGCCCGCCGGAGCTGCGCGGCGTCGGGGCCGGGCAGACCATCGACCAGGTCAAGCTCTACGGGGACGCGGTGAAGTGGTTCTTCGAGGTCGGCACCCACGCCGCCACGCCGGAGCGCCTGCGGTGGATTCGGCAGCTCGCGTGCCGCGCCTTCTGGACGGCGGCGTCCGCCACGCCGGGCCCCGTGCACCTGAACTTCGCGCTGCGCGAGCCGCTCCTGCTCCCCGAGGGCGAGGAGCTCCCCGAGGACCCGAGCGGCCGGCCCGACGGGCGGCCGTGGGTCGCGCGGTCGGCGCCGCCGGCCGACCCGGTCGCGAGCGGCGGCGCGCAGGCGCTCGCCCCGATCGTGCGGGCCGCCCAGCGCGGCGTGGTCGTCCTCGGCCGTCACGAGCGCGGCCGCGGCCTGGGGCGCGCGGCCGCCGCGTTCGCCGCGGCCGCCGGGTGGCCGCTGCTGGCCGATCCGCTGTCCGGCGGCCGCACCGGTCCCGCCGCCGTCGCGCACTGGGACCTGCTGCTGCGCCACCCGGCCTTCGCCGACGCCACGACCCCGGACGTCGTCGTGCGTGCGGGCGACCTGCCGACGTCGAAGGCGCTGCGCGGCTGGCTCGCGTCCGACGGGATCGGCGTGCAGGTCAGCCTCGACGACGAGGACGCCTGGCAGGACCCGTTCGCCGCCGTCGACCTGATCCTGGCCGTCGATCCGGTCGCGGCGCTGGCGGGGGCGGCTGCCGGCGCGGTGCCGGCGGACCCCGCATGGCTCGGCGGCTGGCGGCGGGCGGACGAGCTCGCGGCGGCCGCGATCCGCGAGGCCGTGGGCAACGAGCTCTCCGAGCCGGGCGTGGCGCTGGAGCTCGGTGGCGCCCTGCCCGCGTCGGCGACGCTCGTGGTGTCGGCGTCCATGCCGATCCGGGACGTCGAGACCTTCTTCGGCGTGCGCGACGACCCGCCGCGCGTGCTCTCCAACCGCGGCGCGAACGGCATCGACGGCGTCGTGTCCACCGCGTTCGGCGTTGCCGCCGGCAGCGCTGGGCCCGTCGTGCTGCTCATCGGCGACGTGGCGCTCGCGCATGACCTCGGCGGCCTGCTCGCCGCGCACCGCACGCGGCTGCCGCTGACGATCGTCCTGCTCGACAACGCGGGCGGGGGGATCTTCGACTTCCTCCCCGTCGCCCGCGAGCGCGACGTCTTCGAGCAGCACGTCGCCACCCCCACCGGCCTGGACCCCGAGCGCGTCGCTGCCCTGTTCGGGCTGCGCCACGTGCTCGCGCGCGACCTCCCCGGCTTCCGGGCCGCGCTCGACGACGGCCTCGCCCACGACGGCGTCACGCTGCTCGAGGTCCGTGGCGACCGCGCGGCCAACGTCCGCCTGCACCGCCGGATCACCCGGGCCGTGCAGGAGGCGCTGTCGAGCGCGTAGCGGTCCTCACGGCCTCCAGGCCACGGCCTCGACCTCGATGAGCAGGTCGGGGTGGACGAGCCCGGCGACCCGCACCAGCGAGCTCGTCGGCGGGCGCGCGGTCGCGACGAACTCGTCCCGCACGGCGCGGATCGTCGCCAGCTCTGAGAGGTCGGTGACGAAGATCGTGAGCTTCACCACGTCGGCCCAGCGCGCGCTCGCGCCCGCCAGCGCGCGGCCCACGTTGGCGAAGGCCAGCCGCGTCTGGCCCTCCCAGTCTCCGGGGGCCGCCACCGTCCCGTCCGGCTCGATCGCCACCTGGCCGGAGGTCCACACGAGACGACCGGCCGGGATGCTCGCGACGTGGCTGTACCCGGGCGCCGGGGGGAGGCCGCGGGGTGAGGTGAGCTCCGGCCTGGCGTCGGTCATGCCGACAGCGTGTCAAAGGCGCTTGCGCAGCATTCCGAACACGCCGCGCACGACCTGGTTCTGGAGCCGCTTGCCCTCCCGCGACTTCAGGAACTTCCCGATGGCCTCCGCCCCGCCGGCGCCGGCCTCCGCCGCCTCGTGGTGCTCGGGCTTGGGCGTGGGCGGGGCGGCCACCGGCGGCGGCTTCGCCTCGGCGGCGGCCTCCGTGCGGGCGGCCAGCTGCTCCCGCGCCGAGACCGCGTCGACCCGCGTGGCGTACTTGGCGTGCAGCGACGAGGCCTTGGCCGCGGCGTCGACGTCGTCGGCCGGGGCCATGCGGGAGGCGGGCGCGACCAGCCGCGTGTGGACGACGGGCGTGGGGACGCCGGTCTCGGACAGGATCGTCACCGCGGCCTCGCCGATGCCGAGCTGCGGCAGCAGCTCCTCCAGGTCGTAGAACTCGGACTTCGGGAAGGTCGAGACCGTCGCCCGGAGGTCCTTCGCGTCGTCCGGCGTGAAGGCCCGCAGCGCGTGCTGCAAGCGGTTGCCGAGCTGCGCCAGCACGGACGCCGGGACGTCCTTGGGCGTCTGGGTGACGAAGAAGACGCCCACGCCCTTGGAGCGGATCAGGCGCACGGTCCGCTCGATGGCGTCCAGGAAGGCGTCGGTGGCCTCGTCGAACAGCAGATGCGCCTCGTCGAAGAAGAAGACGAGCTTGGGCTTGTCGAGGTCGCCCGCCTCCGGCAGCGCCTCGAACAGCTCGGCCAGCAGCCACATCAGCGCGGTGGAGAAGAGCTCGGGGTGCTCCTGGACGGCGGCGAGCTCGAGGCAGGAGACGATCCCGCGGCCGTCGGCGTCCGTCCGCAGCAGGTCGGCGATGTCCCACATCGGCTCGCCGAAGAACTCGTTCCCACCGCCGTCCTCCAGCCCGACCAGGGCGCGCAGCAGCACGCCGACCGTCGCGCTCGACAGGCCGCCGATGCCTTCGAGCTCCGCCTTGCCCGCGTCGGAGGACAGGAAGGTCAGCAGCGCACGCAGGTCGGAGAGGTCCAGGAGCGGCAGCCCCTTCTCGTCCGCGTAGTGGAAGACGAGCCCCAGGCTCTGCTCCTGGGTCTCGTTGGACTTGAGGACCTTGGCCAGCAGCTGCGGGCCGAAGTCGGAGACGGTCGCGCGGACGGGCACGCCCGGGCCGAGGCCGCCGAGGGCCAGGAACTCGACGGGGAAGGCCGCGGGCGCGTAGGGGATCCCGAGGTCGGCCGCCCGCTTGGCGGCGCCGCCGGTGGGGTCGCCTGGCGCGGCGAGGCCCGAGAGGTCGCCCTTGACGTCCGCGACGAAGACCGGGACGCCCGCCGCCGACAGCTGCTCGGTGATCCCCTGGAGGGTCTTCGTCTTGCCCGTGCCCGTCGCGCCCGCGACCAGGCCGTGCCGATTGACCATCTTCAGCGGGACCTGGACCACCGCCTCGGACACCACGGCGCCGTCGTGGACGCCGCGGCCGAGCACGACGACGGGGCCGTCGGCGCGGTAGGCGGTGGCGATGGTGTCCCCGAAGTCGCTCATCGGCGCCGACCCTAACCGCGGCGGAGGCGTCCGCTGCGCCACCTACCGTCCCCGGCCGTGGACCACCCCCGCCTCATCGACGTGCCGGCCGATGCGCCTGCCTCCGCCGAACGCGTGGAGCGGCTCTCGTCGAAGGGCATCGCCCCCGGCGACATCGTGTGCGTGGATCGCAAGGGGCGCCGCTTCCACGCGCACGTCGTCAGCGTCGGCC
>JAXDGY010000221.1:0-3304 GCA_034664785.1 Solirubrobacteraceae bacterium
CGCAAGCCCGCCGATGCCGCGGCCTACGAGAAGCAGGTACTGGCCGAGGCCGAGCGCGTCGCCCGCATCTCGATCGCCGAGGCCCAGGCCCGCGAGGTCGAGCTGGCCGCGGCGGCCAAGGCCACGCAGATCGAGCAGATCGGCAACTCGGAGGCGCGCATCGTCACCGCCCGCGGCCTCGCCGACGGCGAGGCGACGAAGGCCAAGGGCGAGGCGGAGGGCGCCTCGATCAGGGCCAAGGGCCTGGCCGAGGCGGAGTCGATCGCAAAGCGCGCCGAAGCGCTCGAGAAGGAAGCCGACGCCGTCATCGGCCAGCAGATCGCCGAGCAGCTCCCGGAGATCGTGCGCGCCGCCGCGGAGTCGTTCAAGTACGTCGACAACCTCACCGTCCTCAACGGCGCCCAGGGCATCTCGGAGATCATCGCCCAGGTCATCGGGCAGGCGGGCCCGGCGCTCGAGATGGCCCAGGCCGCGCTCGCCCGCACCTCCAAGGCGGCCTCCAACGGAGACGACCCGAACAAGCCCGCGGAGCCGAAGAAGGTGTGACCGCGAGACGCCCTACGCGGCGGCGACGTCCGCGTCGCCGCGCTCGGGCGTGACCTCGTGCGGGTCCAGCTCCTCGCGGCAGTGCGAGCAGACGAGCAGCGGTTCCGCCGCGTGCCCGCAGGAGTTGTGGCGCAGGACCACGGGCGGGCCGAGCTCGCCCGACAGGTGGCGGTCGCCCCAGCGCATCAGCGTGACGATCGCCGGATAGAGGTCCTTGCCCGCCTCGCTGAGGCGGTACTCGTAGCGCTCGGGCTCCTCGTGGTAGAGGACGCGTACGAGGACGCCCGCGCCGACGAGCGTCTGCAGGCGGGTGGAGAGGATGTTGCGGGCGATCCCGAGATTGCGCTGGATGTCCGAGAACCGGCGCACGCCGTAGAAGGCCTCGCGCAGGATCAGGAAGGTCCACCGCTCACCGAGAATCTCCATCGCGCGCCCGATCGAGCACGTCATGGGACGGTCCAGCTCGTACATCAAGTCAAACGATAACGATCTCCTCACCCGCAGAAGGCGAGGATCTCGCGGGCCAGGCCTACCGGATCGTCGTAGGCCACCAGGAACCCGGTGCGCTTGAGCACGCGCAGCTGGGCGTCGGGCAGGAGGTCGAGCGCTTCCTCGGCGATCGCGAGCGGGTGCACGGGGTCCTCGTCGGCCCACAGCAGCAGGACGCCGAACGCGAACCCCGGGTACGCGTCGATCAGGTCCTTCTGGGCGCCGCGCGGCCAGCGGCGGGCGGCCTTGGCCCACGAGCGGGCGCGGTTGCCGTTGCCGCCGAGGTCCATCAGTGCGTGACGCACCAGGTCACGCGCGGCCGGCGCCTCGGTGGCTGTGAGCCGATCGCCGCGGCTGGGGCGCAGGACGAGCGCGGCCGAGCGGGCGAGGATGCGATCCACGCCGGGCACGACGGCGGCGCGCACGACGATGCGCCCGGTCCGTTCCAGCCCGCCGCGCAGCGGCTTGGTGTGCATCGGGTTGGGCAGCAGGACGAGCTTGGCGGGCTGGAGCACGCCCTGCGCGGTCGCCCGCAGCGCAAGCTGGGCACCGAGGCCGTGGCCGGCCACCAGCGGGTGCGGCCCACAGGTGTCCAGCAGGAAGCCGGCCACCACCTCGGTCATCCAGTCCGGCGAGTACGGATGCGTCGGCCGGTCCTCCGAGGCGCCGTGCAGCGGGAGATCGGGGAGCACCACCCGGTAGCGGTGGGCGAGCTCGTCGACGACCGGCTCGAACTCGCGGTGGGTGAGGCCGGTCGAGTGCAGCAAGGCGAGCGGCGGTCCGGTTCCCGCCTCGCGATACGCGATTCTCGCCCCGTCGGGGTGGTGGTACAGCCGAAGCTTCACTGCGAGGCGCAGCTTTCCACAGATACCCTCGCCAGCTGTGGATGCCGCGGGGTCGATCGGCCGGCCGCTCCGCCGTCGCGAGGACGAGCGGATCCTGTCCGGGCGCTCCGAGTTCCTCGACGACATCCGGCGCGAGGGCTTGCTGCACATGGCGTTCGTGCGCAGCCCGCACGCCTTTGCGCGGGTGCGGGGCGTGCGCGGCGCGCTGTTCTCGGCCGCCGACATAGTCGGCCGTGCAGTCCCCGCCCGCGTGGACGCGCCTCCCGGAGTGACGGTCGCCGATGCGCCGCATCCCGTGCTCGCGGTCGACGAGGTGCGCTACGTCGGCCAGCCGGTCGCCGCCGTCGTCGGGGAGACCCGCGCGCAGGCCGAGGACGCGGCCGAGCGCGTCGAGGTCGACTACGAGGTCCTGCCGCCGGTCCTCGATCCACGCGCGGGATCGGAGCTCTCGCGCTGGGAGCAGCGCGCGGGCGACGTGGCGGGCGCGTTCGCCGCCGCCGCCCACGTCGTGCGCACCGACCACGTGATCCCGCGCCTGGTGGCGACGCCGATGGAGACCCGCGGCGCGCTCGCCGAGCCCACGGGCGAGCGCCTGACGGTGTGGTCCTCGTCGCAGAGCGCGCATCGCCCCCGGGCGCAGCTGGCGCAGATCCTCGGGCTGCCGGAAGAGCTGCTGCGGGTGATCGTGCCGGATGTGGGCGGCGGGTTCGGCTCCAAGGGCACGCTGCCGGTGGAGACGCCGCTGGTCGCGCTCGCCGCGGTCGAGTTGCGACGGCCGGTCAAGTGGGTCGAGGACCGGCGCGAGAACTTCCTGTCGGCGCCGCAGGGCCGCGGGCTGCGCGCGTCGCTCGAGCTCGCGCTCGCCGCCGACGGCCGCATCCTCGCCCTGCGCGGGCGCATCCTGGCCGACCTCGGCGCCTACCTGCTGCCGAGCACGGCGATCCCGCCGCATACGACGGCGATGCTGCTCTCCGGGTGCTACGACATCGGAGCGGTCGAGGCGATCGTCACCGGCGCGCGCACGAACAAGGTCCCGACCGCGCCCTACCGCGGCGCCGGCCGCCCCGAGGCGATCTATCTGATCGAGACGACCATCGACGCCGCCGCGCGGCAACTGGGGATGGACGCGCTCGAGCTGCGCCGGCGCAACTTCGTGCGCTCCTTCCCCTACAAGACCGCGCTGGGCTGGACCTATGACTCGGGCGACTTCGAGCGCTGCCTGGACACCGCGCTCGAACTGCTGGGGTCGCGGGTGAAGGCGCGGCGGTTCGCGCGCTCTCGCCCGGCGGCGGCCGTCCCGGCGTGGACGGCGGCGCCCGACGTGCCGGACCGGCGCGCGCCGGTCGCGGGGACCACAGCCCCGGCGCGCGTTGACCGGCGCGACGCGCTCGGTGGGGTGGGGGTGGCGTGTTGGGTCGCTCGCT
>JAXDGY010000222.1:0-7635 GCA_034664785.1 Solirubrobacteraceae bacterium
CGATGGACCCGACGCCGCTGAGGTTGACCGTCTTGCCGATCCCAACGGGATTCGGGCTGACCGTCAGCTTCGCGCGCGGCGGCTGGTTCGCGACTGTGAACTGCGGGCTAGGCCCAGAGCTCTCCGCACCCAAGCTGTCGTGCGGGTTGACCCAGACGGTGTACGTACCCGGGGCGAACGTGGTGGTGATGGTGTTGCCCGTCGTGTTCTGAGGGACGTTGTCACCGAGGTTCCAGGTGTAGCCGACGATCGGGTCCGAGTCCGGATCGGTGGCGTTGGCGGTCAGGGTGACCGGGACGCCGGCCTTGACTGGCGGCACGGTGATCGACGGAACGTTTGGCTTCTGGTTGGCCAGGATCCCGAGCGAGCTGGGAGCCGACGGCTCATCCGCGGTCTCCAGGCCGACCGGACCGGCGGTCACGGTCACAGCGATCGTTGACGGCCCGTGGGGCGGCGTGACGGTGACGCTGCTGGTCCCCGTCCCGTCGCCGTTACCGGACACGGGGATGCCGTCGAGGGCCCAGGAGTACTTCAGGTTGGCGCCCGGGGTGAGGAGGTTCGCACCGTCATCCGGGTCCGTCGCCGTGGCGGTGTACGTGGCGGAACCGGCGTCGGTGACGGAAGTCGGACCGGTCAGGCTGACGATCTGCGGTGGCGCCGCCAAGGCGCTCGACGGCGCCAAGACCGCCGCGACGACCAGCGGGGACAGGAAGACCGCCGCGCGGACCCGGCGGCGGGAGAAAGGAGTGCGCATGCTGGTGTGAAGATCGCACACCGAGGTCTAGATCATGCGTCCGGATTGGCAAGACTGGTCTTAGGTGGGGGTGGTGCACGAGTCCGTGCATTTGGGCGCCCGGTGTGGCACTTCCAGCGCTCGTGTCCCTACCCTCTGACTGCCTGCCATGCGTTCCCGTGCCGCCCTCCGTCGACTGCTGCCCGTCGGCCTGCTCGTCCTGATCCTGGCCGGCGTCGTCGTCGGCGCCGCGAGCGCCTACGACCACTCCCGCCGCGACCGCCTGGCCCCGGGGATCCGCTTGGGGGGCGTCGACGTGGGCGGGATGAGCGTCGACGAGGCGCGCCGCGCGGTCGACCAGCGCGCCGTCGCCCCGCGCCGGCGAACCGTGACCGTCCATGCCGCCGGCCACGACTTCACGCTCCCGGCGTCCACGTCCCGCGTCACCGCAGACGTGGACGAGGCGCTGTCCCACGCAGTGGCCCAGAGCCGCAAGGGCTGGCTCGGCGCCCGCGTGCTCGACGGGCTGACGGGCCAGCACATCGACGAGAGCATCTCGCTGCGGGTGCACTACGCCGCCGGCGTCGTCCGCCCGTTGATCGAGCGCGTCGCCGCCAAGGTCGAGCGGAAGGCCGTCGACGCGAAGGTCGAGGCCGGGGCTGCCGGCCTGAAGACGACGCCGTCGCGATCCGGGCGCGCGCTCGACACGGCGGACCTGTCGCGGCAAGTCGCCGCCGCGCTCACGTCATCCCGGCGCCCCGCGAGCATCGAAGCGCGCACCACCTCAGTGGCGCCGAAGGTCGCCACCGACCAGCTCGCCAAGCGCTACCCGGCCTACATCATCGTGGACCGCAAGGCGCACCAGCTGCGCTTCTTCGAGAACCTCAAGCTTCAGCACACGTACCCGATCGCCGTCGGCAAGTCGGGTCTCGAGACCCCCGCCGGCCTGTACGACGTGCAGTGGAAGGAGACGAACCCCAAGTGGCGCGTGCCCAACAGCGCGTGGGCGGGCTCCCTCGCGGGGAAGACGATCCAGCCCGGCCCCGACAACCCGATCAAGGCGCGCTGGATGGCCTTCGACGGCGCCGCCGGCATCCACGGGATCGACCCGAGCGAGTACAGCTCGATCGGTCATGACGCATCGCACGGCTGCGTGCGGATGCGCATCCCCGACGTGATCGCGCTGTACGCCCGCTCGCCCGTGGGCACGCCGGTGTACATCGCCTAGGGCTGCTCGGCGAGCCCGTCGCGCTCGACGCGCGCAGCGGCCTGGCGCACCGCGAGCTGCGCATCGTGATCGGCGACCCCCAGGCCCTGCAGGAGGTCGACGGCCATTGAGCGGACCTGGCCGACGAGCACCGACGCCGACAGGTTCCCCGTCCGCTCGAGGCTCAGCGTCGCCCGGCCCGCGGCGGTGAGCGCCTGCTCGCGGGCGACCGCGGTCAGCTCCGGGTCGTCCAGCGCCGGCGCGAGCGTCCGCACCGCCCCGGCGAGCTCGCGCAGCGCGTCGATCGTGTCCTCGGGGACGTGGGCGTCGAGATCCACCGCGCGGACCGCGCCACGCGCCAGCACCCGCGCGTTGCGGACGGCGAGGTCAACCTGGTTCGCCGCTGCGCGGTAGCGCGCGAGCGCCGGCCGGCGCCCGCGGCGCAGCGGAGAGAACAGCGCGACCTCCTCGCCGACGTCGGCGGCGTCGCTGAACCGCCGCATCGGTCCGTCGAGCTCGCGCGCGCGCACGAGCGCGTCAACGGCTGCGTCGTGATCGCGGGCCTGCAGGGCGCCGGCCACGTCGTCGAGCACGGCGGCGAGCTCCTCGAGCAGCGGCCGCGCGGCGCGCTGGGCCAGGCGGACCGGCTCGAGCGGGAACACGACGAGGTTCGCCACGACCGCGACGGTGCCGCCGACCAGCGCATCGACGAAGCGGTCGAGGGGCGCGCTGTTGGCGGCGGTGACGGTCATGATGAAGATCGCGGACACCGCCGCCTGGGTGACCACGAGGGTCTGCCCGCCGAGGAAGACCGCGGCCGACATCGCCAGCAGGGTGACGAGCGCGATCTGCACCGGCCCGGCGCCGAGCCACCGTGCCAGGAGGTCCGCGGCCAGGACCCCGACTGCGACCCCGACCACGATCTCCGCCGCGCGCCGCGTGCGCTGGCCGTACGTGATGCCGAGGGCGATGATCGCCGCCACGGGAGCCATGAACGGGCGGCTGTGGCCGAGGACGCCGTTGGCGATGGCCCAGGCCACGCCGGCGGCGACCGCCGTCTCGGCGAGGGCGGGCGCGAGGTCGCGAAGGCGCCGGGCGCGCCCGCGGATGGTGATGCGCCCCCGCTGCGCGGCCTCGTCCAGCCTCGTCGTCCTGCGTCCCTGCTGCATCCCCGCCATCTTCTCGCGTGGCGTGCACCAGGGCGCTTCTTTGCCAGACTGCCGCGCGATGCCTCACCGCCGCCTGCTCTCCGTCGCCCTCCTCGCCGCCTCGGCCCTTGCCGCCACGGGCTGCGGGACCGAGCGCACCGCCCAGGAATCCCGCCCCGCGACCGCCACGCAGACGACCGCTGCCGCGGCGACCGGCGGCGCCCTCGGCGTCATCTCCAAGGACACGTCCAAGAAGCCCGCGATCCCCAAGCCGGCGGGCACGCCGCCGGCCTCGCTGGTCAAGCGGGACATCGTCGTCGGGAAGGGCCCGGCGGCCAAGGCGGGGGACACGGTCTCCGTGCAGTACGTGGGGGTGTCGTGGTCGACGGGCAAGGAGTTCGACGCGTCCTGGAACCGTGGCCAGGCCTTCAGCTTCCCGCTCGGGGCCGGCCAGGTCATCCGCGGCTGGGACGAGGGTGTCGCGGGGATGAAGGTCGGCGGCCGCCGCGAGCTGGTCATCCCGCCCGAGCTCGCCTACGGCCCCACCGGGTCGCCCCCGGCCGTCGGGCCGAACGAGACGCTGATCTTCGTCGTCGACCTGCAGAAGATCGCCTAGCCGCGGAGCCGCGGGGGTCCTCCGGTCGGGGGACCCCCGGATCATCCTCCCGACCACCGAGCGGGCGATGCGCCCCAACGCCACGCGATCCGATGCTCTGAGCACGTGACATCCGAGCCCCCCAACCCCGTGCTGCGGGTCATCGTCGCCGACGACAGCGACATCTACCGCGCGGGGATCGTCCGTGCCATCCGCTCCCATCCCGAGCTCGAGCTCGCCGGCGAGTTCGACGACGGGGAGGCGGCACTGGCCGCGATCATCGAGCTGCGCCCCGACATCGCGCTGGTCGACATCCGGATGCCGGGGATCGACGGTCTCGAGCTGTGCGCGCGCCTCCAGGTCGCGCAGCCGCCCCCGCCGACGCGCGTCCTGCTCCTCAGCGCGTACATGGACGACGCCGTGGTCGCCAGGGCCCGCGAGGTCGGCGCGGACGCCTACCTGAGCAAGGCGTCCTCGCGCCGCGAGATCTGCACCGAGGCTGTCCGGGTGGGCCGCGGCCTAGAATGACGCCCGGCCGCCCGTCCGTCGGGTGGGAACCGAGGCTGAGGGGGGACGCGTGAGCGAGGCGAGGGCACCGAGGATCACGGTCCTCGTCGCCGACGACCACCCCGTCTACCGCGAAGGGGTGGCCCGCGCCATCAAGGCTCGCGCAGAGTTCGAGCTCGTCGGCGAGGCGAGCGACGGGCGGGAGGCGCTCGACCTCGTCCGCGACCTCGCGCCGGACGTCGCCGTCCTCGACGTCCAGATGCCGCAGCTGCACGGCAACGACGTCCTGCATGCCATCCAGCGCGACGGGCTGGCGACCCGGGTCGTGTTGCTCAGCGCGCACGTCGACAGCGAGACCGTCTACCGGGCGGTCGCCTCCGGCGCGGGGGCCTACCTCTCCAAGGAGTCCTCGCGGGACCGCATCTGCGATGCGGTCGCCGCCGTGGCGCGCGGCGAGGTGGTGCTCTCCTCGGAGGTCCAGGCCGGCCTGGCGTCGGAGATCCAGATCCGCGAGCGCGACGAGCGCCCGGCGCTGACGCCCCGCGAGCACGAGGTGCTCGTCCTCACCGCCGGCGGCCGGTCGGCGCCCGACATCGGCAAGCAGCTGCACCTCTCGCAGTCCACCGTGAAGACCCACCTGAAGTCGCTCTACGACAAGCTCGGGGTCTCCGATCGCGCCGCCGCGGTGGCCGAGGCGATGCGCCGGGGGCTGCTCGAGTAGTACCACCGATCGGGGTTGGTCGATCGGGTGGACGCGCTCGTCTTCAGGACGGACCGGGGAGGGGATGGCGAGCGCTGCAGATGCACCCGATAGTGGTGGCGTGCAACCCATTCGCTCCACGGACTCGGCTGCCCATCGCGCGTTCGCCCTCCTGGCCGGCGGGCTGATCCTGCTCTGCGTGCTCGCGTCGGTCGGCTACGCCGCGACGGCCGGGGCCTAGCCTGCAGGCCGCGCCAGCGCGTCACGCAGCGCCGCGGCCGTCGACCAGAACGCCATCTCCCCGAAGGGCACGTGCTCCGGGGCGAACGCCCGGACCTCCGTGGCCTCCGGCGTCGTCTGCGGCTCGCCCAGCGCGACTGCCTCGAACACGATGAGGACGATGCGGTCCTCCGGGCGCGAGTACACGCCGACCAGCGGCCCGAGCTCGATCGCGAGGCACAGCTCCTCCATCGTCTCGCGCCGGGCGGCGTCCTCGACCGACTCGCCGAGGTCCACGAATCCGCCGGGGAACGTCCACAGCCCGCGGCCCGGCTCGAACCCTCGCCGCAGCAGCAGCACCTCGCCCGACCGGGTCCGTGGGATCGTGCACGCGACCGGCTTGGGGTTGTAGTACGCGCCGTAGCCGCAGCTCGAGCAGCTGAGCGAGCGGGGGAAGGCCACGTCTGCCGCCGCCCCGCACCGAGGGCAGAAGCGGACCTCCTCCAATGCCGGGTTGAGCGACATGGGGGCGAGCTTAGGGCGGCGGCGTCGGCGCGCGCCGCAGGTGGCGCGATGGGACACCTGGGTGGCTCGGGGAGCGAGCCGCCGGGCGCGACAGTGTGGGCATGCACGTCCGTCGATTCACCCTCCTCGCCGTTGCGACGGCGGGCGTGGCCCTCGCGCCCGCCGCCGCCGCGCAGGCCCAGGTCACCCTCGCCGTCGAGCAGCAGGCGGCGCCGGTCGCCGCCTTCCACGGCACGGTCATGTGGTCGCACTTCGACGCCGGGACCGCCACCTACAGCCTGATGCTCTCCCAGGACGGCGGGACGCCGCAGCTGGTCCCCGTCGCGCCTCGCTCCGCGCCCTTCGACATCGACCTCGGGTCCAACCGCGGCGGCAGCACGTACGCCGTCTACACGCGCTGCGCCGACGGCGACACCGGTTGCGACATCTACCGCCTGCGTCCGTCCTCCGGTGTGGAGGAGCACATCACGAAGCTCAGCTCGCCGACGGCCGACGAACGCGACCCGACGATCTCCGGCGGCAACATCGGCTTCATCCGGCGCGAGGGCGGCAAGGACCAGCTGCGTTACGGCACCACGATCTCGTCGTCGAAGGGGTCGAAGCTCATCGTGTCCCGGCCGTCGATCCTCTCCGCCGAACTGGGCGACCTCACGCACGTCAGCTACGTCGAGGCCACCAAGGACAGCGAGTTCGGGGCGCAGAAGGTGCACGTCCGCAACCTGAGCACGGGGCGCGACCAGATCGTCTACACCGCCCGCTCGGGCGGCGCCAACACCGCGCGCGTGACCAAGCCCTCCTTCATGGAGATCCCGAACGCGTTCCTCTGGGCCCGGACGAACAACGGCACGGGCACGGGCAACCGGCTCGTCCGGTACACGCTGCGCGGCAGCAAGCTCGCCTACGCCCAGGGCTCGTCGCGCTGGACGTCGACGGCCTGGGCGAGCGACAAGCTCGGCGCCGCCGTGTCGTCGGCGGTCGACGTCACGGGCTGCAAGTTCAACGACAACGCGCCCGACTCGGCGTCGATCTGCGCGGTGCAGCTGACGGGCCCGGTCACGTTCGACCTGCGGCCGTAGCCGCAGGCGGCGGGCTGCCGCTTGCACCGGGAGGCCGCGGCCGACACTGCGCGCCTCCCGGGCGCTACCCTTCTCCGCGCCCGCCCTCTTAGCTCAGTTGGTAGAGCACTTCCATGGTAAGGAAGGGGTCGTCGGTTCGAGTCCGACAGAGGGCTTCACGCGAATTCCCTGCTCCTCGGCCACTTCTGCGGAAGCCGGCCAGGTCCGGACGCCGCCAGAGCGGCCGTTGCGGGCCAGATGCGGGCCAACGGCTCGGGGCACGAACCCGCCGCGCTCGCGCAGCCGCGCCCGGACCGACGACCCGTTCCGCCGGCCGGAGGTGGTCGTCGACCGCGTCCTAGAGGTCGAACCGCCCGCGCATGTGGGCTCGACCGGAAAGGACGCCGCCCTGCTTCAGACGCTTCCCCGAGCCCGATCCGCCGGCACTGGATTGGCCCGCGCCGCTGATGACCGCCGCCGAGGTGGCCGGCGTGCTGCGCATCACGCCCAAGACGGTGCGCCAGCACATCCGCCGCGGCCGGCTGCGCGGGATCCGCATCGACGGCACCGGCCCGTACCGCGTGCGCGCGACTGACGCCCAGGCGTGGGCCGACGCCCAACTGGTGGAGCCCGACGCGGGCGCGCTGGCCGTCGATCGCTGGCTGACCTCCGACCGGCGCCGGCGGCCGGCGCGCGTCGGGCCGTGAGCCGGGCCTCAACGGCGGTGCCGACGGTCTCGGGCCGCAGACCGTTCGCAAGGCGCTGCAGGTCCTCGGGCACCTGTTCAGCCACGCGCTGGAGCTCGACATCGTCGAGGTCAACCCGGTGCCGCAGATCCGCAAGCCGCGCGCCGGGTCCGCACGTCACGTCGAGATCGTCGACATCGCCACCGTCGAGCGCGTGCGCTGGATCGCCCTGCACCAGGAGCGCTCCCCGTTGACCTCGA
>JAXDGY010000223.1:0-29797 GCA_034664785.1 Solirubrobacteraceae bacterium
CAGCACGTGGTCGGCCGACACGAGGACGGCCCCGACGACGGCCATCGCCGTCATGAGCGCCGTCAGCCAGGCCAGGCGCCCGATCACGCCTGGCGTGTGCGTCAGCGGGTCGACCCCCAACAGGACGACCCACGCCACCAGCGCCGTCCAGAACAGGGCAGCATGCTCGGCGGCGTGGACGAGCGGGTGCTCGAGGGCCAGCGCGAAGAGCCCCGTGAGGTGGAAGCCCACGAGGACCGCGACGGCCGCGGGCAGCGCCACCGCCGGGCGGCCCGCGAGCCGGCCGGCGCGCGACCGCAGCACACCCGCGACCCGCCGGCGCCCGGCCGGCCCCGAGGCGGCGAGTGCCAGGCGCACCGGCGCCGCCGCGGCGAGCAGCAGCGGCGCGGGGCCGGTGAGCAGCAGGTGCTGGACCATGTGGTCGGCCAGCCGCCGGTCGGCTCCCGCGTCCACCGGTCCGGCCAGCGCGGCGCCGAGCGCGACGAGGCCGGCCGCCCATGCGGCGCTGCGCCACCGGGGCCAGGGGCGGCGGACGCGCAGGACCCCGGCGGCGTAGAGCCCGCCCAGCGCCACCAGGAGCGGCAGCGCGCTCATCGTCGCCGCTCCGCGCGCAGCTCGCGGACGACGCCCCCGGCGCCGATCGCCACGCACCCGGCGCCGACGGCGATCAGCGTCGGGCCGAGCTCCGCCCCGACCAGGGCGGCGGCCAGGCCGACCGCCACGAGCGCCGTCGGCAGCGAGAGGTCGGGGACGACGTAGACGCGCTCGCGCGGCGGCCAGGCGCGCAACGCCCACCACGCCAGGGCCGCCAGCACGCAGGCCGTCCCGGCCCCGCCGAGCAGCGCGACCTGCGTGGCGTTCGTCCCGAAGACGAACTGCAGGCCCGTGTGGACCCAGAGCAGCGCGCCCCAGACGAGCAGCACGATCGGGCCCGCCCTCACGACCGCTGCTCCTCGTGGCGCAGGTCCCAGAGCGGCGCGTAGGAGCGCACGGGCGGCAGCGGGCGGATGAAGTTCAGCCGCGGGGGCGGCGAGTCCGTCGCCCACTCGAGCGTCTGACCGCCCCACGGATCCGGGCCCGCGGGCCGCCGGCGGCGCCGCGAGACGGCCACGTTGGCGAGGAAGACCAGCACGGACACGGCGATGAGCCCCGCGCCGATGCTCGACAGCAGGTTCAGCGTGGCGAAGCGGTCGGGGTAGTCGGCGATCCGCCGCGTCATCCCGTCCTGCCCGAGGAAGAACATCGGGAAGAACGTCAGGTTCCCGCCGGCCACGGTCAGCCAGAAGTGCACCTTGCCCAGGCCCTCGTGCAGGAGGTGGCCGGTGATCTTGGGCCACCAGTAGTAGAGCGCGGCGAAGAGGCCGAACAGGCTCCCGCCGAACAGCGTGTAGTGGAAGTGGGCCACCACGAAGTAGGAGTTGTTGACGTGGTAGTCCAGCGGCGGCGAGGCGACCCAGATGCCGGTCAGGCCGCCCACGAGGAACTGCAGGAGGAAGCCCAGCCCGAACAGGAACGGCGTGGTCAGCCGCAGGCGCCCGCGCCACAACGTCGCGATGAGGTCGAAGTACTCCACGCCCGCGGGCACGGCGAGCAACGTCGAGGTGGTGGCGAAGTAGCGGTTGGTGACCTGCCCGGTCGTGAACATGTGGTGCGCCCACACGCTCATCGACAGCGACGTGAACAGCAGCAGGGCGCCGACGAAGAAGGCGTAGCCGAACAGGCGCCGCCCCGAGAACGTCGCGAAGACCTCCGCCACCGCGCCGACGAACGGGAAGAACATGACGTAGACGACCGGGTGGCCGTAGAACCAGAACAGGTGCTGGTAGGTCAGGGCGCCGCTGTTGCCGGAGTACACGCCGCCGTACTGGCGGTCGATCCACAGCAGCGCCAGGGCCACGATGAGCACCGGGAAGGCGAAGAGGACCATGAGCGCCGTCGCCACCATCGTCCAGCTGAAGACCGGCATCCGCAGCAGCGTCATCCCGGGCGCACGCCGGCGCATGGCGGTCGCGAGGATGCAGGCGGCGAGCAGCAGGCTGCCCGCGGTCGCGAGGATCACCCCGAAGATCCACAGGTCCATCCCGGTCCCGGGCGTGTAGGCCTCCTCGGACAGCGGGTCCATCCCGATCCACGTCGCCCGGCCCGGCCCGCTCTGGGTCAGGAACCCGAGGTAGATGACCGCGCCGCCGGCGATGTACAGCCACAGGCCGGCCAGCGCAGCGCGCGGCGCCGCCAGCTCGGGGGCGCCGACCTGCAGCGGTACGAGGTAGAGCCCGAGCGCCAGCGCGGCCGGGACCATGAACAGGTAGATCATGGTCGAGCCGTGGACGGTGAACAGCGCGTTGTAGTCCCCGGTCGACAGCAGCTGCAGCTCGGGCCGCGCGAGCTCGGCCCGCATGAGCAGCGCCAGGACGCCCCCCGCCAGGAAGAACGCGCCCGCGGCGAGCATCGCGGTGCGCGCGATCTGCTTGTGGTCCGTCGAGCCGAGCCGGGCGACCAGCCCGCCGTCCGCCGCCGGGGAGGGCCGCTCGGCCTCGGGCGGTGGCGCGACGGCCGGCCCGCTCATGCCGGCGCTGCCTGCCTCCGGGCGAGCCAGCGCGCGAAGGCCGCCGGCGACACCGCGCGGACGTCGAAGTGCATGTTCTGGTGCTCGAGCCCGCAGAACTGCGCGCAGATGCCCTGGTAGGTCCCCGGCTTCGCGAAGACCAGGTCGAAGTGCTCGGTGTGGTCCGGGAACAGCTGGCGCTGGAAGCGCACGTCCGGCACCCAGAAGTCGTGGATCACGTCGGCCGAGCGGCCGGCGAAGACGACCGTCCGGCCCGCCGGGACGACGAGGGTGGTCGGCCGGTCCTCGGGAGGCTCCTGCACCACGCCGGTGCCGGGGTAGGCGAACGTCCACGTCCACTGCGCGGCCGTGACGTCGACGCGCAGCGCGGGCTGCCGCGCGCTGGCGTCCTCGCGGCCCTCGACGTGGAGGGTCAGCGTCAGCAGTGCGGCCACCACGATCGCCAGCCCGGCGACGTAGGCGATCTCGAGCGGGGCGTTCTGGTGCCGGCGGCTCGGCTCCAGGTCCCGGCCCTCCCGGACGCGCCAGCGCAGCAGGCAGTAGCCGGCGGCGCCGGCCACCAGGACGAACACCACCAGCGCGACGGGCAGGTACGCATCCGCGACGCGGGCGTACTCGTGGCGGGTGTCGACCACGGCGCCGAAGGTGCCCGGAACAGGCCCCGGCCAAGCTTCGCGGCGCCGCGAGCCGCTCAGTCGACGTAGCGGCGCGCCTCCGAGTTGAGCTGCTGGACCTCCAGCAGCGCGGCGAGGCGCTCGACGTCCGGCGGCAGCGGGCGCCGCCGGCGCACGATCAGCGGCGCGCCGAGCAGCGCCTCCCCCACCGCGCGGGCCGTCGTCGCGTCGGGCGGGCAGCGGCGCAGCAGCCGCAGCGTGCGCCGCGCAGCCGGGCCCACCGGGCGCCGCAGCCAGGTCGTCCACAGCGCGTTGCGGATCCCGTCGCGGCGGCGCTTGCGGCCGTCGCGGGGGCCCGGGTGGTGGTGGGCGACGACATCCGGCAGGTAGGACATGTGCCACCCGCCGGCCGCCAGGTCCTGCCCCAGGAGCTCCTCCTCGCCGCCCATGCGCAGGGCCGCGAGGAAGCCGCCCGCCGCCAGCAGCGCCGAGCGCCGGCAGACGACCGCGCAGGCCACGAAGGAGAGCAGGGGATGGCCGGGCTGCCCGCGCCCGGACGGCAGCGGGCTGGCGGCCATCTCGCTGCAGATCGGGTCGTCGCGCTCCCCGGGACCCACGAGGATGTGCCCCTGGACCACGGCGAGCCGGGGTTCGGCCTGCAGCACGGCGACGGCCCGCTCCAGCGCGCCCGGCGCCCACCACGAGTCGTCGTCGCTGAAGGCGACGTAAGGGGTGCGGGCCGCGCGGACGCCGACGTTGCGGCCGGCCCCGCCCACGCTGCGGGGCAGCGGGATGACGACCACCCGGTCGCCGAAGCGCTCGGCGACCCGCCGCGCCGACCCGTCCTGGCTGGCGTCGTCCACCACGAGGATCGGCGGCGAGCCGGGGAGCGCGACGAGCCGGGCCAGCGTGTCCAGCAGCACCTCGACCCGGTCCCGGGTCAGCACCACGAGGGTGACCTGGTCGGCCGGCGATGCCATCGGCCCGCGCGTACCCGAGCGGCCGCCGGGGACGACCGCTCGGTTGCCGGACAACCCGCCGTCGCCGGCCGGCGAACGGCCGCCCGGCACTTGCCGCAAGTTCTCCGACGCGGCGTCGTTGGGAGAGGCGGGCGGTCCCCCCCCGCCCACCTTCCCCCCACCCGAGGAGACCCCCCGTGCAGCGACCCCGCCGCTCGTTGACCGCCGCCGTGCTGACCGCCGTGTGCGCCCTGCTGACCGCCGCGCCGGCCGGGGCGGCCGGCGATCCGAACACCGCCTTCGCCCGCGGCCTCGCGCCGCTCAGCGTCGCGCGGGCCACCCCGCTCGGCGCGCTGTCGCCGCGCACGCTGAACCTGACCCTCGCGCTCGCGCCGCGCGACCCGTCGGGGCTCGACGCGCTGGTCGCGGGCCCGCACGCGCCGATCACGCCGTCGGACTTCAACGCCCGCTTCGCCCCGACGCAGGCGACGGTGGACGCCGTGCGCGCGTGGGCGTCGGGGAGCGGCCTGACCGTCACGTCGGTGTCGGCCAACCGGCTGCTCGTGCGGCTGAGCGGCCCGTCGTCCGCGGTCGGCCGCGCCTTCGGGGTCGGCCTGTCGTCCTACCGGCTGCCCGACGGCACGACGTACTGGACGCCCGACCGCACCGCCACCGTGCCCGGGCCGATCGCGGGCGCCACCACCGCGGTGCTCGGCCTGTCGAGCCTCGGCCGCTTCGCCACGCCGAAGCCGGCGGCCGTCGGCCCGATCGACCTGCCGCGCAGCTACGGCCCGCAGGACTTCTGGACCCTCTACCACGCTCCCGCCGGCGCCACCGGGCAGGGCCAGGCGGTCGCGGTCATCGCCGAGGGCGACCTGACGTCGGTCCAGACGGACCTGCGGACCTTCGAGGCGAAGTTCGGGCTGCCGCAGGTGCCGTGGACGCAGACCACCGTCGGCACGCCGTCCGCCGACACGTCGGGCAGCGCCGAGTGGGATCTCGACACGCAGTACTCGACCGGCTTCGCGCCGGACGTCACCGGGCTGCACCTCTACGTCGGCGCCTCCCTGAGCAACGACGACATCGCCGCGACGATCAACCGCTGGGTCACCGACAACGCGACCCGGCAGGCGAGCTTCTCGGCCGGCGAGTGCGAGCTGCTCGCCTACGCGACCGGGTTCACCGACGCCTTGGACACGACGCTGAAGCAGGCCGTGGCGCAGGGGCAGACGCTGTTCACCTCCAGCGGCGACACGGGCTCGTTCTGCCCGGCCGTCGTCGGCGTCAACGGCATCCCCGCCGGGCTGCCGAACGTGAACTACCCCGCGTCCAGCCCGTACGCCATCGGCGTCGGCGGCACGACCGTCGTGGGGCCCGGGCCGACCGAGGTCACCTGGTACGGGACGGGCGGCGGCCCCAGCGCCGTCGAGCCCGCGCCCGCGTTCCAGGCCGGGGCGGGCGGGAGCTTCCTCGGCGTCAACCGCGGCGTGCCGGACGTGGCGCTCGACGCCGACCCGGAGAGCGGCTACCGCGTCATCGTCGGCGGCCAGGAGCAGACGATCGGCGGCACGAGCGCGAGCGCCCCGGCGTGGCAGGGCATCTGGGCCCGCGCCCAAGGCGCGCGTGGCGGCGCCCTGGGCTTCGCCGGGCCGGTGATCTACCGGGAGCCGGCGAGCGCGTTCCACGACATCGTCGTGGGCGCCAACGGCGCGTTCCCGACGACGCCCGGGTGGGACTACGACACGGGCCGCGGCACGGCTGACATCGCCGCGTTCGTGGCCGGGGGCTGAAACGGCGCCGCCCGGCGTGCCGGTCTAGTCGCAGACCGGCACGCCGGGGATGCCGAGGCTGGTGACGACGCCACGGTCGGCGGTGGCGTCGAGGACCTGGCGGTCGCCGCGGCGCACGGTCAGGAACGTCGTCGAGAAGACCCTGTCGAAGCGGGCGGCCGCGGCGAAGCCCGCCCGGCGGTAGCGGGCGAGCAGCTGGGCGGTGGTCGAGCCGACGCCGACGCCGGTCGCGGTGCGGACGCCGCCGCTGAACGCCAGGACGCGCAGCCGGCCGCCCGTGAACTCCGCCGATCCCCGGAGGCCGCGCGGCGCCTTCGGGCCCGTGAGCGACGAGGCGACCGGCACCGGCGATGAGAGTGGGCAGCCCTTGCCGCGTCCGGCCAGCCACCCCGTCGCCACGGCCGCCGGCCGCGACATCCCGAGGCGCAGCGGCCCGATCCCGTCCAGGCGCAGCAGCGTGGCCCCGGCGGCGTCGCCGGGGCCGGCGGCGAGCGCGACGAGGATCGCCGGCAGGGCGAGGGGACCGGCCCGCCGGCCTGGAGTGCGCACGGCGGCAGCCTATCCGCGGACGGCGGAGCGCCAGGGCCGCAGCCGCCGGTCGGCGAGCAGCGCCTTGGCCGCGGCCCGCCCGCTCATGCCCTGCACCGCGCCGCCGGGATGCACGGAGGCGCCGGCGACGTAGAGCCCGCGCAGCGGCGTGCGGTAACGCACGAGCTCGGGCATCGGGCGAAAGACCAGGAGCTGGTCGAGCTCGTAGGTGCCGCCCGCCAGGTCGCCGCCGACGAGGCTCGGGTTCTCCTGCTCGGTGCGCCACGGCGGGCGGACCTGGCGGCCGAGCACGTGCGCGCCCCACCCGGGCGCGAACCGCTCCAGCTGCGCCTCGATGCGCCCGGCCACCTCGTCGTCGTCCTCGGCGTAGCGCGACGGCACGTGGGAATAGACGTAGAGCGTGTGCTGCCCTTCGGGCGCGCGCGTCGAGTCCAGCAGCGTGTGCTGGCCGACGACGAGCGCCGGGCGCTCGGGGACGACGCCGCGGCTGCCGTCCTGCGCGGCCGCGGCGAGATCGCCGAGCTCGCCCGCCACCTGGACGACCGGGCTCGTGCGCGCGCCGGGCGCCGTCCACGGGACCGGCGCGTCGAGCGCGTAGTCGAGCTTGAACGCCCCGGTCCCGTAGCGCCAGCGCTCGAGCCGGCGCACGATGCGCTCCGGCAGGGCCTCGCGGGGCAGCATCGCGAGCAGCGGGTGGGCGCTGACCGTCGTGACCACGGCCGACGCGCCGACCTCCTCCCCGCCGCGCAGGCGGACGCCGGCCACGCGGCCGCCGCGGACGAGCACCTCGTCGACGTGGGCGTCGCAGCGGATCCGGCCGCCCGCCCGCCGGACGCGTCCGGCGAGGGCGTCGGCGAGCGCCTGCATCCCGCCGCGCGGGAACGGCCAGCCGTGCGTGTGCCCGAGGAGCTGGAGCAGGAGCCCGAAGGCGCCGCTGCCCGCCGAGGTCGGCTCCAGTCCGCTGTGCATCGCCGACGACGACAGCCACGCCGTCGGGCGCTCGGCGCCCTCGAACACGTCGAGCCCCAAGGCCTCGACCGAGGCGAGCATGCGCCTGGCGAGCTCGACCATGTCCCGGCGCAGCGAGACGGCGACGAGCGCCGGATCGCGGACGGGCGGCAGCGGCGACAGGATCGTGCGGGCGAGGCGCTCGCTGTGCGGGGCGAGCTGCCCGACCAGCTGCGCCCATGCCCGCCCGGCGCCCGGGGCGACCAGATCCAGCCCGGCCGCGGTCTGGGCCACGTCCCGGTGCAGGACGATCGACGTCCCGTCCTCGAACGGGTGGGCCATGACGTCCGGGCCGCCCACCCACTCCAGCCCGTCGCGCTCGAGCTCGAGCTCGCGGATCGCCGGCGAGACGACCGTCATCGGGTTGAAGCCCGCGCAGTGGTCGTGGACGAAGCCGGGCAGCGTCACCTCGCCCGACGACGAGGCGCCGCCGTACCGCGGCGCGTGCTCGAGGACCTCGACGTCGAGTCCCGCCTCGGCCAGGTGGACGGCGCAGACCAGCCCGTTGTGGCCCGAGCCGATGACGAGGACGCGCGGTGGCACGGCGATCCTCTACCCGGTGCGACGGGCGCCCGCACCGGCGGGGCGCCCGGGGGCGGCGACGGTAGGCTGCCGTGCAGTGGAGCTCAGGCACCTGCGGTACTTCGTGGCGGTCGCCGAGGAGCTGCACTTCCATCGCGCCGCCGAGCGGCTGCACATCTCGCAGCCCCCGCTGAGCCAGCAGATCCGGGCGCTGGAGACCGAGCTGGGCGTCCGGCTGCTGGAGCGCAACCGGCGGCGGGTCGAGCTCACCGACGCCGGGACGACGTTCCTGCGCGAGGCGCGCTCGATCCTCGGCGCCGTCGAGCATGCCGCCGAGCTCACGCAGCGGGTCGCCCGCGGCGAGGTCGGCCGGCTCGCGGTCGGCTTCGTCGGCTCGGCGATGTACGGCTCGGCGCCGGGGATCCTCGGCGCCTTCCGCGCCGAGCACCCGGGGGTCGAGCTGCACCTGCGCGAGCTGCCGACCAAGGGCCAGCTCGACGCGCTGGAGGCCGGGCACATCGACGTCGGCTTCGTGCGCCCGGCGCACGCCGGACGCGACCTGACCGGGCTCGAGGTCGAGGTCATCCAGCGCGAGACCATCGTGGTCGCGCTGCCGGTCGATCACCGCCTGGCGGCGCGCAAGCGCCTCAGGCTCGCCGACCTGCGCTCCGAGGCCTTCGTCCTGTTGTCCCGCCGCGAGGCGCCGGGCCTGCACGAGTCGCTGGCCGTCGCGATGGCGGAGATCGGCGGCGTCCCGGTCGTCCAGGAGGTGGCCGAGATGCAGACGGTCATCGGGCTGGTCGCCGCGGGGGTCGGGATCTCGCTGGTCCCCGCGTCGGTCGGCGCGCTCGACCGCCCCGACGTCACCTACCGGCCGCTCAGCGGGACGACGGCCACGGTGGAGCTGGCGCTCGGCTGGCGCGCGGGCGATCCGTCCCCGGTGCTCGAGCGCTTCCTCGCGGTCGCGCGCGAGCACCCCTCGACGTAGCTCACCCGGAAGGGAGGGGCTGGAACGGGAGGACCATCGAGCTCGCCTTCTCGATCTCGATGAGGAAGGCCACGGTCTCCGGGCCGCGCATCGGGAACGGCTTGCCGGTGTGCTTGTGGGAGAGGGCGTCCATCGCGCCGAAGGCGGCCTCGCCGTCGCGGCGCTCGGCGACGCGCCCCCGCACCCGGCCGGTCCGGTACGGGTTCTCGCGGTCGGTGAGCGAGATGGCCACCCGCGGGTCGCGCGCGAGGTTGCGCGCCTTCTGGGAGCCGGACTGGGTGAAGAAGACGACGCGGTCGCCCTCCAGCCCCGCCCAGACCGCGACGCTGAGCGGCGAGCCGTCGGGCATCAGCGTGGCGACGTGGGCGATGTTCGCGCCCTCCAGCAATGCGCGGAGGTCGTCGTCGATGGTGGCCATCCCACGATGCTGCCACGCCCGGCGCCGGAAGTCACCGGGCCCGTGCGGTCGCATTGCTACGTTCGATCGATGTCGTCCTTCAGGCTCAGCGTGCTCGACCAGTCGCCGGTCCCCGAAGGCCTGACCGGCGCGGACGCGCTGCAGAACACGCTGGACCTCGCCCGTATGACCGAGGCCCTGGGCTACCACCGCTACTGGGTGGCCGAGCACCATGGCGGCGCCTCGCTGGCCGGCGCCAGCCCGGAGGTCCTGATCGCCGCGATCGGCGCGGCGACGTCGACGATGCGGGTCGGCAGCGGCGGCGTGATGCTGCCGCACTACAGCCCGCTGAAGGTGGCCGAGACCTTCTCGATCCTGAGCGGCCTCTACGGCGACCGGATCGACCTCGGGCTCGGCCGTGCCGCGGGCACGGACCCGATGACGACCCACGCACTCCAGCGCGACCGCCGCACCGCACCGCCGGACGACTTCCCCGAGCAGCTCGCCGAGCTGCTGGCCTACCTCGAGGACCGCTTCCCGCCCGACCACCCGTTCGCCCGCCTGGCCCAGCTCCCCGGCGGCCCGGTCCGCCCCGACCCGTGGCTGCTCGGCTCCTCGCCGCAGAGCGCGCTGTGGGCGGCCGAGCTCGGCCTCCCGTACGCGTTCGCCGACTTCATCAACCCCGACGGCACGGGCATCGCGGACTCCTACCTGCGGGGGTTCATGGACTCCGGGCGGCGGGTGAGCCCGGAGCTCGCTGTGGCCGCGTGGGTGATCGCCGCGGACACCGACGAGGAGGCGCGCCTGCTGGCCACTTCGAGCCGGATGACCTTCAAGCTCCTGCGCCGCGGGCGCCTGATCCCGGTCCCCCCGGTGGACAAGGCCGTGCGCTTCCTGGCCTCCGAGGGCGAGACGGTCGACGCGCCGCCTTCCGGGCGCCGGGCGATCGTGGGCTCGCAGGCGACCGTGAAGGCCGGCCTCGAGGAGCTCGTCGCCCAGTACGGCGCCGGCGAGGCGATCGTCGTGACCATCACCCACGACCACGCCGCGCGGCGGCGTTCGTACGAGCTCATCGCGGAGGCCTTCGGGCTCGACGCGCCGGCCGGCGTGACGGGCGCCCGCGCGGGCGCCGCCGCGGCGTAGCACGCCAGGAGGCCTGCGATCGGCTCCTAGGGCTGGATGATCGGCGGTCCGGGCTCGCTGCCCGGGTCGTCGGCGAGCTGCTGGAGCATCGCCATCGCCGTGATCTGCGCCGGGGTGCCCGCGACCTGGTCGCCGTCGAGCTCCTCGAGCTCGGGATGGAAGGCCGCGTGGACGGCGACGTCCTCCTCCCCCGCGTCCTCGAAGACGATCACCGCCCGCCCGGGCTGGCGGCCCTCGGGGCCGACGGGCGCCTCGTCGCCCGTGACGGCGGCGCGGGCGGCGACGAGGACGTCGACCGCGAGCGCGCGCCAGTGCGCCACGGCGTCGGCGCGCTCGGCGTCGTCCATGGCCTGGAGGTGGTGCGCGTTGCGGTTGGCCAGCGCGCCGACGGCGGCGCGCAGGGCTTCGTCGGTCAGGAGTGCGTCGGGATCCACCCCAACCACGCTAGACCGTCCGGCCCCGCGGTGCGCGCCGGGCGTGGGCGCGCTGACGGGGCGCGCGCCGCGCCCGGGACGGGGCCTGAGATGCGGCCGGATCGGGCAGGATCCGAGCCATGCCCGACGATCCGGAACCCACCGAGGAGCTGCGCCTGGAGCAGACCCGGCGCGCGCAGGCCGAGCGCGCCGCCGCCGAGCAGGCCGAGCAGGCCGACGACCAGGAGGACGCGCGAGCCCACGACCGGCGCGCGGAGCGGGCCGCCTACCTCGCCGGCCGCCTGGCCCAGCGGGAGCGCAGCGAGCGCCGGGACTAGGCGCCGGCGCCCGCCACCGGCGTCAGCGCGCGCCGAGCTTCCCCTTCATCGCCTCCATGACGTCGTCGGGGCCGTCAAAGGACTCCCTCGGCGCATCGCGCAGCGCCTCCGCGAGGTCGCCGGAGGCGCCATTGCGCTCGGCCGTCTGCACCAGGTCCTCCTTGCTCGCGGGGTAGCTCGCGCCCTTGAGCGCCTTCTGCACCTCGGTCACGTCGAAGCCCATGGGACTCGTCCTCCTCGTCGGGTCGGTGGGCCGCGACGTACCCGTCGCGGCATCCGCCATGCGTGGCCGCGCAGCGGGGCGTCGTTTCGCCCGCCGGCCCGGTCGGGCAGGATGGCCGGGTGCGCCGGTCCCGCATGGATGCGCTGGACGGCCTGCGCGGCCTGGCCGCGGCGGGCGTCGTCGTGCTGCACGTGTGGATGTTCGACCACGGCGACGAGCACACCGCGGCCAAGGACCTGACCGATCGCGCGCTCGGCGAGCTGCGGCTCGGCGTGGTGCTGTTCTTCGTCCTGTCGGGCTTCCTGCTGCACCGCGCGTGGGTGCGCGCGGCGCTGTCCGGCGGCCCGGCGCCCCGCCTGGCGTCCTATGCCCTGCGGCGGCTGGCCCGTGTCGGCCCGGCGTACTGGGTGGCCATGGCGGGGGCCTACGCGATGCTCTCGGCGACCGGCCACCCGTTGCTGCCCAGCGTCGCGCAGGTCGGCCTGTTCGCCGTGTTCGCCCAGGACTACGTGGGCACGACCGCGGCGCTGCTGGACCCGCCGATGTGGACGCTCGGCGTCGAGGTCGCGTTCTACGCGCTGCTCCCCGTCCTCGGGCTGCTCGTGGTGCGGCTCGGCCCGCGGCGCGGCGCCCAGGCCGGCCTTTGCGTCGCGCTGATCGCCGTGGGCGTGGCGTGCTCGACCGCCGCCGAGCACCATGCCTGGCCCCGGACCCTGACCTCGACGCTGCTCATCTTCATCCCGTGCTTCGCCGCCGGCATGGCCGTCGCGGTGCTCGTCCACGGGCGGACGCTGTCACGCCGGAAGGGCGCGGCGCTGGTCGCGGCGGGCTGCGCGCTGGTCGTCCTCGACGCGGTCTGGCACGCGGGCGCGTACGGGCCGCTGCGCGGCGAGCTGCGTGACCTCCCGGCGGCCGTGGGCTTCGCGCTCGTCGTGGCCGCGCTGGCCGCCGCGCCGCTGCGGGCGCGGACGCTCACCTGCCGGCCGGTGCGTGCGCTCGGCACGGTCTCCTACGGGCTGTACCTCTGGCACTTCCCGGTGATCGTGTGGCTGCGCGCGCAGGAGCACTGGCCCGCCGACGGGCTGCAGGCGATGGCGCGCACGGGCGTCCTGACGCTCGCGCTGGCCACCGCGAGCTGGTGGCTGGTGGAGCGCCCGGCGATCGGCTGGGCGGCCTCACGCTCCGGGCGCCGCGGGCACGCGGCCGGCTCGCCGAAGGCGGGCGCCCAGCCGCACGCCACCAACCGCCCCGCCTACGCGGAGCGCTAGGAGCCTGCCCTAGCCGGCGTCGTGCTCGTCGTCGTCGTCGCGCTCGTCGTGGTCGTCGCCCTCGGCGAGCTCGCGTGCCCGGGCCAGCGACGCCTCGGCCTTCGCCGTCATCCGGACGAGGCCGTAGGTGTCCAGCACCACGCGCGGGAGGTCGTTGCGGGCGTGGCCGGCCGCGGTCAGGCGGCGCATGAGCTCCGCGGCCTCGGTGAGGGGCACCTCGTCGAGGGCCCGCGGGCCCAGCTCGCGCACCCGGACCTCCGGGGTGCCGGCGAGGTGCAGGACGTCCTCGTCGGAGCCCGGCGCGCTGCCGGGGGGCGTGACGAAGACGAGCCTGCCCTGCTGGCGCAGCCGGTGCGCCGAGGACGACAGCGGCGCCCGGGCGATGCTCGTCAGCTGGCGGCCGCCCGCCGCGCGGTTGTAGAGCCGGTAGGCGCGTCCGGCGAGGATCGGGCCCTCGGTCCGGACGATGTCCAGCAGCGCCGCGTCGATGGCGTCCCGGCCGGCGCTGCGGGGGTCGGGGACGCGGGCCTCCTCCCACGCCGCGTACGGCGCGGGCGCCACGGCGCCGGCCGCCCCGAGCGGCTCGGCCGCGAGCCACGCCGCCAGCGGCCAGCCCGCGACCTGCCCGGACGGCGCCTGCGGGTCGGGCAGCTCGACCACGTCGCAGCCCGCGTGCTCGCGGAGGACCTGCCGCTGGTCGGCCCCGCCGGGGCCGGCCACGACGATCACGGCGACGGCCAGGCCCGCCGAGCGGGCGGCGTCCACGGTCAGCAGCGCGTGGTTGGCGAGGTCGGGGCCGCCGGGAGCGAGGACGCAGATCACCGCGCCGCGCCGGCGCGCGTCCTCCCGGATGAGCCCCTCGCCGTCGCGCCGCGCGGCCAGCAGGCCGGGCGCCGAGCGCACCGTGCCCGCGGCCGGCAGGTGACGCTCGAGCGACCGCACGAGGTCGCGGGCGTCCACCGCCGATGACGTCGCGACGACGAGCAGCTCGGGCACGGCGGCCAACCTAGACGATGCCCGGACGCCCGGTCGGGCATCCTGTGGCCGGTACCGGCCTCCCGCACGCATGCGCTCCGTCATCGACTTCTACCGCCGCAACCCGCTCGTCCTCGTGCTCGTGCTCGTGGTCGGCGGGGCCCTGTGCGCCGCCGTGGCCGCCACGGCGAGCAGCGGCATCGTCGGCCCGGTGATCTTCGTGGCGCTGATCGGCGTCCTTGTCGGCCTCGGCGTGGCCTGGTACCGCAACGGCGAACAGCCCTGAGCGTGCCGATCGCGCGCCTTTGGTGCGTCTCCGGCCCCAGAGTCCGTGCAATGTCCGAACGTGCCCATCAGCGTGGCCGCCCTGGCATCGAGACTGGCCCCGTCGCGTCGGGAGGCGCCGACAGCACCTCGGAAGGAGTCCGTGTGCCCGATCTGACGTTCCCCCGATGAGTCTGATCCCCGCGCTGCTGCTCACCTGGCTGGCCCTGTGCTCGGGCGGCCTGCTGCTCATGGTCTCCGTCGGCCGTGCAGCGGCCCATGGCGACAGCGCCACCGATGCCGCCGTCCGCAGGCTGATGGCCGAGGGCGGCACGCTGCGGCTCGCCGTCTCCAACCGGCCAGTCGGCGACGCGGCGGGCGCCGTGTGCGTCCCGTGCGGCGTCTTCGTCCCCGGCTTGCAGGCCGGAGACGCGTGCCCGACGTGCGACAACGCCACGACCGAGCCGGCCCGCATCCTGTCGGCCGCCGCGTGGGGCGACGTCGCGCCGGCCCGTCGCAGGGGCGCACGGGCCGTCTGACCGGGCCGGGGCCGGCCCACCCTGCGCGCTTAGCGCGCCGGCCGGCCCCCGGGCCCGGGATCCGTGAGCGAGGCGGGCACGCGGGCGAGCGTGGCGGCCAGCGGCGCGCCGCTGCGGGCGGCCGCGGCGCTGCGCGCGGCGGTCGACGGCTGGTAGCGGACCGCGCGGCCGCGCAGCGTGCCGGTCGCCCCGCCCTTGCTCGTGAGCCGCAGCGTGCCGTCGAGGGCGCCCGGGCCGTCGACGCGGAGCACCCCGGTCGGCCCGTCGCCCGCGAGGCTGATCGTCCCCGTGACCAGGAGCTTGGGCGCGTAGGCCCAGCGCCGCAGCTGCAGGGAGGTCCCATGCAGCACGTAGCTCCCGCCGCGCAGGCCGGGGCCGCGGCTCGGCAGCCCCCCGAAGAGCGCCTGCAGCGCGGAGACACGCGCGTCTGCGACGGCGTCCAGCGTGGCGAACACCGCCCGCCCGCGCACCCCGCCCACGCCGGGGGCGCTCCGGTAGGCGTCCAGGCCGGACGGCGGGGCCGGGAACGGGGCGACCGCGTTGGTCAGGCCCGCGCACGGCGCCTGGACGCGCCCGCCCGCCGCCCAGCGCACCACGGCACGCCGGACGCAGCCCGTCGTGTCGGTGTCGAGCTCGTCGTGCCCCGTCCCGGCCACCGTCACGCGCTGCGCGCCCGGCATCTCCGCCTTGACCGCCTCGGCGTTCTCGAGCGGCGTGCGGAGGTCCAGGCGACCGGACAGCAGGAGCGTCGGCACGGCCGGCAGCGGTGCTGCGGACGGCTGCGCGGTTGCGTCGGCCGGCCACTGGAGGCACTCCTGGGCGTAGCTCGTCCGCAGGACCGTGGCGGCGTCGAACGGCGCGTAGCGCGCGGGGTCGATGGCGGCGAGCGCCGCCTGCGTCGCGGCGGCCCGCACGTCGGGCGGGTCGGTCAGCGCGTAGGGCAGCCGGACGTCCTCGCAGCCCGTCGCCGCGTTGAGGCCCGCGCTCAGGTCGTACAGCTTCATCGGGGCGCCCTCGCCGATGGGCTTCAAGCGCCGCAGCGCGGCCGAGTCCCCCCGCGCCGCGGCGTGCAGCGCCCCGGGCAGCGCGGGCTGCAGGAACGGGTTGAGGTCGCCGGCGATCAGCAGGTTCAGCAGCTCGTCGGAGGTCTTCAGCCCGCCGATCGGCCGCCCCGCCTCCAGCCGCGCGGCGAGCTTGCCGACGTCGGCGACGGGGTCGGGCGTCGCGAGCGCGCAGGCCCGCTTGGCGCACTGCTCGCGCAGGACCCGTCCGAGCCGGCTGTACGTGTCGAGCAGGAACGGGTCGACGCCGCCGGGCGCCACGACCGAGTCCAGCAGCAGCCGCTCCGTGGTGTCCGGATGCGTGCGCGCGTACTGCTCGGCGACGTAGGTCCCGTAGGAGACGCCCATCAGCGCGAGCTTCGGCGCGCCGAGCGCCACCCGCAGCGCCTCGAGGTCCTCCACGGTGTCGGCCGTGGTGTAGTCCGCCCGGGACGGGCCGAGTTGCTGCGCGCAGGCCGCGTACGCGGACGGCGCGACGGGCGCCAGCGCACCCAGCCCCTGCAGGGCGGGACAGCGCAGCACCCCCGACGCGCCCGTCCCGCGTTGGTCTAGGACCACGAGTCGGTAGCGGCCGAGCAGCGGCGCCAGCGTGTCGGCGAAGTTGGTCGCGGCGCCGAGGGAGCTCTGGCCGGGGCCGCCCGACAGGGCGACGAGGACCCCGGGCCGCCGGGCCGCCGCCGTCGAGTCCTGCGCGGCGATCCGCAGGCCCAGCGTCCCCGGGAGCGCCCCCGAGCGGTCGAGCGGGACGCTCAACGTCGCGCAGCCGAAGCCGGCCATGCCGTGGCACGGCGTGAAGTCGAGAGCCGACGCGCTCGATGGAAGCGCCGCGGGGACCAGCCCGAGGCACAGCAGGACGAGCAGGCGGCGGCGGAGCATCAAGGCTCGCCACCGTACTGGACGAACGGACGATCACGCGACCGCCCGCGAACGTCGAGGATGGACTGATGGCTCCCCCGCTCGTCCGCTGCCTGGCCTGCGATCGCGGCTGGCACAGCGCCACGCTGGCGGCCGGCCTGCGGTCCGTCGGCTGCTGCCCGCGCTGCGGCGGCGAGCTGGCCTTCACGCCGGGCGCGGCCACGACGGACGCCGCCCCGAAGGCCGCCCCGGCCGTCCCACCCCACCTGGTCCTCGGCGTTCCGCGACGCTGAGGGCCCGCGCCGGTCCCCCGGCCGCGGCCTTGTGGAAGGCCTCCGGCGGCGTACTGGCGCTGACATGGGCACAGGCTACGCCGACTTCATCGAGACGGTCGAGCAGCAGGCGTCGCTCCCCCACGATCAGGCGGAGCGGGCGACGCGCGCGACGCTGCAGACGCTCGCCGAGCGCATCACGGCGGGGGAGGCGCACGACCTCGCCGAGCGGCTCCCGGAGGAGCTGCGTGACGTGCTCGACCGCGACAGCGGGGTGCTGCCGCTGTCGCGGGAGGACTTCGTCTGGCGCGTGCACGAGCGCGAGGACGTGCCGTTCACGACTGCTGAGCGCCACGTCCGCGCGGTGCTCACCGCGCTGCGCGAGGCGGTCGGCCACGACGAGATCGCCGACCTGGCGTCCGAGCTTCCGGCCGACCTCGACGCGCTGCTGTTCGACCGCCCGCTGCCCGACCTCGGCGAGCCCTTCGAGGGCCCCGTGACCACCGAGGGCTTCGTCGACCGTGTCGCCCGCCGGACCGGCCTGGACGAAGCCGGCGCCCGCCGCGCGACCGACGCGGTCCTCCAGCGCCTCGCGGAGCAGATCGCGCAGGGGGAGGTCGACGACCTCAGCGCGCGCCTGCCCGCCGGGCTGCGCGCGCCGCTGGAGGCGGGCAAGACGCGGCCAGGCGTCGACGCGAGCCCGCTGCCGCTGAGGTTCTTCCTGATCGCCGTGTCCGAGACGGAGAGCACGACGCGGGCCGCCGCGAGGCTGCACACCCGAGCGGTCCTCGCGACGCTGGAGGACGCCGTCGGCTGGGACGAGCTCGCCGACGTGCTCTCCCAGCTGCCCAACGAGTACCGCTCGCTCGTCCCGCGGCCGGTGCTCTAGGCATGGCGGCGAGCGGCCCGGTCGTCATCGGCTTCGACGGCTCGGCCGCCGCCCTGCACGCCGTCCGCTCGGCCGGCGGCCTGCTCGCGGGCCGCCGCGGCCTCGTGGTCGTCGTCTGGAAGCAGGGGCTCGGGTTCGAGCTGCTGTCGCTGCCCACGAGCTCGGTCGGCCTGCCCCCCACCACCCTGAACGTCGCCGAGGCGCTGGAGGCCGACCGCACGCTCTACGAGCGGGCGGAGGAGTTGGCCCAGCAGGGCGCCGCGCTGGCGCGCGCGGCGGGCCTGGAGGCAGACGCCCTCATCGAGGCCGACGACGTGGACGTCCCGATCTCCGACACGCTGACCCGCGTCGCGCGCGAGCACGACGCCGCCGCGCTCGTCGTCGGATCCCACCACCACGGCCGCGAAGGCGAGCTGCTCCCGGGCACGATCACCCGCGGCGTCCTGCGCCGCGCGACCGTCCCGGTGCTCGTCGTCCGGCACACCGGCGCCGACTGAGCGCGCCGCCCTGGATCCTCGTGCCCGCAGGTTCTGCGGCGGCGATCCTGCCGGCGCGGCGGGCGTCGCGCCTCGACGTGCTGGACGCCCTGCACTACGAGGAGCTCGAACGCGCGTCCCCCGCCGTCCCGTCGCTCGTCAGGGCGGCGGGGCGGCGGGCCGCGTTCCGGCCTGATCCGCCTCCCACCCCGCGCACCGCAGCACGGGCATCCTCGGGTACTTCGGGTAGGCCGGATCGACCTTCGACCGCTCACACAGCGAGAACGTCGAGCCCCGCGTCGTGCGGACGATCCGCTGATGGCGGCACGTCGCGCACAACCCGGTCGGAATCCCGCTCATCCGGGCCATCATGGCGCGTCTGAGGGCCATCGCGCCCTCCTCGGCGCGCGACAACCGACCTGCACGTCGGCGAACGCGCCGCAGGTGCGGACGTGGTTGTCGCGACCACAACCAGCCCACCGACGTCCGCCCTCGCCACCCCCGCCGATGCTGGTTGTGGCAGCAACTAGAATAAGCGCGCGATGGCCATCTTCGGGCGACTCCTGAAGTTCCTGGCGCCCTACCGCAAGGGCGTCATCATCTCGTTCGTCCTCGCCGCCGCGGCGATGGTCATGACCGTGGCGATCCCGTACCTGACGGGCCGCGCGATCGACCAGATCCGCAGCGGGGACCGGCCGCAGCTGCTGCAGCTCGCGCTCGCCGTCGCGGCGGCCGGCGTGCTGCGCCTGGCGCTGACCGTCGCCCGCCGCCTGGTCGCCGGCCGGGTCTCGCTCGGCGTCGAGTACGACCTCCGCAGCCGGCTCTACGCGCACCTGCTCTCGCTGGAGCTCGCGTTCTTCGACCGCCAGCAGACCGGGCAGCTCATGTCACGGGCGACGGTCGACCTCTCCTCCGTTCGCTTCTTCCTCGGCTACGGGCTGATCTTCATGCTCCAGAGCGGCCTGACGATCCTCCTGGCCGGCATCGCGATGCTCGTCATCGACCCGGGGCTGGGCGCCCTGGCGCTGATCCCCGTCCCGTTCGTGGTCCTGATCTCCTTCAGCTACGGGCGCCGGTCGCGCCCCGCCATCCAGGAGGTCCAGCAGCGCATCGCCGAGCTGACCGCCGACGTGGAGGAGAACATCTCCGGCGTCCGCGTCGTCAAGGCGTTCGCGGCGGAGGACCGCCAGCTGACGCGCTTCACCGGCCAGGTCGGGCGGGTCTTCGACCAGGCGATGGTCTCGACGCGGCTGCAGGCGTTCTACAACCCGTTCATCGGCTTCCTGCCGCAGCTCGGGCTGGCGGCGATCCTCTTCTTCGGCGGCCGCCAGGTCATCAACGGCTCGCTGACGGCCGGCCAGTTCACCGCCTTCTACACCTACCTGCTCATGCTCCTGTCGCCGATGCGCACCCTGGGCATCTCGCTCGGCATGGCGCAGCGGGCGACGGCCTCGGGCGCCCGGCTGTTCCAGATCCTCGATCGGGCGCCGGCGATGGCCGTCGTCCCCGGCGCCCCCGGCCTCCCGGCGGGCAACGGACGCATCGAGCTGCGCGACGTCACGCTCGAGTACGAGGGGACCATGACGCCGGCGCTGCGCGACGTCGACCTGGTGGTCGACGCCGGCAGCACGCTGGCCGTCGTCGGCGCGACGGGCTCGGGCAAGACGGCGCTCGTCCAGCTCATCCCCCGCCTGTACGACCCCACCGCGGGCACCGTCCTCGTCGACGGCGCCGACGTGCGCGACGTCGACCCCGACGCGCTGCGCGCGGAGATCGCCGTCGTGACCGACGACCCGTTCCTGTTCTCCGCCAGCGTCGCCGAGAACATCGCCTACGCCCGCGGCGGCGAGGACGTCCCGCGCGAGGAGGTCGAGCGCGCCGCACGCCTGGCGCAGGCCCACGACTTCATCGAGCGCCTGCCCGACGGCTACGACACCCGCGTGGGCGAGCGGGGGCTGACCCTGAGCGGCGGTCAGCGCCAGCGGATCGCCATCGCGCGCGCCTTCCTGGCCGACCCCCGGATCCTGATCCTCGACGACGCGACGTCCTCCGTCGACGCCTCCACCGAGGCGGCGATCAAGGACGCCCTGCGCGAGGTCATGGCCGGCCGCACGACGATCGTCATCGCCCACCGCCTCTCCACGATCGCGCTCGCGGACGAGATCCTCGTCCTCGAGGACGGCCGCGTGGCCGCCCACGGCACCCACGACGAGCTCCTCGAGGTCTCCGACCTCTACCACGAGATCGTCGAGAAGGGCCTGCCCGACCAGGTGTTCCTCACCCAGAAGCCGCTGGAGCGGGAGGTGGCGGGCTTCTGAGCACCCCGGCCGCCACCACGCAGTGGAACCGCGAGGAGCTGCGCCGCCGCCTGCGCGGCACGTCGGGCCGCGGGCGCAAGCTGCGCGGGCTGATCGTCCTGCTGCGCCCCTACCGCTGGCGCGTGGCGGCGATGTTCGTCGCGCTCGTCGTCGGGACCGCGGCCGCCCTGGCCCCGGCCCCGCTGGCCGCGAAGGCGATCGACGACGGCATCCTGAAGAAGGACCTCTCGACGCTGGACTGGATCGTCGTCGCCTACATCGCCAGCGCCCTGCTCGTCTGGCTCGGGACGTTCCTGCAGACCTACCTGACGGGATGGATCGGCCAGCGGGCGCTGCAGGACCTGCGCCTGCAGATCTTCACGCACCTCCAGCAGCAGCCGGTCGCCTTCTACGAGCGCCGGCCGGCGGGCGTGCTGGTCTCACGCATGACCAACGACGTCGAGGCGCTCGACTCGCTCGTGACCGACACGGTCACGACGCTGTTCACCGCCTCGCTGACGCTCATCGGCTCCGTGGTGATCCTGCTGACCTTCGACCTGCACCTCGCGCTGCTGGTGTTCCTGATCTTCCCGGTCATGGCGCTCGGCTCGCTGGCCTTCCGCGTCGCGTCGGCCGACGCCTACCGGCGCACCCGCGAGACCATCGGGACGATCACCGGCTACCTGCAGGAGAGCCTCTCGGGCATCCGCATCGTCCGCTCCTTCGCCCAGGAGGGCCGCCACCGCTCGCGCTTCGCCGAGCTCAACCAGGTCAACCGCGACGCGAACATGGTCACGGTCAACCTCAACGCCGCGTACTTCCCGGTGGTCGAGTTCCTGAGCTCCGTGGCGACGGTGGGCATCCTGCTCTACGGCGGCTACCAGGTGATCGACGGCGACGTGAGCGTCGGCGTGCTGGTCGGCTTCATCGCCGCGCTCAACGGCTTCTTCGACCCGATCGGCCAGCTCTCGCAGGTCTACACGACCTACCAGTCCGGCATGGCGGCGCTCGACAACATCTTCGAGCTGCTCGACGAGGACCCGACGCTCGCCGACGCCCCGGACGCCGTCGACCTGCCCACGCCGCTGCGCGGCGAGATCGCCTTCGAGGACGTCTCGTTCACCTACCGCACCGAGGACGGCGTCAAGAACGCGCTCAGCGACGTGGACCTCGTCGTCCCGCCCGGCCAGACCGTTGCGCTCGTGGGCGCCACGGGCGCCGGGAAGTCGACCTTCGCCAAGCTCGTCGCGCGCTTCTACGACCCCACCAGCGGGCGCATCACGGTCGACGGCGTCGACCTCCGCGAGGTGCGGGCGCGGTCGCTGCGGTCACAGATGGGCATCGTGCCGCAGGAGGCGTTCCTGTTCAGCGGGACGATCGGGGAGAACATCGCCTTCGGCCGCGCGGACGCGACGCTGGAGGAGGTCGAGGCCGCGGCCCGCGCGACCGGCGCGATGGAGTTCGTCGACCGCCTCGAGCACGGGCTCGACACCGAGGTCGGCGAGCGCGGCGTGCAGCTGTCGGCCGGCCAGCGCCAGCTCGTGGCCTTCGCCCGCGCCCTGGTGGCCGACCCCCGGATCCTCATCCTCGACGAGGCGACGTCGAACGTGGACCTGCACACCGAGGGGCGCATCGAGGTGGCGCTGCGTCGGCTGCTCGCGGGTCGCACGGCGATCGTCATCGCGCACCGGCTGTCGACGATCCGCCAGGCCGGCCGCATCGTCGTCCTCGACGGCGGGCGCGTCATCGAGCAGGGCACCCACGACGAGCTGCTGGCCGCGGAGGGCGCCTACTGGCGCCTGTACCGCGACTGGGCCGCGCAGGCAGCGGCCTGAGCTAGAAGCGGACTTCGCCGCGACCGCGCACCAGGCGGGTCACGACGGCGGCGGGGAGCAGCACCAGCGCTTCGAGGGCGTAGCCGACGTACGGGTTCTCGAAGGCGTGCATACCCCCGTGATCGGCACGCCGCCGACGGTCCTGAAGGCCGCGGGCCGCCCCTCGGGCGATCGTCCAGCCGCGTCGACCGCCCCAACGACATCGCGGGCGACTGGGGGCGCCGCCCGCAATGCCCTTCCTACCTGCGTTCCCCTGCAGGCGAGGCTCAGGTCTCCCTGATCCTCCTCAATATGGTGCTCGTCCTCCGCGGCGATGTCGGGGGGATCTTCGTCCCCCAGCACGTCGCAAGCCCCCCAGGACGACCAGGCCGGCCGCTCAGCCCGGTGCCGTGGTCTCCGCCTGCTCGAGCACCAGCGCGACTTGGACGAGCAGCGGCCCCGAAGGGCCGCGGAGAAGGCTGCGGGACTAGGACTCGAACCTAGAATAACTGGACCAGAACCAGCCGTGTTGCCAATTACACCATCCCGCAGCGCGCGTCGGATGATAGCCGGATCGACCCGTTCGGAGCCTCCCGGCGGGCACCGCTGCGAGCGTCAGGCGCCGGCGCCGTTGGGCGAGGCGAACTGCCGGGTGATGCTCGTCTCCAGGCCCGGGTCCAGGACGAGCAGGACCTCGTCGCCGCTCTCGATCACGGTGTCGGCCTTCGGGACGAAGCCCGACCCGCCGCGCAGCACGGAGATGATGAGCGAGCCCTCGGGCAGGTCGATGTCGATGACCCGGCGGCCGGCGGCCGGCGCGTCCTCGACGACCTCGACCTCGATGATCTCCAGCTTCTCGTCGCGCAGGTCGAGCAGGTGCACGAGGCCGTAGGACGGGACCTCGTGCTCGATCAGGCGCAGGATCAGGTCGGTCGCGCTCACCGCCGGCTGGACGCCGAGCAGCTCGAACCACTCCCGGTTCCGCGGATTGTTGACCCGCGCGATGATCCGGTCGCAGAGGTACTTCTCCTTGGCCATCTGGCAGATGAGCATGTTGTCCTCGTCGTCGCCGGTCACGGCGATCACGAGGTCGGCGCGCTGGATGCCGGCGCGCTCGAGGACCCAGAGCTCGGTGGCGTCGCCGTACTGCACGGCGTGCTCGAGCTCCTGCTCGATGGTCAGGTAGCGGTTGCGGTCGCTCTCGAGGAGCGTGACCTCGTTCTCCTTGGCGATGAGCTCGCGGGCGAGGTTCCAGCCGACCTTCCCGCCCCCGGCGACGATGACGTACATCGCTAGGCCGTGACCTCGACCAGCGCGCGCTCGAACATGTCGATCGCGTGCTTGGTCGGCGAGATCGTCCGCAGCCCTTGCTCGGCGTACCAGGTGGCGCGGGCGGGGTCCATCACGCGGACGAGGACGTTGGGGACCTCGAACCGCTTCTGGGCGATCTGGGCGATCGTCAGGTTGGTGTTGTCGCCGTCGGTGGAGGCGATGAACAGGTCGGCCTGCTCGATGCCGGCCTCGGTCAGCGCCTCGACCTCGATGCCGTGCCCGACCGTGAAGCGCCCGCCCGCGTCCTCCCACGAGGACGGCTGACCCGCGTCCAGCCGCTCGTGCGACAGGGGGTCCTCATCCAGCACGGAGACCTCGTGACCCGAGGCCAGGGCAGTGCGCGCGACGGCGGAGCCGACCCGTCCCGCACCCACGATCAGCACGAACATGGTCGGGCACGTTACCCGGTTTGCCCTGAGGTGCCCCCGCCCTTGACGACCTTCGCCGGAGCCGCGTCCGACGGCGGGGTCTCCGCCGGCGGCGCGGTCAGGATGACCGGGCACGGCGCCTTGGCGAGGACGTACTTCGTGGCCTCCCCGACGAAGTTGTCGCGCGGCCCGCCGCGGCCGCCGAGCAGCGCGCCGCCGCGGATCCGCGACGGCTCGTCAGCGCCCATGATGATCACCTCGACACCGCGCCGCCGGGCCTCCTCGACGATCGCACGGCCGGCGCTGCGGGCGCGGACGGTCGCCGTGGCCACCTCGACGCCCTGGTACTCCTCCCCCACCGCCTTGGCGCGCCGCAGCGCGGCGCGCGCGCGCTCGAGCTGCGCCTCGGGCAGCCGCGCGTCGATCGGCAGCGACATCGGGACCTCGAAGACCCAGAGCGCTTCGATCGTCGCCCCCGCCTCCGAGTCGAAGTCCTCGTGCTCGTCGCCCGCCAGGCGGCCCGCCGTCTGCACGATGTCGTCGTCCAGGGCGCTGCCGAGGATCGGGACGAGGATCGAGCCGTACTCGCCCTCCGGGCGGTGCTCGCGCCGGACGAGCGAGCGCTCGGGGACGGTCACGCGCGTGCGCAGGCTCTTGCCCTGGGTGGTGCGGTAGACGACGTAGAACACCACCCCACCGCCCATCCAGGCGATGCCTGCGTAGCGCGCGCCCTCGTGGGTGATGATCACGCTGACCCAGGCGGCCAGGCTCAGCGTGGCCCCGATCACCGCCGGGAGCGGCAGCGAGCCGCCGCGGAAGGTGACCGACCCCGGCATCCGGTACGGGCGGCGACGGTCGGGCTCGCGGTAGCGCAGCCGCACGATGGCGGCGTGGGCGATGGTCAGGGCGAGCAGGGCGCCGAAGGCGTACATGCCCACCAGCAGGTCCAGGTCCTTGAGCAGCGTCAGCCCCCCGGCGATCACCGCGGCCGCGCCGATGACGACGTAGGGCGTCGACCGCGTCGGGTGCAGGCGCCCGAGGCCGCTGGGGATCTGGCGGTTGAGCGACAGCGAGTAGGCCAGCCGCGAGAGGCCGAGCATCGCCGAGTTCGCGGCCGCGACGAGCGTCAGGACCGCGGCGACCGCGATGACGTACTTCGACCCGTCGGCGAGCCAGGCCTGGTCGAAGCGCGAGGCGATCGCCAGCATGGGCGCCTCGAGGTAGCGCCCGGCGAACGGCGAGCGGCCGTCCACCGGGGGCAGGGCCGTCACCGCGACGACCCCGATGCCGACGTAGACCACCGCCACCGACAGCGTCGCGCTGGAGATGAGGCGCCGCAGCCCGGGGCCGCGGACGTCGACCTCTCCCGCCAGCCCCGACGCGGACTCCAGGCCGGTGAGCACGACGGTCGCCACGCCGAGCGCGAAGAACGCGTCGCCCCAGGACGGGGCGCTGCCGACGTGGATGCCCGAGGTCAGCACGTCCCCGTCGAAGAACACGATCAGGCCGATGACCACGAGCAGCACCTGCAGCACGAGGTCGGCGACCACGAGGCGCGCCAGGCGCCGGACGCGCCCGGCGGAGAACCCGCGCACCGTGCCGCCGGCGACGAACGCGATGATCCCCAGCGCGAGGACGGTCTCGGGCAGGCCGCGCCCCAGCGGCGCCCAGAACGCCGCCGCGTAGTGCGTGGCCGACAGCGCGCAGACCCCGATGAGGATGATGTAGTCCAGGAGGATCGCCCAGCCGGCGACGAAGGACCACAGCTCGTCGAACGCGTAGCGGGCGAAGACCGTGGAGCCGCCGCGGTCCTGGTGCAGCGAGGCCCCCTCGACGTACGTCATCGCGGCCAGCCCGAAGAACACCGTGGCCACGAGGAAGACGATCGGCGCGAGGCCGAGCGCATGGTCGACGACGACCCCGAGGGAGAAGTAGACCGCGCTGGCCAGGGTCGTCCAGACGATCGCGAACAGCACCGTGGAGCCGAGCGTGCGGTCCATCGTCCGTTCCCCCGTGCCGATCCGTGGCCCGTTGCGGTCCACGGTCAGCTCCCGCGGCCGGCGACGAACAGCCGGCCCCCGCCCGCGAGCAGGAACAGCACGCCCATGATGATCCCGACCGACAGCGGGCCGCCGCCGCGCACGAGCGTCGAGACGATGAGCGCCACGCCGATCAGGAGCATCAGCGCCGACAGCAGGCGCGTCGACGCGGCGTGGATCTGGTGGGGCTCGGGCACGGTCGCCGACAGCGTAGAGGCCGCAGGCGCGGCGCGGACCTAGGCGGTGGCGGAGGCCGCCGGCCGGCCGCGCGCGTCCTCGGAGGGCACCGGGTCGGACTGGATGATCACCCGGCACGGGCGCTCGGCGAGGACGGTCTCGACCGTCTTGGGGAACAGCGCGCCGCCCCCCGTGCGGGGCCCGAGCGGCAGGACGATCGCCCGCGCGCGCATCTCGCGCGCCTCCTGCACGATGACCCGTCCGGCCTGGCCGGCGCGCACCTTCGTCCAGTGGCCGGTCACGCGGCGCCCGCCGATCAGCTTGGCCTGCTCGATGATGGCCTGGGCGGCGGCCTCCTGCTCGGGCAGCCGCGCCTCCAGCGGCGACGAGGACGGCACGACGATCGTGACGAGGACGTGGATCCCCCGCCGCCGCCGCGCGGCGATCCGCACGGCGGTGCCCATCGCGCCCTCGGAGAAGGCCTTGGACTCCAGGGCGACGAGGACGGACTCGTACTCCGCCTCGTGGTCGACGACGGGGCGGGGGATCGCGACCTTGGTCGTCGTGGTGAGGTCGAGGCCCTGGCGGTGGCGGTAGATCGGGTAGACGATGCAGCCGAGCGCCAGCCACCCCACGCCGGCGGCCGCCACGTCGAGGTGCAGGAACGTCACCACGATGAAGGCCAGCAGGGTCCCGAACCCGCCGAACACGGCGAACAACGGGAGCTCGAAGCCCCGCACCCGGAGGTTCCCCGGGCCCTTGTAGGGCCGCTCGGCGTCGGGAGCCTTCATGCGCAGGCGGATCACCGAGAGGTGCGCGATCGTGAACGACAGCATCGCGCCGAACGCGTACATGTTCCCCAGGAACTGGGCCTTGCCGGGGATGATCGCCACGCACGCGATGGCGCCGAACAGCAGGATGCCGATCCACGGCGTACCGAACTTCGGGTGCAGCTGGCGCAGGCGGTCGGGGACCTGGCGGTGGATGCCCATCGAGTAGACGAGCCGCGAGACGCCGATGACGCCCGCGTTGGTGGCGATGAAGAGGATCGTGGCGGCGAGCAGCCCGACGTAGATCTCCCCGGGCTGCTGGAAGACCCCGAGGTGGATCTGCTTGACGACGCCGAGGATCGGGTCGCCGGCGTAGCCGCCCTGCTCCTCGGGGAGGCCGAGCAGGGTCTGGTACTTGCCCGTCTGGGGGTCCTGGACGACGGGCAGCGCGCTCAGGGCCACGATCGGCAGCAGCGCGTAGATCGCGAAGACCGCGATGACGACGCGGTTGATCGCCGCCGGGATCGTCCTGGTCTCGTCCTTGGCCTCCTCGGCCATGTTCGAGATCGTCTCGATCCCCGTGTAGGCGATCATCCCGACCGGGATCGCCAGGAAGAAGTCCTTCCACGTCGGCGCGACGCCCAGCTGGACGTTGTTGACCAGCACGTCCGGGCTGAACACGAGGACGAGCCCGACGGCGACGAGCAGCAGCTGGGTCAGGAAGTCCGTGACGGCCAGCGCCACGTTGACCCCCGCCGACTCCTTGACACCGACGACGTTCACCGCGCTCAGCACGACGACGACCGCGATGCCGACGAAGATGTCCCCCGGGCTGTGGCGCAGGGCGTCGACGCCGATCACGCTGCCGAGGTAGTGCGGCACGAAGAACGCCGAGATGGCGATCGTGATCGTGTAGTTGAGCATCTGCGCCCAGGCGGCGAAGAACGACCAGAACTCGTTGAACGCCCGCCGGGCGAAGGAGCTCGAGCCGCCGGCCTCGGGGTACATCGAGGTCGCCTCGGCGTAGGTGGCGGCGGTCATGTAGAAGATGACGCCGGTGATGACGAACACCACGGGCGTGAGCCCCAGCGCGAAGCTGGCCACGAGCCCGAGGGCGTAGTAGATCGACGACCCGACGTTCCCGTAGGCGGTCGCGAACAGCGCGTTGACGCCGAGGACGCGCTGGAGTCCGTGCAGTCGGCGTTCGGCCATGGTCCGGGCGGGAGTGTAGGGCCAGCGGGCGCCGCGCCGGCCGGCGCCCGCGCCGCCGTCAGACCACGTCGCGCCCGGCGTCCGCGACGGCCCCGGCGACCACCGCGGCCACCGTCCAGCCCACGAGGACGACGAGCGCCAGGCCCCACGGCAGCAGATCGCCGCTCGCGCCTGCCCCGACCGCGGTCTGGACCTGGCCCAGGGTGTACTTCGACGTCGTGTCGCTGAGCAGCGCGACGAGCGGCTCGGCGATGAACAGGTAGACGACGAAGCCCACGACGGCGGCGACCTGGTTGCGGACGACGGTCCCGAGACCGACGCCGAGCGCCGCCGAGAGGCCGGCGGCGGCGACCCCGCCGGCCCCCACCCGCAGGTAGTCGCCCGCCCCGAGGTCGGGGCCCGGGGCGCCCGCGAGCAGCGGGATGCCGATGGCGAAGGTGAGCACGAGCATCGCCAGGCCGATCAGCAGCCCGGCGGCGCCGTAGGCGATCGTCCTGGCCACCACGAGCTGCGTGCGCCCGGGGGCGACGAGCAGCGCCGGCGCGAGCGTCCGGTGGCGGTACTCGCCGGTGGCGCCGACGACGCCGAAGATCGCCAGGGGTAGCGACAGCACGCCACCGAAGCCGATCGCGGCGCGCTTGTCCTCGAGGGTGCGCGGATCCCCCGCCAGGGTGGAGACGAGCACGACGGCCAGCACGAGCAGCAGCGCGGCGGCGGCGAAGCCGAGCGCGGTGCGCGTGGAGCGCAGCTTGATCGCCTCGCCGCGGATCAGCGCGGTCATGCCGGGCGCTCCGGGGCGGCGAGGACGGGGGCGTCGGAGGTCAGGGCGAAGAAGACCTCCTCCAGCGATGCGGTCTGCTCGGCGAGCTCGTGCAGCGGCGCTCCCGCCTCGTGGGCGAGGTCGCCGATGTGCGGGGCGGTCAGCCCCTCGACGCGGAGACGCTCGGGCCCGTCGACGCGTACGACGGCGCCCTCGCGCTCGAGCACGGGGCGCAGGAGGTCCAGCCGCGGGGAGGCGACCGCGACGCCGCGGGCGCCGGTGAGGGCGTCGACCGGGCCCTGCTCGATGAGCCGCCCGTGGTGGATCACCAGGACGTCGTCGACGGTCTGGGCGACCTCCGCCAGGACGTGGCTGGAGACCAGGACCGTGCGGCCCTCCGCGGCGCTGGCACGCAGGACGTCGCGCAGCCAGCGGATGCCCTGCGGGTCCAGCCCGTTGGCGGGCTCGTCGAGGACGAGGACCTCGGGGTCCCCGAGGAGGGTGGCGGCCAGGCCGAGGCGCTGACGCATCCCCATCGAGTACTGGCCCGCGCGCCGGTCGGCGGCGCCCCCGAGCTCCACGAGGTCGAGGACCTCCTGGACGCGGGAGTCGGGCAGCTGCGCCATGGCGGCCAGCGCCCGGAGGTGCTGGCGCCCGGATCGCCCGGGATGCGCGCCGCAGACCTCGAGGTTCGCGCCCACCAGGCGCGCCGGGGTCTCCGCCTCGCGCAGCGCCCGCCCGCCGATCGTTGCCGACCCGGCGGTCGGCCGGGCCAGGCCGAGGACCATCCGGAGGGTCGTCGTCTTCCCGGCCCCGTTGGGCCCGAGGAACCCCGTGACGGCGCCGGGGCGCACGGTGAAGGAGACGTCGTCGACGACGGTGAGCGCGCCGTAGCGCTTCGTGAGGCCCCGGGCCTCGA
>JAXDGY010000224.1:0-28769 GCA_034664785.1 Solirubrobacteraceae bacterium
ACAGCGACCGCTCGCAGAGCATGTCAAACGCCCGCCGGGAGACGCCGAGCCACCGCATGCAGTGGTGGATGCGCCCCGGGCCCAGGCGGTGCTGCGCGATGAGGAAGCCCTCGCCCTCGCGCCCGAGGAGCGCGCCCGCCGGGAGGCGGACGCCTGAGTAGCGGATCTCCGCGTGACCGCCGAGCTTGCCGAAGCTCTCCTCGGGGTGCTCCATCGTCGGGACGTCGCGCACGATCTCTACGCCCGGGGTGTCGACGTCCACGACGAACATCGACGCGCGCTGATGCGGCCGCGCGTCGGGGTCGGTGACCGCCATGACGATGAGGAAGTCGGCGATCGAGCCGTTGGACGAGAACCACTTGTGCCCGTCGAGCACCCAGCCGTCGCCGTCCTTGGTGGCGCGGGTGCGCAGCTGCGTCGGGTCGGCGCCCGCGGTGTCCGGCTCGGTCATCGAGAACGCCGACTTCAGGTCGCCCGCGAGCAGCGGGTGCAGGTAGCGCTCCTTCTGCTCCGGCGTACCCGCGAGCGCGAGGATCTCGGAGTTGCCCGAGTCGGGCGCCTGGTTGCCGAACGCGTTGGGGGCGAACGGCGACGAGCCGAGGATCTCGTGCATGAGCCCGAGCTTGACCTGGCCGAAGCCCTGGCCGCCCAGCTCGGGCGGAAGGTGCGCCGCCCACAGGCCGCGCTCCTTGACGCGCTCCCGCAGCGGCGCGTACGCGCGGTCGAGGCCCGCCTGGTCGAGGTCGCCGGCGATGGTCTCCAGCGGCCAGATCTCCTCGCGCACGAAGCTGCGCATCCACTCCAGCTGCTCTTCGAACTCGGGCTCGGTCGAGAAGTCCCAGGCCATGTGTCGGTCTCCGGTGCTCGGGGGCGCAGTGCTCGCTCCGAGCGTACGCCCCGAGCGGCGCGCCCGGCGCCGCGGACGACCGCAGTTGCCTCCCACGCCGGTTGCCATCCCGCTAGGTTGGAGGTGCCGGGGAGTCGAATGAGGGGAGAGACCCGATGGCCCAGCAGCACTTCGACAGGCTGAGCGCCGTCGACGCGTCGTTCCTGCACCAGGAGGGCGCGAACTCCCACATGCACGTGGGTGCGGTCACCATCATCGAGGGGCCGCCGCCGCCGTTCGAGGAGTTCCTCGACGCGCTCCGCGGCCGGCTGCACCTCGTCCCGCGCTACCGCCAGAAGCTGACCTTCCCGCGCTTCGAGAGCGGCCGCCCGCTGTGGGTCGACGACTGCGCCTTCAACCTCGAGTACCACGTCCGCCAGAGCGCGCTGCCCAACCCCGGCTCCGAGGAGCAGCTGCGCAACCTCGCCGCGCGGATCTTCTCCCAGCGGCTGGACCGCTCGCGGCCGCTGTGGGAGCTGTGGCTCGTGGAGAACCTGCAGCCCGCCGCCGGCGGGGCGGCGCGGTTCGCGGTCATCTCCAAGACGCACCACGCGATGATCGACGGCATCAGCGGCGTCGACCTGGCGACGGTGATCTTCGACCTCTCCCCCGTGCCGCAGGAGGTCGATCATCCCGACGCGCCGTGGGCCGCCAAGCCCCAGCCCGGTACCGCCGAGGTGCTCGCCTCCGGGGCGCTCGGCGCCGTGCGCAGCGGGGTCGGCCTCGCGACGCGCGCGATCAACATCCTCACCCGTCCGGGCGCCGCCGCCGCGGAGGTCCGCGAGGCGGCCGAGGGGATCGGCGAGATCGTGTGGGCCGGGCTGAACCCCGCGCCGCCGACGCCGCTGAACGTCCCGATCGGCCCGCATCGCCGCTACGCCTCGGTCACGGCCCAGCTGCGCGACTTCAAGCTCGTCAAGGACACCTTCGGCGGGACGGTCAACGACGTCGTGCTGACCGTCGTCAGCGGCGCCCTGCGGGAGTGGCTGCGCTCGCGCGGGACCCGGACGGAGGGCCTCGAGCTGCGGGCGCTGGTCCCGGTCTCCATCCGCACGCCGCAGGAGCACCACACGCTCGGCAACCGCATCGCCGCGATGCGCGGTCCGCTGCCGGTCTACATCGAGGACCCGATCGCCCGCCTGCGCACGGTCAAGCAGGCGATGGACGGCCTGAAGGAGTCCAAGCAGGCGGTGGGCGCGGAGGTCCTGGCCGGCGTCCAGAGCTTCGCGCCGCCGACGGTCCTGGCCCAGGCGTCGCGGCTGAACTTCTCCACCCGCCTGTTCAACCTGATCGTGACCAACGTCCCGGGCCCGCAGTTCCCGATCTACGTGCGCGGGCGCGAGATGCAGTCGATCTTCCCCGTCGCCTTTCTGCCCGAGGACCACGCGCTGGCGGTCGCGATCATGTCCTACAACGGCGGGATGAACTTCGGCCTGCTCGGGGACTACGACGCGCTGCCGGACATCCAGGACATCGCCGACGGCATCGAGGCCTCGCTCGCCGAGCTCGTCGCGCTGGCCAAGAAGCAGCAGGCCCGCGACCGCGGGGCCGAGCCCGAGGCGGTCAACGGCGCAGGGGCCGGTCGCGTGCGCCGGCGCCCGGGTGCGCCGGTCTCCGTCACGCCTTGAGCCGCACGCGCACGTCGGGCCGCGACGGGGCTGCCTCGCGGTTGCCCGCCCGGTCGACCGCCCGCACGTAGAAGCCGTACCGCACGCCGCGGCGCAGCGCGACGTGCACGCGCGTCTCGCGCGTGGTCCGCACGCGCTGCCCGCGGCCACCGGCGACCGTGCGCCAGAGCTCGTAGCGCGCGATCCCGGACGGCTTGCAGCCCGTCGGCGCACGGTCGGAGCCGGACAGCTGCAGGGTCACCGTGCCGGCACGCAGCCCGCGCCGCGCGCTCACGCGGGAGACGGGCGGGCGGCGGTCGAGCCTGCGCGCCGCCTGCACTGCCGCGCCGCCGTCGAGGATCCCCCAGCCGAGCTCGGGCGTCCATGACGTGCCCACGGGCCGGCGCGCGGTGTCCTTGAGCAGACGGATGACGTCGGCGGCGCTGAGGTCCGGGTTGAGGTGGTGCATGAGCGCCGCGACCCCCGCGACCATCGGCGTGGCCATCGACGTCCCCTGGATCCGCGCGTAACGGGCGTCGCCGTTGAAGACGGTCCGGCAGGCGCACGGCTGGCGCACGCCGGGCTCGCCCGCGTCGAGGCTGGTGGGGTTCCCGGGGAACGCCCCGAGGATGCCGGCCGGGCCCGGCCCCTGGGTGGCGAAGCTGCCGTACGCGGCGATCGAGATCTGCGTCCCGAAGCCCGCGTAGGGTGCGCGCGCGTCGGTCGCCTCGGCGGCCGTCACGGACAGGCCCTTGCCCAGCGTGTGGTTGGCTCCGGTGCCGGTCGGCTGCAGGATGTTGGCGGGGTCGCCCTGCTCCTGGACGGGCTCGTCGGCCGCGGCGGCGACCATGGTCACGTCGTGGCGGTACGCGTAGTCGACGGCCTGCACCACGGGCGTCGCCGCCGGCGTCGTGCCGTCCGTCCCGAACGACATGTTGATCGCGTCGGCGCCCTGGTCGACGGCGTCGACGATCGCCTTGGCGATGCTCGAGTCCGAGAGGTCGCTCTTGAAGACCAGCAGCGAGCAGCCGAAGCCCGAGCCCACGATGCCGACGCCGTTGTCGCCGATCGCGCAGGCCAGCGAGGCGACGTGCGTGCCGTGGCCCACCTCGTCGACGGTCGCCGGCCCATGCGCGGGGTCAGCGTCGAGGTCGGTGACGCCCGCGATGCGGCCCGCGAACTCCGGGTGTTCGGCGTCGATCCCCGTGTCGATCACCGCGACCTTGGCGCCCGACCCGCGCGTGATGTCCCACGCCGCCAGGAGGTCCTCGCGCGCCGCCCACCACTCCACCGTCACGCCGGGCGGCGTGCCCGGCGTCGGCTCGGCCTGGACCAGTGCCGGGTCGTTGGCGACGTACCGCAGCCGGGCGCGGTGCTCGACCTCCACGCGCGCGACGCCGGGCTGGCGGCGCAGGCGCTCGGCCGTGCGGCGAGCCGACATCCCAGGTCGCGGGCGGACGGTGACCAGCCCGATGCGCGGGAGCACCGGCCCGGCGACGCGGGCCCCGGCGCGGGCGATGCCCGCGTGGACGGCGGCGCTGTGCGCGCCCGCCGGGCCGCGGTCGTAGCTGACCAGCAGGCGTCCGGTGGCCGGGTCGGCGGCGCCCGCGGGAGCAGCGCCGGCCAGCGATGCTGCGGCGAGGCCCGTCGTGACGGCGATGAGCGCGCGGCGACGCATGGCCACGGCGAGAGTAGCCCCCGCCGGGCGGTCCGCATGCGGTGCACACGCCCGGATGGGGAGGGCCGGTCCGGGATCCGGCGAGCGGCGCGCCCGCTGCGGCGGGCGCGTCAGCTCAGAACCCGAGCGCGAACTTCGCGTCCTCGCTCATCCGGTCAGGCGTCCACGGCGGCGAGAAGGTCATGTTCGTCGTGACCTCGTCGACACCGTCGAGCTCGGAGACGAACTCGTCGATCTGCTCGCTGACCTGCGGCCCGATGGGGCATCCGGGAGAGGTGAGGCTGAACGTCACGCTGACCGTCCCGCCGTCGACCTCGATCCCGTAGATGAGGCCGAGCTCGACGAAGTCGAGCCCGAGCTCGGGGTCGATCACGTTGCTCAGTGCGGCTTCGACATCATCCACGGAGGGCATGGGCCAGACTGTACTGCGGCGGGGTCGCAGCCCTTGCGTTCACAACCTCACGCTGGGTAAGTTCGTCACCATCGTCTCGTTCACCGAACAGCCGCCAGTTCTGTGCTGCGCAGGCGACGAGGATCGCACCACCCAGAGCCTGCGCCGGCGGCCGTTGTCGCGGGCGCTGCAGGTGCAGCAGGACGTGCTCGTCGACCTCTCCGAGCTCGCCTTCGCGGACGCATCGCTGATGGTCGACCTGGCGATGGTCGCGCGCCGGTTGCGCAAGAGCGGCGTCGGCCTGCGCCTGCGCGGCGCCCAGCCGCAGATCCAGGCGCTCATCGAGCGCATGGGCCTGCACCGCTTCCCGGGCGTCGTCGTCGAGTTCCCCGCGCCGGCCTGAGCGACGGCGCGCACGCACGGGTGCGGCGAAGTCGTCGTCGAGTTCCCCGCGCCGGCCTGAGCGACGGCGCGCATGCTGGTGCGCCGAAGGTCCGCTTGCCGTACGGCGCGTACCCTTCGGGTCGTGCCGATCCTGCTGCTGCTCACCTTCATCGTCGTCCCGCTGGTGGAGCTGTTCGTGATCATCCAGGTGGGCCAGGCGATCGGGGTCGTCCCGACGCTCGTGCTGTTGCTGCTCGACTCGGTGCTCGGCGCGGCGCTCATGCGCTCGCAGGGCCGCCTGGCGTGGGCGCGCTTCAACGCCGCGATCGCGGAGGGACGCATCCCCGCGCGCGAGGTGCTCGACGGCGTCCTGGTCATCTTCGGCGGCGCCTTCCTGCTCACACCCGGCTTCGTCACCGACGTCTTCGGCGTGCTGTTCCTGCTGCCGCCCACGCGGGCGGTCATCCGCCGCCTACTCGCGCGCGGCGCGCTGGGCCGCCTGCGGCTCGTGGTGGCCGCGCCCGGCGCGGCCGCGCGGTTCGGCGGCATGGGCGGCCGCCAACGGCCGGGTCCGGGGCCGGACGGGCGGCGCGGCCCGGGCCCGGACTACGACGTGGAGGGCAGCGCCTCCGAGATCCAAGATCCCAAAGAGCTCCCCCGTGACCGCTGAGTCGCAGGACGAGCAGCCGCGCACCGGCCGGGCGCCCGGCTTCAGCGACGCCGTCACCTTCTCCTTCGGTGACGCGGCGGCCGAGGTCTACGTCGTCGCGCGCGTCGGGCTCTCCACCGGCCCGGCCGGCGACGTCCAGGCCAGCGGGCTCGGTGTGCTGTTCGCGGGCAGCGAGCCCGTGGCGGTCCGCGCCGCGGGCGGGCTGCCGGCCGCCGCAGGCGGCTGGGAGGCGGCGGACGCGGCGGGCGTGCACACGAGCGTCGTCGAGCCGCTGTCGGCGTGGACGCTGTCGTTCGCGTCGGAGGACGGCAGCCTCGGATTCGACGTCGAGGTCCACGCGGTGTCGGCGCCCGCCGTCCTGGAGGCGGACGACGACGTCGCCCGCGCGGGCGGCATGGAGGGCTACGAGCAGCTGTGCCGCATCACGGGCGTCGCCCGCCTCCGCGGCGGCGTGCGGAAGCTCGACTGCCTCGGCCAGCGCGGGCACAGCTGGGGCGAGCCGGACTGGGATCGCCTGACGCTGACGCGCACCGTGGGCGCGTGGTTCGGCGACGACCTCGGCGTGTCGCTGGCCACGGTGCGGATGGCGAAGGCCAAGACCCACGCCGACGAGGCGATCGCCGCGACCCTGTGGGCCGCGCCGGGCGACGACGTCGCGCCGAACGGGAGCAAGCCGGCGCAGGCGCGGGCGGTCGCGATCGCCGAGCCGCGGCTGTCCACCACGTTCGACGGCGAAGGGCGCCAGCGCCGCGCCGGCCTGGAGCTCTATGAGGACCCCGACGGCTACCCGCACCGCGGCGCCGGCGAGGTCGTGTGCGGCACGTCGCTGGACCTCGGGCGGCTGCGGCTTGACTGCGCGTTCTTCACCTGGCACCTCGAGGGCCGCACCGGCCTCGGGCGCTACGACGTCCTGCGGCGCGCATGAGCGACGCGGACGCGACCGATGCGCCTGCGGGACCGCTGCTCACGACCGTCGTCAGCGACTTCGGCGGGGTGCTCACGACGCCGCTCTGGGAGGCGTTCGCCGCCGTCCAGGAGGAGTTCGGGATCCCGCCCGAGGCGCTCGGCCGTGCGATGGCGGCGGTGACCGAGCGCGAGGGCCGCAACCCGCTGCACGAGCTCGAGGTCGGGCGCCTTGGCGAGGAGCGCTTCTACGGGATGCTCGGCGACCAGCTCGGCGCGGACCTCGGGCGGCCGATCGAGTTCCATGCCTTCCCCGAGCTGTACTTCCGCGCGTTGGCACCGAACGCGGAGCTCATCGCCGAGCTCGCTGCACTGCGCGGGGCGGGGTACCGGATGGGGATGCTGACGAACAACGTCCGCGAGTGGGAGCCGCGCTGGCGCGCGATGCTCCCCGTCGACGAGATCTTCGAGGTGGTCGTCGACTCCGCCTTCGTGGGCATGCGCAAGCCCGACCCGGAGATCTACGCGCTGACGTGCGAGCGGCTCGGGGTCGCGCCGCACGAGTGCGTCTTCATCGACGACTTCCCCCACAACTGCGACGCCGCCGCCGCGCTGGGGATGACGGCGGTGCGCTTCGAGACCACCGAGCAGGTCCTCCGCGAGCTCCGGGCGCACCTCGCGGCGCGCGGTGCTCCCCCGCTTGCCGCCGCAACGCCCCGGGTAGAGGACCCGGGACCATGAGCCTGATCGCCTTCCTGATCGTCATCGCCCTCACCGGCCTCGTCGTCGGCGCGCTGGCGCGCCTCGCGCTGCCCGGCCCCGACCCGATGTCGATCTGGCAGACCATGGCGCTCGGCATCGCCGGCTCGCTGATCGCCGGCATCGTCGTCTACGCCGTGACTGGCGGCGCCGCGGGCGCCGGGATCACGCTCTCGATCCTCGTCTCGACGGTGATCATGTACTTCATCCGCCGCTCGCGCGGCGGCGGGCTGTCGTCGCCGGGGCGCGACATCCCCCGGCGCCGGCTGCGCTAGTTGTCGCTGCCGAGCCGGTCCCAGAGGTAGAGCTCGAGGCACTCCGTCGCGAGCTCGAAGCACCGCTCGCGGGAGAGCCGCGGGAGCACCGTCTCCAGCGCCTGCTCCTCGGCCACGCCCGCGTCGAACGCCTCCTCGCCGCGGAAGCCGGCGGCGATCTTGAGCGCCTCGCGCTTGTTGTCGCCGAGGGTCGGGAAGACGTTGACGAGGAAGTCCCGGTTGGCGATCGGGTGGCCGACCTCGAGCGACGCGTGCCAGGCGGCCAGCATCGACAGGTCGTGCTCGTCGAGATCGGTCACGGCCTTGACGTACTGGGCCTCGAGCTCCCCTTCGGGGATCTCATCCACCCACGCCCGGACGAGCTCGCCGAGCAGCTGCCGACGCGCCTCGCGGCCGACGGATTCGGCGATGACGCGGATCGCGTCCTGGGGTTCGATGAAGCAGAGGGGCATGTACGGGCTCCCGATGCACAGAGAAGAACGGGACGGCTGGACCGTACGCAGCGCGTCGGACGGCACAGCGTCCCGTTCTTCCCGGCGTTTTCAGCGGACCTTGACCGCCACAACCCTCGACGTCCCGGTGAGGAACGGGTACGCGGTCTCGGCCCGGGCGCGGGCACGGAACACGTAGGTCACAGCGCCGACGGTGCGGCGGAGGCGGTAGCGGGCCTCGAACGTGCCCTTGCGGGTCGTCCGCAGCGTGCGGAACGTCAGCCAGCGACCCCCGCCCTTGCCCCGCGCCTGCAGCTCGATGAGCTTCCCGCGCGCCGGGACGGGCCCGCTGCGCAGGCGCCCCTTGAACCGGATGACCCCGCGGGGCCCGGTCGACTTCGGGGCGGCCGCCAGCGCCACGCCGGCCCGCGTCCTCAGGCCGAGCGTCGCCTGCGCAGCGGGCTTGGCGTCGGCCAGGTGGCTGCGGTAGCGGAACGTCACCGTCCGGGAGGCGAGGTCGCCGGTCACCGTCGCTGTCCAGCGGCCATCCGAGCCCGTCCGGACCGCGCCGCCGTCGACCTCCCGGGCGCCCGGGTTGGCGTTCACGCTGGCCACCTCGACCAGGGCGCCGCGGATCGGCGTGCCGTCGCGGGCCGTCAGCGTGCCGCGCACGACCGTCCGCCGACCCCAGTTGCGCGTCAGCTTCCGTGCCGACGTGCCGGAGAAGGCTGCGGTCAACTGCGCCGCGTCTGATGCCCCGGCCCCGTTTGCGGCGCCTCGGCTGAGGGTCGCGACGACGGGCGCGAGCGTCGCGAGCACCTCCGCGGGACCCGACGAGTCCGCCGCCGGGCTCGTGGAAGGCGGCGGGCTCGCCGCAGGGGTGTCCGAGGCCGGAGCCGGCGCGACGACGGGCGAGAGCGCCGAGCGGTGTGTCGCCGCGCCCTGGTCGGTCTGCGCCGTCACCTCCACCGCCAGCCGACGCCCGGCGTCGGCCACGTCGAGGTCGTGGCCCGCAGCGTCACCGGCGATCGGCGTGCACCCGTCGCCGCCGGCGTCGCAGCGCAGCCAGCGGTAGGTGTACCTCCCCTCACGGCCGGCCAGGTCCCACGTCCCCAGACCGGCGACGAGCGAGCGACCAACCTGCGCCGTCCCACCGACCGTCGGCGCGCCCGTGTTGCGCGGCGCGGGAACGTTGTCGATCGTCACGTCCCGGTTCACCGCGAGCGTCTCGTTGCCGGTGGCGTCGCGGAGCGCGACGCGGAGCGTGATGGGACCCTCGGGCAGCTTGGTGGTGTCGAACGAGACCATGCGGCTCACCGCGGTCTTGCACGGCACGGCACGGCCGAACTCGTAGGGATCCGAGTTCGCGGGGTTGTTGTCGGCGCAGTCACCGCCGTTGGCATCGATGACCTTGGTGTCCACGACGCGATCGCCGTCCTTCAAGACGACCTGGTACACGCCGGACCCGCTGTCCGTCGCGTTGACCGCGAGTTGCTCGGTGCCGCTCAGCGTGCCGTCGACGGCGACGGGGCCGGACACCTGCCCGACGACCGGGTCCGTGTTGTCGGCGACCTCGAAGACGCCCGCGTACAGGCGCACGGAGGGCGCCGTCCCGGACGCCGGCGCGCAGGAGGGGTTGCCGCCGTTCCCGGTACACGTGACAGCAGCCCCGAACCCAGCGTCAGGCGCGCCGAAGGGTGGGAAACCCACCCGCGCGGCTCGCGCGATGTTGAAGGTGGGAGCGCAGGACGCTGGATCAGCTGCATCTGCGGCAGGAAGGCACTGGTCGAGGTACGTCCCGTCTCCGATCTTGCCAGCGATGTACCAGATCCGGTCGGCATAGCCCGTGCCTCGGCCTAGTCCGACAGTCTCGCGGTCGAGCTTGAGTACCCCGGTCAACCGGAGCGGCTCGGCCAGCTGGAACTCCGAGGTAGCTCCCTCGCCGGCTGCGAAGGAGGAGCCGTCGAGCCGGGACCCGATGTAGCCGCCTGCCGAGCAGGTACGGATACTCGTCGCGGTTCCCGGGCTCGTTGGGTCCTGCGTCGCCTTCGAGATCCAATCCGCATCCGAGCCCGGTGAGCCGTCGGCGTTGCGGCACGTGTAGATCGTCTCGGTGCCCGCGCTGGCGAGAGCCGGCAGGAGGAGCGCGAGCAGGAGGGTTGTCGCGAGGACGAGCAGGCCGACGCGATGTGTGGTGTGACGGGTCATGAGCTTCGCTGGGTCCTTGGTGATCTGGTTGGTGAGGGTCATGGGGTGAACTCGGTCTCTGCGGACGACTGGGACCGGCTTCGGGTCGTCGCCGGCCGCGCGGGGTGGGTGGTCGCGCGCGGGCTCGCGGCCAGCGCCTGGCGAACGGCGGGGGTCGATGCGGATGTGGCGCCTTCCGGGGCGAATTCCTGGGTGGCGGAGGTGACCGAGCGCGTGGCGCGGGATCGCCGCCCCGAGGTCCCCTGAGGCTTGCTTGCTCCGCCGCCGCCGCCACTCGCAGCTCGGGGCGGCTTGGTGACCGCCGCGGCCGCGCCGCCGCGTGGGCTCGCCGCTCCCATGGCCCCCTGAACCGCGGCGGCGGCGACCCGTGTGGGCTTCGGGTGTGAGGCGGCCGCCTCCTGGCGCGCTCTGTCGGGCCGGCTCGGCGACTGGGTCTCCGCGACGACGGCGCCGCCGCCGGCGAGCGCGGCGGCTGAGGCAGCCACCGCCGTCACCTTGCCGACCGACGCAGCCTCCAACGCCGCCTGGACCTTCAGCGCCGACGCGACCGCACGCTCGTGCAGCGTCCCGGCTACCGCCTCGTACATCCGGACGAACAAGCTGGTCGTGGCCTCGGGCGATGCCGATCCTCCAGCGATCGCCAGCGTGGCCGGCAGGACGATCGCCAGGGACGAGCTTCCCTCGTGAAGCGCGCGGACGGTGGCGCGGCACGCGGGGCAGTTCCGCAGGTGCGGACGGGCCTGCGCGAGGTCGCGGTGATCGGTCTCGCCATCGACCATGGCCGTGAGCACCGGCGCCCAGCGCTCGCACTCCGCACCCGATTCGATGTCGGCGTAGCGATCGAGGAACTTCCGGCGACCCTCCGTGATGCAGCGGTTGACCTTCGTGTAGGTCCAGCCGCACTCGTCCGCGATCTCCGCGTAGCTTCGCCCCGAGGCCTTCAGCCAGAGCGCCCGCACCTCCTGTGGCTTGAGGCGCTTGAGCGCCTCGGCCGACCGAGCGACGTCGTCGAAGGCCAGGGCGCGGTCCTCGGGGGACGGGCTGTCGCGCGCCTCGAGCTGGTCGAGGTCCGGCGCGTCGCCGCCCAGCATGCGCTGGCGCTGCTCGCGGACGGCCCAGGCCTCCCGCTTGACGACGGTGTGCAACCACTGATGCGCCGTGGCGGCCTCGAGGCGCGGCGCGTGCTTGAGGAAGATCTCCAGGCCCCGCTGATACGCGTCGTAGGCATCGTCGACGCACAGCGAGTGGCGCCGCGCGAGCCTGAGCAACGAATCCGCGTGGCACTGCACGGTCCTGACCACCAGATCGTCCGCCGCGGCACGCGCCGCGTCGCCGACCTTCTCCGTCTCGTCCATCGAAGCCCTCCTTGGCTGATGCTGTCCACCCTCGGAGGCCCCTGCCCCGCGAGATTCGCCCCCCGCCATGTCGGTAAGCGGATCCTTCGAAACGAAGCCCGCCGTCGCAAATTGCGGGATTCCGATGGACAGACGTACGGCCCAGACCACCTCAGCAGCCGCACGCGGCGCCCGTGGTGGAACGCCACGATCAGACCGAGCCATCGTGTGAGCCGATGGAGAACGCGATCCCACCGCACCCCACGGAATCGAGAGGACACCGCGTTGCTGAGGGAACCGTCACGAGCCCAAGGGCGCGCCGGCTCACCACATCCGGCACGTCCCGTCGCGCACGCGAGCGGACGGTGACTGCCGGGCAAGCATTGAGGGCGCCGCGCGTCCCACACCTACCAACGACGGGCAACCCAGGTGGTATCCGGCATCGCCAGAGTGCTCCGTTCCACACAGAGGAAACGCACCCTCGCTTCCGCTTCTCCTCCGAGATCGGGCGTGAGGATGGCAGACGCCCAGAAGCCCGCTGCGCGCGACGGAGCAGTGGCAGCCGGCGCTCCTGTTTCGTCCGAAGCGGTAGCGGGCTACCGCATCCACCCCGCGCCGCTGCTTCTGCCTCCAAGCGACAGCGCCGTTTGGCCGAGCCCAGTCGGGACCAGTGCTAGTCGTGCAGCGATGGGACGTAAGAGATCCCGACGATCGCGCCTTCGAGCGACTGGAGCCGCGCCACCGTCTGACCCCAGGGTTCCTCGCGTGCCGGGTGCAGCAGCTCATAGCCGGCTCGCTCCAGCTCTTGCACCGCCGCGTCGACCGCCGCCGCGTCTGCGACGTCGAACTCGATGCTGACCTGGGGCACCGGCCGACCGGACGGCCATTGGCCGCTTCCAAAGCACGCCTCGGCGGCCTGGGATAGCGGCCAGACACCAAAGTGCTTGCAGCCGGCGATCTGGTCGGTGTGGTGGTACTGCTCATCGCCGTTGCCCGCCAGCGGCAGCCCGAGAGTATCTGCATACAGCGTCCTGCTGCCGGGCGCGTCGGGCGTGATGACCGCGATGGTCGACAGGAACTCGATCTTCATGCAACCTCCTCGTCTGCTGATCGCCGGCGCACGTGCTGTCGCAGGGGGTGGCGGACGCTACTCCGCTTGCCTCGGCAGTCGCTTCGCCTGCGTCCGAGCGCGTGCGAGCCGCGGCTCGTAGGCAGTGGAGGACCAACGGAGCGCTGCTGCTTTCGCCTGAGGCGATAGCGAGACGGCTGCGGCCGCGACTGCTGCGTTCCATGCCCAGCGGCTAGCGCTGCTCGTCCCGAAGCGACAGCTAAGCGATCGCCATTCGAGGCGCTTCCTCACCGTGTCAGCAAGAGCAGCGGTCGTGTCGAACCGAAGCGCACCGGCGAGCAGCGCCACTGCTGGGACCGAGCGTCGATGATGCGGTAGTCCTGTCGGCACCCCAAGACGGATGCACATGACCACCGACGCAAGCAGCGCCGCTAGCCGATATGAACGAGTACGACCGAAACTTCTGGGAACAGCGCTGGTCGCGAGCCGTGCGCGCGCACGGGGATCGCGTCGCGCAGCGGCCCCCGAACTCGCATCTGACTGCCGAGATCGGTGACCTGCGTCCCGGACGCGCTCTCGACGCGGGCTGCGGCCACGGGTCCGACAAGCTCTGGCTCGCTGCGCGCGGATGGCACGTGACCGCGGTTGACTTCGCCGCGACGGCCTTGGCTTATGCACGGTCGACGGCCGAGGCCATGGGATCGGACCCACCCCCACGCGTCCATCTTCTCCTCGATGGCCTTCTTCCTTGGGCGCCTTCCCGGCACGCTGGATTCCCACGCGAGCGCGAGCCGGTCACGCCGCGTCGACGTCAGGTTCGTCAGTTCCGATCGGCGCACGCTACACCGGAGCGCGTTCGCCACGACCCTCGGCTGGAGACGGGATCACACACCCGTCTTGCCTGGGAGGGTTCCACCGGCGGAACTCGGCAGAGCCCACCAAACTCGCCTGCGCCCGTATCTGGCGAGCTGCCCAGAACCGATCCCGCGGACTCGACAACTGGCGGCGAGACGCGGCGCAAGCCGCTCGCACGGCTGCCGCTTCCGCCTGGCAGCGGGAGCGAGGCGTCGGCCGGCGCGACTGCTGGATTCCATGCAGAGCTATCGCGAGACAGCGTGCCGGGTCCGGTTGTGCCCCCGTTTGGCCCCGCCATGCGCATGTCGGCGCTACCTGTGCCGACAGCTCCGCTCGGGCGGCGAGCGTCTCGCTGATTTGGGTGCGCCCGTGGCTATGGTCCGGGTTGATGGGAGCGGGAGCGGCGTATCTGGGGGTAGCAGCGATCCTCGTTACCGGTTGCGGGAGCAGCGGCCATAGCGCTTCGACGACCGCCGGCACGCCGAGCTCATCGACTTCCGTCGCCGCGAGTCCTCCGCCCAGCGGGATCCGACCTCGGCTCCTGACCAAAGACGAGCTGCCTGGATTCCAGACTGCCGGCGTGTCGGTCTACAAAACACCGAGCAGCTGGATCTCCGGCGAGCAGGTGCCACCCGATCAGGCGACCGCCGAGAAGGCGATGCTGAGTCGGGACGGGTTTCGCCTCGGGGTGCATGAGGACCTCATGAGCAGCGGCACGGGCGGCGCGTCGGTCGTTGAGCAGTTTCGCTCGGCAGCAGCGGCTCGAGACGCTCTCGCCTTCTATGTGTCCCAGTACAAGGCGCCGGCCGCCGCGGCGGTCGGGGGCGCCTACGCACCATTCAAGGTCTCCGGGATCCCAGGCGCCGTGGGGTTCTCGCGTGGAGGTGTGAATGGCGGCGGCATCAATGTCGCCTTCAGCGATGGCGGCTACTACTACCTCGTCGGTCAGGAAGGGGGCAGTCAAACCGCCATCGCGAACTTGACTGCCGCCGCGCGACACCTCTATCACAGGGTCCACGGATAGCAGCTGTGGCCGGCCGCGGGAGCGAGGCGCGCCGGCGGCTCGCGGCCGGCCGGATTCGCAGCACGGTTGTGGCAGCCGCGCCGCCGACGAGCAAAGCGAACCGGACTACCGGATGGTCCTGCCGCCGTTGGGCGCGGCACAACGTCGCGGTTGAGCGTCAGCAGCGGAGCTCACTCGCCGAGCAGGCCGAGTGCTCCGTACCACACCGGTCCTGGATTGAGCCGCTCGGGGTGGAGCTCCATCATCTCGTCGAAGAACTCGCGGGCGGTCGGCTTCTCGTCGAGCAGGCGGATCACGTCTCTGAGGTACTGCCGGGTCTGATCCAGGGTGGCCGGGTCGTCGGGGAGGTCCTTGTTCTTGTGGCCGGCGACGACGGAGCGGGGTTTGAGTTGCTCGACGAGGTCGATGGCCTCGAGCCATTCCTGCAACCCGCCGTCGCCGCCTTCCAGGAAGTATTGGTGCACGCCGTTGTAGACGGCGTCACCGGCGACCACGAGGCCGATGGACGGCACGTGAAGGACCGAGCTGTGGTCGGTGTCGGTGTGGCCGACCTCGATGGCCTGGATGACGTTGCCCTCCAGCAGGAGCCCCTCCCCGGGAATCGCCTGAGCGAGGACGGGGCTTTCGGGGATCAGGCCAGGAAACATCTTGTCCCAGAGCTGTTCGCGCCCCTCCCCGGCCTGCTTGCGCATGACCTCGATCGTGCCCTCGGTCGCGTACACGGTGGCGCCGGGGAAGCGCTTGAGGAGATGCGCGGTGCCGAACCAGTGGTCGCCGTGCCCGTGGGTTATGTAGATGTGGGCCAGCCGCTTGCCGGACTGCCCGATCCAGTCGCCGACCTTCTGGATCTGCGCGCGGGTGAACGGCACGTCGGCCAGAACGGCATCCTGCTCCCCGAAGATCAGCGTGGACGAGACGGGTGACGACACGATCGGGTCGCCGTTCGGCAGCGCGCCGCTGGCCCTCTGGACTCCGTCTGAGACGAGGACTTCGTAGGACAGGTGACCGGCTGCGGATGTGGTCATGGTGATGCCTCCTTCAGGGCGGAGCCAGCGATGTGATCTGAGCGTTGATGAACACGCGTCAGGTGAGGTGCTCGCGGAACCAGGTGCGCGCGGCGCCGCTGGCCTGGGTGAAGCCTGCGAGGTAGGGCGCGAAGTGACCGCCCGGGATCAGCTCGAGTCGCTTCGGCTCGAGCGCGCCCTCGTAGGCAGCCAGCGCCAGATCGGTGAGGGTGACCATGTCGGTCAGCGCGACCACCATGAGCAGCGGCGTCGGCGAGACCCTGACGACCCAGACGCCGGGCTCGTACATCCGCGCGGCGCGCGTCGATCGGACGGTGACCCTGTTCTCCCAGATCCCGTCGGGGATCGGCTGACGATAGAAGTCGATCGCGTCGGACGCGCGATAGGCCGCCGACACGGCCGGGTCGGCGCTGACGATCGCCTGGTACCGCGGAGGCTCACCGCGCGCCTGCGCCCGCTCGTCCCCGGCGAACGCATCCTCGAGTGCGCCCACCGCCTCGGGCGGGATCCGGCGTAGCCCCTGCTCGTAGCCGCTGGTCGTCGGGACCTGCGCGACCACGCACCGCAGCCGCCGGTCGGTCGCCCCGAGCACGATGGCATGGCCGCCGGCGTAGCTCGTGCCCCACACCCCGATCCGCTGGGAATCGACCTCGGGTCGGCTCTCCAAGAACGAGATCGCGCGCCGCCAGTCGGCGATCTGCCGCCACGGATCAACGTCCTGGCGCGGCTCGCCGTCACTGGCCCCGAAGCTGCGGTGATCATGTACGAGGACGACGAGACCGTCGTCGGCGAACGCCCGCGCGAACGGCTCGAGCCCGTGCTCTCGGATGCCGGCGTAGCCGTGTGCCATCGTGATCGCCGGATGCGGGCCGGGGCCGTCGGGCACCAACAACCATCCGCGCAGCGTCACTCCGCCTTCGGCGTCGAACTCGACGTCCTCGCGCTCGGACATGTCAGCCCCTCCCGCTCGCGTCGTCGTCACCTTCGTAGAAGTGGCCGGGCTCGACCACACCGCTCAGACGCTCCTGCAGCTCAGCCGAGAATCGAAGCACAGCGCCCAGCGGACGATGGTGGATCGCCGCGTGAACGACCTGACCGCTGTCGTCCTCGGTCAAGATGGTCACCCCTCTGAGGTCAAGTCCTCCGAACGCGGTGGCCGTCCATTCCAGGTAGGTCCGCCGTCCGCTGCTTGCCTCGTGCGTGAACAGCAGCGATTCGTAGATTCCGCTGGCCGCTCCCATCACCCGCATGACGTGCTCGCGGCCCTCGACCGCGCGCCTGAGGGCGGTCCCCTCCAGGACGACATCGTCCGCGAACGCCGCGCCGAACCGCTCTGCTGACTTGGTCGAGAACGCCTCGGTCCAACCCTGTGCACGAACCCCCGCCGCCGTGATGCCGCCCCGGTGGGCGAGGTCCTGCGCGAGGAACTCATCGAGCTGGGCGGCAACAGCGGACGGCCGCTCGACGTGAGGCCAGTGGCCCGCCCCGTCGATCGCCACGGTCCTGACCGTGGCGAACCACGGGGACGCGGTCGTGGACGCCGACTCCTCGGTCGCCGAGCTGTCAGCGCTGCCGCGGAGGATCATCACCGGCCCGCTGAAGGCGCTGCGCTCCGCGCCTTCAGCCAGGCCCGAGTTCCAGGCTTCGACCAGAGCGCGGACGACCTCGGGCCGAACGAGCGCGCCGGTCTGCACCAGGCGATCGAGGTCGGCGTCCGGCAAACCCCCCGACAGCTGCTGTCGCACGGCACGCTGCGCCTGCGGATTGCCGCCGAGCGACCGAAACCGCTCGACGGCCTCGTCCGACAGCCCGGTCCCCTCGATCGGCATCGGGTTCAGCAGCACCAGCCCGATTGCGCGCTCCGGACGGGCCGCGGCGACCAGCTCGGCGATGGGCGCGCCCATGCTGTGACCGACGATCACGAACGGCTTGGCGACCGCGTCGACGACAAGGCCGACGTCGGCGACGAAGCGCTCGTACGTGAACGGGCCGCTCGCCGAGGCGCGCTGGCCGCAGCCGGCGAGATCGAGTTGGACGGTCTCGAATCCGGGTGTGTTCAGCCTCGCGATCACCTGCTCCCAGATGTGCTGGTCGTCGAGGAACCCGTGCACGAAGACGACGGCCCGCTCGCCCTCGCCGTGGCGCCGGACCGCGATGTCAGTGTGCGAATCGTGTTCTGGCTGGTCGCTCATCGAGACTCCCGTCCTGTCGAGCTGGTCGATCCGGCTACCGCGCCGTGGTGGCGGCGTCGTCTGGCTTCAGCGCAACCGCCGATGCCCAGACCGCCCCCGGATTGACGCGATCCGGGTGGAGCGCGAGGACCTGGTCGTAGAGCTCGCGTGCCGTCGCCGACGACTCGGCGATGCGGTCGAAGTCGCGGATGTACTGGCGGGTCTCCTCGACGATCCGTGGATCGTCGGCGCGATCGGCGCGCTTGTGACCGGCGATCACGGCCCGCGGCCTCAGCGCCTCGATCGTGTCGAGCGCGGCGATCCATTCGGCGCGGCTCTGATGATCTGACTCGGCGAGGTACTGGTGGACGCCGTTGTAGGCGGCGTCGCCGGCGACGACGAGGCCAATGTCCGGCGCATGAAGGATCGTGGTGACGTCGGTGTCGGTGTGCCCGACGTCCATGGCGACGAGTTCGTGGCCTTCGAGTTCGAGGCGGCCGCCGGCGAGCGGCTCGGGATAGACGAGCGTCTCGGGGAGCTTGCCGCGAAAACGCGCCTCCCAGGCTGACGCGATGAGCTCAGGCGTGTGCACGCTGCGCGTCCGATCGACGACTTGCGGCAGGGCGAAGGCGCGCGCCTGCGGGAAGCGTCCGAGGATGACGGAGAGCCCGAACCAGTGATCGGCGTGCCCGTGCGTCACGTAGAGCGCCTTCAGGTTCTTCCCGTGTCCGGCGACCCATTCGGCAAGAGCGTCGGCCTGCGCGACCGTCAGCAGCGCATCGACGAGCACTGCGTCGCGCTCTCCGAAGATGAGGGTCGCCGACGTCGGCGAGAACACGCGGCCACTGGCGCCGGGAGGAACATCCTTGTCGAGGGTCGGCTCGGGCTCTGTGACGTAGACGTCCCAGGCGAGCGGCGCCTGCTTGTCAGCCATCTGCACGTTCCTTTCAGTGAGGATCACAACGCCGCTGGCCCCCCGGATTGAGCAGTACCTTGCCGTGCCTGCCCACCGACTCCGCTTGCGCGACGGCGATGCCGATCTCGTCGAGCGAGTAGGTCTCCCCCGGAGACGTCACCAGGACGTCATCACGCATGAGGGCCTCGATGTCCTGGACCAACTGGAGCCCCGCGGGCGCGCCAGGCGGGTAGAACCCACTCTCGTCGAGCTTGGGCAGCCAGTAGCCGAGCCAGAAGACCTCGACAGTGCGGCGACCCGACAGAATATGGCGTGGGTCTTCCCCCACCCGAACCGGCTCGCCGGTGAGGGAGCCGTAGACCAGCATCCTGCCGTCCTCGTGGAGTGCCCTGAACATCTCGGTTCCGGTCTGCCCGACCACCGGATCGATCGCGTACCTGACACCCTGGCGACCGACGATGCTCCGGACCTGCTCGTCGATCGCCCCATCGGTCGAGACGATGACGGCGTCGGCGCCGAGGGCCTCCAGCTCGACCACCGACTCGCGTCGGCGCACGACGTTCAGGGTGCGGATGCCGTCGCGCTTCGCGAGCCGGATGACCATGCGCCCCAGCTCGGAGCCGGCCGCTGATTGGAGGAGCCATTCCCCTCGCGGCACGGCCAGAACATGGCGGACCATGAGGATGGCTGAGGCCGGGTTGATCACGAAGGAGGCCACTTGCTCATCGGAGATCCCGTCGGGGGCCGGCAGCGAAGAGCCCGCCGGCACCACCGCGTATTCCGCCCAGTTGCCACCCTGGCCGTTCACCGCCGCCACGCGCTGTCCCAAGACGACACCCTCCGCCTCTGGCCCCAGCGCATCGACGATCCCCACGCCTTCGAATCCGACGGGGGCCGGAAAGCGCGGCTCGACGCCCGAATAGCTTCCCCGCACATACAGCAAGTCGGACGGATTGATCGGGCTGGCCACGATCCGGACCCGGACTTCCCCCTTCCCGGGCTCCGGCACGGGCCGGTCGGCGACGGCAAGGACCTCTGCCGGCTCACCGTATGCATCGAACTGGATCGCTTTCATCGTGCTGGCTCCTGTTCCCGTCGCGGCAGAGGGGCGCGCTGCTGTCACGGGCCTACTTGGCCCCCCGACCACGTGTCACCGGCGGTGACCTGGTTATTGGTGTTGATGAAGGTCGTCGGGGCCGTGGTGATGATCGCGGGACCGATGACCGCGGCCTCCTGGCCGACGATCGGCTCGGTGGAGGGAAGCGCGATGAAGCCGCCCCACCCGCCGGCCACGACGGGGCCCGCGAAGCGGGGAGCGCCCGTCGCGGCCCCGGCGGTCGACATCGGGGCAGCGAGGGCGATTGCACTCAGGGCGGCCGCGACCCCCACAACACGCGTTCGGGTCGGCTTCATGTCAGACCTGCCTTCCATGTGAGGATCGAAGAGATGTTCAAAGCCCGCATACTGAAATTGCCCTGGGCCGAGCACGGAACCGTTCGGGTCTGCAACCGTTGGTTCGGACGAGGTGGCTCACGTGGTGAGTGCGGGTGGAACGGGGGCGCCGAGGTGCTCGAGGAGCGCAGCGAGCTTGCGGTCGAGCTCGAGCCCGACGTCGGTGATCGCGGGATCGCCGAAGCTCGAGAACCGTGTGCTCGGCTGGTCGACGCTGAACCACGCGATGCCGTCGGCGTCCTCGTGGATCCCGGTCCGCAGCGGCGCGTAGAGCATGATCGCCGGGTCGTGGCGGTACATGCGCTCGGCGATCGTGTGATTGCCCATCAGGTACGACGAGCAGCGCGCAGAATCGCCGGCGAGCCGCATGAGCGCCCCCACGTCCGATGTCCAGTAGCGGATGAAGTGGTGCGGCGCATTCTCGGCGGTGGCGCGCAGGACCGTGTCCCAGTCCGCGTCCTCGCGCATCAGCGCGGCGCGGCGTTCGGCGTCGAGGCTCGGCACGCTGTGCTCGTAGCGGTCGCGGAAGTCGTGAAAGCCTGAGCCGACGGGGATGGCCAGCCGGTCGACTTCGTGGTGACGGGTCGTCGTGGTCATGGGCATGGTCACAGGGGGTGGAGGGGTTGGGCGGGATGGATGGTGGACTCGAGGCTGCCGAGCCGCTCGACCTCGACGCGCACGCGGTCGCCCGGGCGCAGCCACGGGAACGTGGCGGTCCCGTGGACGCGGGACAGCTCGAGAATGCAACCGGTCCCCACGGTGCCGGAGCCGATGACGTCGCCCGTGCGCAGCTCGGTGCCGCGCGAGGCGAAGCTGATCATCTGCTCGAACGACCAGTGCAGGTCGGCGAGGTTGCCGGTGCTGTACGTGGTGCCGTTGACCGAGGCGGTCATCGCCAGGTCGAAGGCCTTGCCCGTGCGTCGGTCTTCGAGCTCGTCTGGCGTGACGAGCCACGGCCCGAGGGACGTCGCGGTGTCCTTGCCCTTGGCCGGCCCGAGGCCCACGCGCATCTCCAGCTCCTGCAGGTCGCGCGCGCTCCAGTCGCACAGGATCGTGTACCCGGCGATGTGCTCCGCGGCCGCGGCGACCGGGATGTTCGCCCCCGGCCGGCCGATCACCGCCGCGACCTCGAGCTCGTAGTCGAAGGCGGCGGAGCCCGGCGCGATCTCCACCGGGTCGCGCGGCCCGCGGACCGACCCGGGATTGGTGAAATAGAAGACCGGGATCTCGTACCAGACGGGATCCACCTCCCGCCCGATCGCGTGCATGGACGTCACCACGTGCTCCTCGAAGCCCATGAAGTCGCGGATCGACGGCGGGGACGGCACCGGCGCGCGCAGTCTCGCGTCCGCCTCCGGCACGATCTCGACCGGGTCCCCGACCTGCCCGAGTCCTTCGTGGGCGAGCAGGTCGATGAGCCGCTCCGGCACGCCGTGGATCGCGCCGTCGCGCAGCACACCGGCGCGGTCGCGCCCGCCGACCGGCGAGACGTAGGTCACCCATCGCATACGAGCACCCCCCGGCGCCGCAACGACTCGATCTCGGCGGCCGCGTAGCCGAGCTCCGCCAGCACCTCCTCGTTGTGCTCGCCCCGGCGCGCCGGCGACCGCTCCGGCTCGCCGTCGTCGTCGTCGCTGAAGTGCCACGGCCGCCCCGGCACCGTGATCTGGCCTCCGTTGCGGTCGGGCACGGTGCGCGTCGCGACCCACTGCCGCGCCCACTCGCTTCCCGCAAGCCCGCCGACGGTGCGCATCTGGCCGGTCGCGATCTTTGCCTCGTCGAGCTGGGCGTCGAGCGAAGCCATGTCGTCGAACGTCCAGATCCATTCCTGCACGATCGCGCGCAGCGCGTCCAGGTTCTGGAGCCGCGCCTCCGGCGTGGCGAAGCGCGGGTCGTCTGTGAGGTCGGGGCGGCGCATCGCGGCGAGGTAGGACCGGAAGGACACGCTGCCGACGAGGCTCATCGGGCTGACGAACGTCTCGCGCTCCGGGCCGGTGAAGAACTGGGCGTCGGTCGCGCCCAGGATGGGCGGCTCCGCCCCGAGGTCGTCGTCCGCGAGGTCGACGTGCACGCGCTCGTTGACCGAGAGCATCACGGCGGCCATCGCCACGTCGACGTACTGGCCCGCTCCGGTGCGGTCGCGGTGGTGCAGCGCCGCCAGGATCGCGATCGCGGCGTGCAGCCCGGAGTAGACGTCGGCGTGCGACAGCGAGTCGGTGGACAGCCGGCCGAACTGCGCAGCGGTGATCGCGGTGATGCCGGCCTCCGCCTGCACCGTCGGCGCGTAGGCCGAGCGCGATCGCCACTGCCCGTGCTGCCCGTAGCCGCTGATCGATGCGTAGACGACGCCCATGTTGCGCTGCGCGACGGTGTCGTAGCCGAGCCCGAACGCCGCGAGCGTGCCGGGGCGGAAGTTCTCCACGATCACGTCCGCCCGGTCGCACAGGCGCAGGGCGACCTCCAGCCCACCGGGCACGTTGAGGTCGATCGACACGTTGCGCTTCCCCGCGTTCTGCTGGGCGTAGTAGCCGGAGATCCCGCCCGCGCGCGGCAACGCCTGGCGCGACAGGTCGCCGGTCGGCGGCTCGAGCTTGATCACCTCGGCGCCGAGGTCGAGCAGCGTCCGCCCGCAGTGCGGCCCGGCCAGCACACGGGAGAAGTCGAGGACGCGGATCCCGGTGAGAGGGCCGGACATCCTCAGCGCCCCGCGAAGCGGGCCATGCCCGGGCCGTCGGTCCGGGACGACTCCACCCCGGCACGGAAGTCCTCCGAGCGGAAGATCGGCTTCTGCAGCCCTGCCATCGCCTCGTCCGCCGCGCGCACGCCGCGGCTGACCGCGATCGACACGAGCGCCTTGGTGGCGGCGTGCGCCACGGTCGGGCCGCCCGCGAGCTCGCGCGCGAGCGTCATCGCAGCCGCGTCCAGCTGCTCGTCCTCGACGACGCGGTTGATCACGTTCCAGCGCTCCAGCGTGCGCGCGTCGTAGCGGCGCGCGAGCATCGCCATCTCCTTCGCGCGTGCCGCGCCGGCACGCTGCGCGACCCGCTGGATCGCGCCCATCAGCGGATGCAGGCCGACCGTTGCCTCGACCGAGCCGAACTTCGCCGAGTCCGCGGCCACGACCAGGTCGCAGGCGAGCGCGAGCTCGAGCCCGCCGCCGACGCAGACCCCGTGCACGGCGGCGACGACCGGAACCGGCAGCTCGTCGAACGTGCGCAGGACCTCCAGCATGGGCCAGTCGAGGACGCCGTCGCCGCGCTCGATGGCTTCGAGCATGGCGTCCAGGTCAGCGCCGGCAGAGAAGTGGCGCAGCGCGCTTCGGAGCACGATCGCACGGGCGCCCTCGGCGGCAGACCACCGGAGCCCGTCGATGACCAGTTGCGACAGCTCGGAGTCCAGCAGGTTGTATGCGGGGTACCGCATGGTCAGGACCGCGACGGTGCCGTCGAGACGGCGCTCCACCTTCGACCCGACCTGACTTGCAATTTGCACGTCAGCCATGGGAGGACCCTAGCTAGTAGGCTTGCGAAGCGAAAGCCAACTTTGGTAGGGGCTGAGGTGTCCGAATGTCCGGTTCGACCCCACGATCAGAGGTGCCATGCCCGGTGGGCCGTGCCATCGACGTCCTCGGCGACCGCTGGACGCTGTTGATCCTGCGCAACGCGACGCTGGGCGTCACGCGCTTCGACGGCTTCCGCGCCGAGCTCGGAATCGCGGACAACATCCTCTCCAACCGGCTCGCGCGACTCGTCGATGCCGGCGTGCTCGTCCGCGTGCCCTACCGCGACCGGCGGCGCACACGCCACGAATATCGCCTCACGACGGCCGGCGCCGACGCGCTCGACGTGCTGCACGCACTCGCCGGCTGGGGCCAGGAGCACACCGAGGCCCATCCGCCCACCGAGCCCATGCGGATCATTCACCGGGCGTGCGGCAGCGACCTCGCTCCCGGCGGCCACTGCCCCGCCTGCGAGCGCGGCGTCGAGCGCGACGAGATCGCGTGGGTGCGCCCCTGGCGCTCACCCGACCCCTTCCCGCTGGCCGCTCCGGCCTGACCCAGCTCCCGCTCGCGGCTGGATGCGGCCGGCGTACGCGCGGCTCCTCTCGGTCCCTCCATGTGGCTAGCGGTGGTGGTTGACGGCTTCGATGTGCCGTCGGGGTCGAGGACGTACGCGGCGTCGTACCCGGCGTGGTAGTGGGGGCGCTCGCCCGGCTCGCCGTTGCTGCGATATCCGGCCGCGGTCGCGTCCGCGTGGAACCGGCGCAGGTCGTCGTCGTCGCCGGAGAACGCGAGGCTCGATCCGGGCGCGAGCCGGGAGGCCCGTCGTCTGCGAAGCCCGCGGTTCGAACAAGGCCACTGTGCTGCGGGCCGTCACCGAGGACTACCTCCGCCGCTCGGGGCTCGACCTCAAACTCGATCACGGGGTCGACAACATGGCGATGGCCATGTCCCTGGTGGCATCCACCCGCGGACTGGCGCTGATGCCCGCCTATGCCAAGAACCTGCTGCCGGCGTCTGTCGTCAGCCGTCCGCTGGCAGGCGAGGCACCGACGATCGAGCTGGCGGTCGGCTACAGCAAGTCGAACACCTCGCCGACGCTCAAGCTCTTCCTGTCGCGGCTCGACGAACTCGTGCGGCCGACCCAGAAGCGCTGACGCCGCGGGCGCTGGGACGGTTGCGAGTCCACGGCCGACGCCTGTCATCGGGCTCGGGGGCGCGATGGCCCCCGAGCCCGCGGACAGCCGCTACAGCACGAAGTTCACCGTCCGCGACGTGCCGGCGTGCCCCGCGGCGTCGGCCGGCGTCACGACCGCGCGGTAGCGCCCGCGCGGCAGCCGGTGGCCGTGGACCTTCTTGGGCCGCGTGATCGCGATCTGACCGGCCTTCGCCGCGGTACGCGCGATCTTCGCCTTGGTCGAGTACTTCGTGCACAGCTTGCGCTTCGTCTTCCCGGTGGTGCAGAGCCCGTTCTTCACGTGGCCGGCGAGCCCCTGCTGGAGCCGCAGCGTCACCGATCCAGGGCCTGAGATGGTGAAGACGACCCGGCCGTGGGAGAGCTTCGGCTTCGACACCGTGGGCACGCCGGGCTTCGGCGCCGGCGTGGGCGACGAGGCCGGAGCCGGCGTGGGCGCCGTCGCCGCGGCCGCGGGTGTCGTTCTCGTCGCTCCCGGCGTCGCAGGGTGGCTCAGGAAGAACGCGTACATGGCGGCCGTCTCGTCAGGCCCCGCCGCGTCGGCGTAGGACTGCGACGGGTCGCCACCGGACCACGCGTGGTTCATGCCGTGGACGACCCAGTACTGCGCCAGCTCGGCGTTCTGGCCGTCGACGTAGGTGCGGACCGTGTAGGTCTTTCCTCCCGGGGCCGTGCCCTCCGTCGTCGTCGCCGGCGCGCTGGGCACCGAGCCGTTGAGCGCTGCGTCATCGGCCAGGTCGTCGGTCAGGAGCCACTGCTGGACCAGCTGGTCGGCGTTGACCGGCGGCACCGTGGTGTCCGCATCGCCCTCGAACGCGATGAACGGCATGGGACGGGCGCGGGCGCCCATCTCCTTGTAGGCCTGCTGCGATGCCTGAGCGGGGTCGGTGCTCTTGTAGCCCGCGCAGGCCGCCGTCGCCGCGTACTCACAGCCCGAGCCGACGCCGATCGCGGCGAAGAGGTCCGGATAGGTCGCGGCCATGACGGAGGCCATCGCGCCTCCGGCCGACAGCCCGCTCGCGTAGACCCGGCTGGGATCGACGGCGTAGTTGCGCTGGATGAAGCTCGTGACCGCAGCGATGCGCGCGGGCTCGCCGGCGGAGCGGTGCATGCTCGCGTCCTGGAAGAAGTCCCAGCACTTCTGGGAGTTGGCGTTCGGATCCTGCTGTGGGAAGACGACGATGAAGCCCTTGGCCTCCGCCTGCGCGTCCCACCGCGTCAGCAGCCGGAACTGGTCGGCGGTCTGCGTGCACCCATGCAGGGCGACGACCAGCGGCACCGGCGTCCCTGCCTTGTACGTCGACGGGACGTACAGCTCGTAGTGCTGTGTTCCCTCAGGGCCTGTGTAGTCCCCTGACGTGAGCGTCCCGGTCGCGGCCGTCGCGACCCCCGGCAGGAGCGCGGCCGCCGCCGCGACGAGCAGCGCCACCGCGACCCCCAGGCGTGCCGGGAGGCGATGGACGCCGGTCGATGGTGCCGTCTCGCCTGCCGGCCGAAGCGCCTCGGTGGGCACCTTGTTGCGTTGATGCATTTGCGTCGTCCGTTTCCTCGGAGCTGACCATGACCAGCCGCGCCCGCGTCGTCGCGGCACAGCGCGCCCTCCGCACTCGGCGCCCGATGCAGCTCGTCTCTCCTCGACGGCTGGCCGTTGGGCCCGTGGCCACCTGTCCGTTCGGACAGGCGACTCCAAGCTAGGCGAGCGCCGGCGGGCCACCCATGCGAGGAACCGAGAACCTCCGCCCTGCGGGTTCGTAGGGGCTGCGAACCGACGGCCCCTTGGGACCGGATGTGGTTGCCGAGCAACACGCACAGCACGGGAGCGGAGACCCGGAGCGATCGGGGCGGTTGCATCTGCCTCGAGCTCCAGCCGCGCCGGCGCTCCACGGCTCTGCACGAAAGCGAGAGGCGCGGGCCTCGATCTCCGGGCGAAACCGCGAACCCGGCTGCGAGACTCACCACGTGACGAACGCGGACCTCGCGGCCGTCCTCGAGCGGCTGCTGCAGCGCATCGACGCGATCGGCGACGTGATGGTGGAGCGCTACCGCGCGGAGATCGTCGACTACGCGACCGCCGACGCCGCGCAACTGGACGACGTGCGGACGGTGTCGGTGGACAACGCCAGGTCGGTGCTGGTCAACCTGCAGCGCGGCACCGTCCCGGGTCCGGATGAGTTCCAGCACTCGGCGACGGCGGCTGCGCGGCGAGTTCACCAGGGCATCCCGCTCGATGCGTTTCTGCACGCCTTCCGGCTGTGGACCCAGATCCTCTGGCAGCAGGTCCTCGAGGAGGCGCGCACCGATCGCCCCGGGGAGCGCGAGGCGGCGTTGCAGATCGCCGGCCAGCTCATGACCCACGTGGACCGGGTCTCGTCCGCCGGTGCGCTCGCCTACCTCGAGGAGGTGCAGGGCATCTGGAGCGATCGGGAGGTCCTGCGCCGCGACCTGCTCGAGCTGCTGCTCGCGGGCGGCGACCCCGAGGCGGCCCGGCGGCATGCGGCCTCGCTGGCGATCCGTCTCGCCGACGACTACGCCGTCGTCGTGGTCCGCGCGCGGGAACGGCCGGCCGACGATCTGATGCCCGCGACCCTCCACGCGCGCACCGTCCTGCGCGGCGTCGTCGATGCCGCGCGCAACGCCCTGGCCCGGGCGGGAGCTCCGGCGCTGGTCGGCGTGCGTCACGGGGAGGTGGTCGCGCTGAGCCCGGCCGCCGATCGCGACGAGCACGCCCAGGTGCGTCAGGGCTGCGAGGCCCTGGCCCGATCGGTGGCCCGCGACGGCTTCGCCGTCGGTCTCGGCGGCTGGCACCCGGGGCTGGCCCACGTCGCGCAGAGCTTCTCGGAGTCGCGCGAGGCCGCGCTGGCGTCCGCCCGCGCCGCCCCCGGCACGGCGATCGCCTTCGACGACATCGTCATCTCGCACCTGCTGCGGACCAGCGCCGACGCGGACCGGGTGCTCGGCGAGGTGCTGGCGCCCGTGGCCGCCTACGACGCCGACCGCGAGGCCGGCCTGCTGGCGACGCTGCGGACGTACATCAGCTCCGGCTTCAGCCCCACGCGCAGCGCCCAGGAGCTGATGGTGCACCCCAACACCGTCCTGTACCGCCTCAAGCGCATCCGCGAGCTGACGGGCCGCGACCCGCACGAGCCCGACGACCTGGTCCTGCTCGCGCTGGCGCTGAAGCACCTGGACGAGCCCTGACCGCAGCGCGCCGGTGCGTTTGTGGGCCGCCACAAACATCGGCGCGGAAAGTCCTCCTCCCCGCGCATATCCCCTGCGCGCAACTGGCCCTAGGTTCGGCCGGACCCCGACCGAGGAGAGGGTGTTGATGACTTCCGCGATCGCCGAGCCGGCGGTACGAGAGGGCGATGGCGCAGGGGAGCGTCGCGCATGAGCGGCGCCAACGGCAACCACAACGGCAGCGCCGCCGGCGCCCGTTCGCGCGTGGCCATCGTCACCGGCGCCGCCGGCGGCATCGGTCTCGCCATCGCCAACCGCCTGCACCGCGACGGCCTGCGCGTGATCTGCGTGGACCTGCACGAGGGCGAGGACCTGCCGGGCCCGTTCGTCGCGGCCGACCTGACGACCCGCGCCGGCAACCGCGCGGCCGTCGACGCGGCGCTGGACCTGTTCGGGCGCCTCGACGTCGTGGTCGCCAACGCGGGGCTGCAGCACGTCTCGCCGATCGACGAGTTCGACGAGGACGCGTGGGACCGGCTCATCGCGGTGATGCTCACGAGCCCGTTCCTGCTCGCGCGCTACGGCTGGCCCGCGCTGCGGGAGTCCGGCGACGCGCGGTTCCTCGCGGTCGCCAGCGCCCACGCCCTCGTCGGCTCGCCGTACAAGGCCGCCTACGTCGCCGCCAAGCACGGGGTGCTGGGGCTGACCAAGACGCTGGCCCTGGAGGGCGCGGAGCACGGGATCCGGGCGACCGCGGTCTGCCCCGGGTTCGTGCGCACGCCGCTGGTCGAAGGCCAGCTGGAGGACCAGGCGCGCAGCCACGGGATGTCGACCACCGACGTGCTGGAGCGCGTCGTGCT
>JAXDGY010000225.1:0-8519 GCA_034664785.1 Solirubrobacteraceae bacterium
CGGACACGACGCCGCCGACGGCGCCGGCGACGGTGACGCCGACCGTGGTGAGCCAGACCCGCGTGGACCTGTCCTGGAGCGCCTCGACCGACAACATCGGCGTCGCGGGCTACAAGATCAAGCGCAACGGGGCCGATCTGACCACGGTCACCTCAGGGAGGACCTACTCCGACACCACCGCGGTCGCGGGGACGACCTACACCTACAGCGTGGCCGCCTTCGACGCCAAGGGCAACACGTCGGCGGCGACCGCCGCGGCGCCGGTGACCACGCCGACGGCCACCGGCAGCGCGATCGCGTTCGTGCGTGACGCCACCGGCAGCACGCCCGGGGGCACGACGTTCGACGTGCCGATCGCCTCGACGGCCGGGGACGCGCTGGTCGCCTCCGTGGCCATCCAGGCCGGCGCTACCGCGGCCGTGTCGACCATCACCGACTCGGCGGGCGGCACGTGGACGAAGGGCCCGATCGGGTTCCTGTCCGGGTTCAGCACGCGCGCGGAGCTCTGGTATCGCACCGCAGGTGCACCCGTGACCTCGGTCACCGTCACGCTCAACACCGCGAAGGCGGCGAGCGCGAACGTCGCCGAGTTCAGCGGGATCGCCGCGGCCGGCGCACTCGATGCGTCCGCGACCACGAGCACCTCGAGCTCGACGACGGCTCCGTTCCCGCCCGTGACGACCACGACCGCCAAGACCCTGGTCGTGGGCGCGATCAACTACCCCGGGGCGGCGACGTCGACGCTGAACGCCGTCGGCTTCAACCCGCTGTCGAGCTTCACCGTCTCGACGGTGAACGGCCGGGCGGCCTACCGGATCGTGTCCACGCCGGGCACGTGGTCCGGCGCGTGGACGCTGTCGGCCGCAGCCAACAGCGGAGGGGTGGCCCTCGCCCTCAAGGGCGCCTAGTGGGCAGGACGATCGACGCAGCGGCGGCGGCCCCCGGCCGCGGGAGGCTGGCCGCCTGGCTGCCCGTGACGATGCTGGTGGCCGTGGGCATGCTCGGCCGGATGGCGCGGCTCGCCCGACGCTCCCCGCCGCACGTGGGCGCGCCGCCGCGGGGCGCCGCCATGCTCGGGGCGGTGGGCGGCCCCGTGGTCGTGGTGCCCGCCGTGACGGCGGCGCCCAGCGCGCCGGTGGCGCGCGAGCCGGGCCCCGCGACGGACGGCGCCCCGCCGGCGCCCGTCGCGCGGACGCGGGTGCCCGCCGGCATCGTCCTCGCGGCGATCGTCGCGGCCGGCCTCGGCGTGCGCCTGTGGCATCTGAACACGCTGGGCTACAACAGCGACGAGGCCGTCTACGGGGGGCAGGGCGCATCGCTGGCGCAGGACCCGACGCTGTCGCCCTACTTCCCGACCTTCCGGGCGCATCCGCTGATGTTCCAGATGCTCCTGTCCTACGGCTACCACCTCGGGATCGGCGAGATCTTCGGGCGCCTCGCCGCCGTCGCGCTGGGCGTGCTCACCATCCTCGTCGTCGCCCGGGTCGGGTCGGTGCTCTACGACCGCCGGACGGCGCTGCTGGCCGCGCTGATCATCGCGCTGATGCCCTACCACGTGATCGTGACGCGGCAGGTGCTGCTGGACGGCCCGATGGTCCTGTTCGCGACGATCACCCTCCTGTCGGTCGCGCGCTTCGCGGCCACCCAGCGAGCCGCGTGGCTCCTGGCGGCGGGCGCCGCGCTCGGGCTGACCGCGCTGACGAAGGAGAGCAGCCTCGTCCTCGCCGGCGCGATCTACGGCTTCCTGGCGCTGAGCCCCGAGATCAAGGTGCGCCCCCGCGTCCTCGCGGGCTCGGCCGGGATCGTGCTCGCGATCTTCGCGCTGTACCCGCTGTCCCTGCGGCTGGCGGGCGCCACGCAGACGGGCGGCAACTACCTCGCCTGGCAGCTGCTGCGGCGGCCCAACCACGACTGGGGCTTCTACCCCTCCACCGTGCCGCAGGCGATGGGCTGGCTGGTCGTCGCGATCGCGGCCCTAGGCCTGGTCGCGCTGCGCCATCGCATCACGTGGCGCGAGAAGCTGCTGGTCTGCTGGGTCCTCGTCCCGGTCGGGTTCTTCCAGCTCTGGCCGGTCAAGGGCTTCCAGTACCTGCTGCCCACCGCCCCGGCGGTCGCGCTGCTCGCGGCCTACGCGGTGATGCACGCCCAGCACGCGCGGCTCCCGGGCCGGCTCGGGCGGCGCCTGGCGCCGGCGCTGCGCCACGGGCTGTTCGCACCGATCGCCGTCGGCGCGATCGCCGCGTCGCTGCTCGTCACGACCTGGGGACGCATCGACCCGGGGCCCAGCGCGACCTTCCTGGCCGGGTCCGGCGGCGTGCCCGGCGGCCGGGAGACGGGGAAGTGGATCGACGCCCACACGCCGTTGAACGCGCGCATCCTCACGATCGGCCCGTCGATGGCGAACATCATCGCCTACTACGGTCACCGGTCCGCGTCGGGCATCTCGGTGAGCCCGAACCCGCTCAACCGCAACCCGTCCTACAAGGCGGTGCGCAACCCGGACCTGCTGCTGCGCCGCCACGAGGTGCAGTACGTCGTGTGGGACGCGTTCTCCGCCGGCCGCTCGGCCTACTTCTCACGGCGGCTGCTGCGCTACGTCGACCGCTACCACGGCCGGGTGGTCTCCGCGGCGACGACGAGCGTGCGGACCGCCGACGGCCGCACCGTCGCCAAGCCCATCATCACGGTCTACGAGGTGCGCCCGTGAGCCCGCGCCTCCCCCTCCCCCGCGCCCGCCTGGCCGCCGCCGCCGGCGCCGCCCTCGCGCTGCTGTGGACGGTCGGGGCGACGGCAGCGGCACCGGCGCCCAAGCCCACGACGCCGATCAAGCACGTCGTGGTGCTGATGCAGGCCAACCACTCCTTCGACAGCTACTTCGGGACCTACCCCGGCGCCGACGGCCTGCCGCCCGGGACCTGCATCCCGACGTCCGTCGGGCCGGGCGCGGACCCGAAGGCCTGCATCAAGCCCCACCGCCTCGGCGACGGCGCGCTCGGGACGCTGCCGACGAGCTCGCGGGACGTCGCCCTGGAGCAGCTGCACGGCGGCAGGCTCGACGGCTTCCTGGCCGCGGGCCGCACCGACCCCGCCACGCCCGCCAACCCGGCGGTCATGGCGCACTACGACGACCGCGACATCCCCTGGTACTGGAACGCCGCGGACGAGTTCGTCCTCTTCGACCGGTTCTTCACCTCGTCGCTCGGCGGCAAGCTGACCAACCGCCTGTTCTGGGTGTCGGGCTCCGCGGGCGTCGCGGGGGCGGCGACGACCGACCGCATCCCGGCCGCGGGATTCACCGCGCCGACGATCTTCGACCGGCTCCAGGCGAAGGGCATCTCGTGGAAGTTCTACGTCGAGAACTACGACCCGGCGATCACCTACCGCTCCCGCCAGAGCGGTGACCGCGGCGCCCAGATCAAGCGCGTCCCGCTGCTGAACTACGCGCGCTTCCTCGACGACCCCGAGCGCTTCAAGCGGATCGTCGACGTCAGCGAGTACCACCGCGACCTGGAGCGCGGCACGCTGCCCGCGGTGTCCTTCATCAGCTCGTCGGCGTCCAGCGAGCACCCGCCCGGCAGGGTCCGCGCCGGCCAGGCCTTCGTGCGCACCCTCGTCGGCTCCGCGATGCGCAGCAGCGCGTGGGCGAGCACGGCGCTCCTGTGGACCTACGACGACTGGGGCGGCTTCTACGACCACGTCGCGCCGCCGCAGGTCGACCGGTCCGGCTACGGCTTCCGTGCACCGGCGCTGCTGGTCAGCCCCTACGCCAAGCGGGGCTACGTCGACCACACCACGCTGGACGTCACCTCGGTCCTGAAGTTCATCGAGCAGAACTGGGGGCTGCGGCCGCTCGCGAGTCGCGACCGCGGCGCGCAGAGCATCGCCGGCGCGTTCGACTTCGCCCAGCCGCCGCGCAAGGCGGCGCTCATCGGCCTCGACCGCGGCCGGCCGGCGGTGGCCCATCCCCGCACGTGGGTGGTCTACGCCTGCTACCTCGGCGCCCTCGCCGCCGCGGGGTTCCTGATCACGATCACGATCGCCACCGGCCGCCGCCGGCCGGCGGGCGTCGCACCCGAGGAGGCGAGCCGATGACCCGGGCCCGTCGCGCCGTCGTGCTCCTGGCCACATCGGCGGCCGTCGCCGGGGCGCCCGGCGTGGCGACGGACGCCGCGGCCCTGCCGCTGCGGACCGTCAACGTCACCGTGACGACGATCCCGCCGACGCCGAAGGTGAAGGTGGCCTGGCAGGGCAGCGTCCTGAGGACCGACGCGCGGGGCCGCCTGCAGATCCCCATCGTGACCGGGTCCCGGCGCACGGACCGCGCCTTCGGCGCCGGCATGACGGAGCGGCTGCGCGTCCTGCGCACCCGGGTCCGGACCGGCGTCATCGCCGAGTTCGACCGGTGGCGCGGGACCGCAGGACGGGGCCTGCAGGCCTCGCTGGTGCTGTCGTACCACGTGATCCCGCGCTTCGTCGATCCTCATGGGGACGCCGTCGCGCCCGGCGACGTGGACGGCGTCAGCTTCCGGAGCCGCAGCGGCGTCGTGCGCTGGGAGCCCGGGGGCGGAGCGCTCTGGGTCCCGGGCACGCGCGTGGTCGCGTTCGGCGACCACGTCGCCGTCAAGCAGGTCGAGTACACGGTCGACGACGCCCGCGTCGAGGGCCTGAGCGTGGTCAACCGCGCGCAGCAGCGCTTCCTGCCGTCCAAGGTGCAGCGGGTGCGCATCGGCCTGCTGTTGCACTCGGTGAGCTTCACCGTGCGCGACGCGCTGTTCGGGTTCCGGACGGGCAAGTCGGTGCGCGTCGTGCAGGCCGGCGGGCGCATCCGCACCACCGAGCTGCGCGACGGCGACAGCGAGGTGCTGCGGCGCCTGCCGCGCGGGACCTACGACGTCCGCGTGCAGGCAGCCGGGATGGGCTCGACGCGGCCGCTGGCGCTGTCGCGCGACCAGCAGCTCGAGCTCTCCGTCGTGAGCTACCTCGACATCGCCGTCGTCGGCGGCGCCCTGACCCTCGTGGCCCTGCTGCTGGTGATCGTGGGCCGGCCCGGGCTGCGCCGCCGGGCCTTCGGGCTGGGCCGGCGCAGGCGCCGCGCCCCGGCGACCGAGGGTGGTGCGCCGTGATCCGCCGCGCGGCGCTCGCGCTCGTGGCCGCCGCCACGGTCGCCGTCTGGGCGCCGTCGGTCGCCGCCGCGGCCGACCCTCCGGTGTACGCCTACTACTACATCTGGTTCAACGCGTCCTCGTGGAACCGCGCGAAGGAGGACTACCCGCTGCTCGGCCGGTACTCCAGCGACGAGCAGCGCGTCATGCGCCAGCAGATCCGGTGGGCGCGCCGTGCCGGCATCGACGGCTGGATCGTCTCGTGGAAGGACACGCCGATCCTCACGGACCGGCTCGCCACGCTCGCGCGGATCGCGCGCGAGGAGCGCTTCAAGCTGTCGGTGATCTACCAGGGCCTCGACTTCAGCCGCCAGCCGCTGCCCGTCGAGCAGGTGGGCCGCGACCTCGACACCTTCATCCGCCGCTTCGCGGGCGACCCCGTCTTCGCGTTCCGCGACCGCCCGCTCGTCGTCTGGTCGGGCACCTGGAAGTTCACGCGCCGCGAGATCGCGAGCATCACCGCCCCGCGGCGCGACCGGCTCACGATCCTCGCGAGCGAGCGCAACGCCCGGGACTACGAGGTCAAGGCCGACGTGGTCGACGGTGATGCGTACTACTGGTCCTCGGCCAACCCGGCGACCTACCCCGACGCCCGCGGCAAGCTCCGGGCGATGAGCGCGGCGGTCGACCGCCACGCGGGGCTGTGGATCGCCCCGGCCGCTCCGGGGTTCGACGCGCGCAAGGTCGGCGGGACGACGATCGTCCCGCGCAAGGGCGGCGAGACCTTCCGGGGGGCGCTCGCGACGGCGCTGAGCTCCCGGCCCGACATGCTCGGGGTCATCTCGTGGAACGAGTTCAGCGAGAACAGCCAGGTCGAACCCAGCCAGAGGTACGGCGACAGCGCGCTCGAGGTGCTCGCCGACGTGCTGCACGCGCCGCAGCCGGCGGTCGGGGACTTCGACTCGAGCGCCCCGGCCGGCGGTGGCGGCGCCCTCGACGTCCTGCCGGCGATCGGCGGCGTCCTCGGGCTGCTGGCCGGCGGCGTCCTGCTGCGGCGGCGCCGTACGCGCCGCCGCGCGAGCGCCGCGCTCGCGTGGGACGAGGACTTCGAGGACCGGCTGCGCGGTGACGCGCTACGCCGGTGAGAACACGCGCGGAGGCTGCTGCGCGATCAGGCGCCTGCAGCGGCCGGCGAGAGCACGTTGCCGTAGTGCTCGGCGGCGATCTGCAGCTCGCGCGCGTCGATCAGGTCGGCCTCGAGCTCCGCGCCGATCCGCGCGACGGCCGCGCGCTGGCGGCGGCCCGCGTGCGCGTAGAGCCCGAGAGCGCAGAGACGCGCGCTGGCCGCTCGGACCTGCCCGGCGGGCGCCGGCAGCGCACCACCCCACACCGCGACGATGCCGGTGACCGCCCGGAAGTCCACCTTCGGTGCCGCCAGGTCCGGCGTGAGCTCGACGTGCACCCCGCAGCTGCAGCGGGGATGCGGTGGGGTGTGCGGCGCGTCGAGGACGGGGCTGCTCGAGCGGAACGCCGTCGGCAGGTCGCGATAGCAGTCGGCCTCGAGGACGGGACCGGGCCAGGCGACGTCGAGGAAGCGCGAGCGCAGCTCGTCGTCGACGATGCGCCACGTCTTGAACGCGACCAGGAGACCGGCCCCCTCGCCCGGGTACGCCGTCGTCCGCTCACGGGTCGCGCTCATGCCCACGGCCTCAGGTGTACCCCGTAGGCCCGACGGACAACCGGCCCGGCCGGCGGCCGGGGGGCTGCTGCGGGGCTGGCGTCGCCGCGTCCCACGGGCGCATCGTAGCCCCGCGCCGCCCGCGGAGTGTTGCCCTTGTGTGAGCTAGCAGCCGATTTCCGGCCGGCGCCTCATCCTGAAACCGGTCCTAGAAGGGCTCCGCCCGGCGCGGCCCGGCCGGCGCCACGGCCATCGGCGCCGCCTGCATGCGCGTGAGCTCCCTCCTCAGCGCGCGTCGCGCACGATGCTGCAGGGCGTGGACGGCGTCCGGCGAACGCCCCATGCGAGCGGCCACCTCGGAGGGACTCAGGCCGACGACGAACCGCAGCACGATGACGAGCCGCTGGTCGTCGGGGAGCGTCGACAGGGCGGCGTCCAGGTCCTGGAACCGCTCGTGCGAGTCGTCGAGGTCGCGGTCGGTCACGGGTCGCACCTCGTCGCAGGGCAGCGGCCGCTGCAGGCGGATGTGATCGATGGCGGCGTTGTGGGCGACCCGCAGGATCCAGCCCGAGAAGGGAACGGTCCGCGGCTCGTAGCGCGCAAGCGCGGCGGGCAGCCGTGCGAAGAGCTGCTGCGTCACGTCCTCCGCCTCGTGCTCGTCGCGGACGATGGAGCACACGTAGCCGTAGACGTGGTCCCGGTAGGCGAGGTAGAGGTAGCGGACGGCGTGCTCGTCACCGTCCCGCGCGCGGGCGACGGCCCGCGCCAGCAGCGGGTCCCGGCGATCGCTCGGCGGCTTGCACCGCCGACGGAAGCCCTGCGGTGATGCCATCTGGAGGCGATCCGCGCCAAGGCGTACGCCATCCATTCCCCCGGTCATGCGCGGCAATGCGGGCCTCCTCCGTGCAGGCGGCCCCAGCCGCCCGGCATCTCTGGTCCAGCGTGTCCCCCTACCCGCTCCGGACCCCCCGGTGCGTGCCCGCAACCTACGCGGCACGCGTCAGGTGAAGATCAGAAGCGTCCCGGGTCCGAGCCTCTGGACGAATGTATGAAGTTGATTCCGGACCATCGCGCGCTCGTAGGCCCCTTGACGCAGGACGCACTTCTGTCAGTGTGACGACGGAAGACGGTCCGCAGACGGACCATTTCCTGGACGACAGCGACATGGGGTGAGCGCTTGGGGACGTCCGTCACACCGCCGCCCGGGCCATCCGGGCCGCCCGGATCGCGGCAGCTGCCGTACGGCAGCTTGTTCGAAGACGCACCGTGGGCGCTCGTCGTCACGCGCCCGGACGGCGGCGTCGTCGGCGCGAACGGGACGGCACGCGACATCTTCGGCGTCCTGCTCGACCGGGAGGGCGTGCGGTGCTGCGACCTCCTGGGCTGTGGCACGCCCGGGACCGCGCTGGCGGCGGGCTGCGTCTCCGCCCTGGCCCTCCGGACGGCGGCGCCGTTCCCCGAGGTCCGCGTCGACCTGCCGCAGGCAGCGGCCACGGTCGCGTCGGTCTGGGTGGTCGGCGCGCCGCTCGCGAGCGACGACGGGCTGATCGTCTTGCAGATGCGCGCGGGCGGCGCCGGCGACCGGCGCCGGCGCACGGAGCCGCATTGGATGAGCGAGCCGCGGCTGCGCATCCACGCGCTCGGCCTGACGCAGGTCGACAGCCCCGACGGGAGCCTGGGCGGCGCGTGGCTCGGCCACCGGCCCGGGCGGGTCCTGAAGTACCTCGTGCTCCGGCGCG
>JAXDGY010000226.1:0-10319 GCA_034664785.1 Solirubrobacteraceae bacterium
GGTGCGCGTCGCGAATCGGCACGAAGCTCGAACGCAACCCGAACAGGCCGGTCTTCACCGTCGCCCACTCGGGCTCCCCCGTCTGCCGGTCGAGCCAGATCTCCTCGATCGTCCCGATCTTGTCGCCGCCGGCGTCGACCACCTTCCTGCCGCGCCACGTCTGCACGTCCTGCAACGTCTTCATGTCGGGTCCTCATGGGTCGTGGATGGGGGCCTGCCCCTCACCACGCGCACTAGGGCGGCACCGGCGGCGCACAAGCGGCCGGCACGATCGCGTCCGAGTGGCTACGTTGCCCGCCCTCATGACCCAGATCCTGTCCCTCGCCGGCGCGGTGTTCGTCCTGTTCGCCTTCAGCGGCCTCCAGCTCGGCCGCCTGGACCCCGGCCAGTTCACCTACCAGCTGGCCAACCTCGTCGGCGCGGCGCTGCTGACCGTGGCGGCGGTGATGACGCAGACGTGGGGATTCATCGTCCTCAACGCGGTCTGGGGGGCCTTCGCGGTGGTCAAGCTCGCCGAGCTCGCCCGGCGCCGAGCCGCCTGACCCCCGCGGCGGGTGTGGGAACGCGCCACCTGGGGTGGCTGGGGAGGACGGCCCTCCCGCGCGATCCTCATCCCATGACCTCCTTCAGCGCCCCCACCTCTCCCCGCCGCCGCGCCGCCCTGTCCGCAGGGCTGGCCCTCGTCGTCGGCGCTCTTGCGCTGGCGCCAGGAGCACAGGCGGCGTCAGCCGGGTCGGCCACCGCCCCGACCATCGGCGAGCCGACGATCATCGTGGCCGGCCAGAAGACGCCGGTCGACATCGGCGGCAACCACCTCCACCACGGCCAGAAGATCCGCAAGGGCTATGAGCTGCGCCGCTGGGCCGTGACGATGCACGGTCGCAGCAACGCGTCGGTGACGCTGAGCTGCCCGGCGGGCACGGTCCACACCGGCCTTGGCCTGCAGAGCGGCTCGAAGGTCGCCTTCGCCGTCGCCAAGGGCAGCGGCTACTACCGCCGGACGATCGACGTGCGCTTCTACGCCGCGCCCAAGGTCGACCCGGACGGCGCGCACGGCCACGTGTACGCCCTCTGCAAGTCCGTCTGACCCGGCCCTCGGCCTCCCCCGCCCACCCGCCCCGCGGCCCGGCCGGATCCTTCCGGGCGGGCCGCGCGCACGCGTCGGGTCGCCGCGCGGACGCGCGGTCTTGCCTGCCCATGGAGGCGACCTATCCCGGGCGCGCATGGAGCAGACCGAACTCATCGCCGCGGTCGAGGCCGAGTCGGGTCTCGAGGCCCCGGCGGCGGCGCGCGCCGTGCACGCCACGCTGCAGACGCTGGGCGAACGCGTCTCCAGCGCCGGTGCGCGCCAGGTCGCCCAACGGCTCCCCGCCGAGCTGCGACCGGCCCTCGAGCGGCCGGGTGACCCGGACGGCTTCGACGTCGAGGAGTTCGTCCTGCGCATCGCGAGGCGCGAAGGCGTCGAGGCGGAGGTCGCCGAGGTCCACGCCCGCGGCGTCTTCGCCGCCCTCGAGCACGCGGGCGCCGAGGTCGAGATCGCCGCGCTCGTCGCCGAGCTGCCGATCGACTTCCGGACGGTCCTGGTCACCGGCGACGCGGCCGAGGCGCCGCCCGGCCCGATTCCCGCCGAGGCCTTCTACGAGCGGGTCGCCGAGCGCGCCGGGCTGGACCACGACGAGGCGCGCCGCGCGACGGTCGCCGTCCTGGAGGAGCTCGGGAACCGGATCACGCGCGGCGAGGTCGAGGACCTTGAGGCCGAGCTGCCCCCGGAGCTGCGGCCACCGCTCGCCCGCGGCGACCAGGAGAGCCACGGGGCGGCGCGGCGCATCGGGCTGCGCGACTTCGAGCGCGAGGTCGCCGAGCGCGAGGGCGTCACGCCCGAGGAGGCGCACGACCACATCAGGGCGGTGTTCGCGACGCTGCGCGAGGCGGTCAGCCCGAAGGAGTTCAGCGACATGACCGCCCAGCTGCCCGACGAGTTCCGCGCCGTGCTGGCCCGGCCGTAACACCGGGGACCGACCACCCCCGGACCGGCCGGGCCCGCCGCGTCAGTGCTGCTCGCGGCTTGCCTGGTTGTGCCCGTAGGCCGCCTGGCGGACAGCGTCCTCGTTCTCGAGTCCCGAGCCGAGCGCGCCCGCCACCGTCGCGACCGAGGCCGCGAACCAGGCGAGGGTCACGTAGTCGGCGAGGTCGACGGAATGCCCGATGTTCTGCTGGAAGACGTCGGGATCGATGACCAGCGCCGCGGCGACGAGCAGGAGCGCGAACAGCGCCGCGTAGGCGCAGAGGATCGCGATCAGCAGCGTCAGCGTCGTGGCGGCGTTGTAGAGCGCCGTGTCCTTCGCGGGACCGGCCCCGGTGCGCGACTCCCACAGCTCGTGGACGACGATGAGCCACCCGAGCAGGGCGCCGACGCTGAGCACCATGATCACGAGCAGCCGCGCCCACCCGAGACCGGAGGCGATCTGCCAGGGGGTGTTCGTCAACAGGGCGTAGGCGCCGCTGGCGAACGCGGCGACCACCGCGCCGGTCAGCCCGGACAGCGCGCGCCACGGGCGGTTGGCGCGGACCATGCCCATGAGCAGCCGGACGTGACCCACGGCGGGGGGCATCAGGTACAGGACGCTGACGCGCTCGCCGGGCGCGGTCACGCGGTGGATCGGGGTGAGGACGTCGGCGACCCGTCGCCGCATCGCCGGCGGGCGGCGCCTGGGCCGGCTCACGGCCTCCTCGGCGAGCTCCAGCGCCAGGCTCTCGACCGCCTCCCGGACGCGAGCCCGCAGGACGGTGGCCCCGAGCGCCGGGACCGAGATGACCCCGACGCGGTCGCCCGGGCTGAGCGCCGCGACGAGCGGTCGCGACCCGATCCGCAGGGGGACGTCGGTCAGGCAGAACGCGACGTCCCACCCTTCACGCACGCGGCGCTCACGGGCGACGTCGACGATCTCCTCCACGCCGCCCTGGCCCTCGAGGAACGGCTCACCGGCGACCTCGACGCGCCACGTCCCGCCGTGGCGCCGGGCGAGGAGCCCCGGCAGCTCCGCCGCGATGTCGGTGGCGAGGTCCGCGGGCAGCTCGGGGGCGGGCAGCAGCCCGAGCTCGATCGTTCGGGTCCGGGTCGCGCTGATCGCTCCCAGCTACAGGACTTGGCGGGCGCCTGGATGCGGGGAGGTTGCTAGGCCACCTTTTGCCGGCTCGACCGGCACCTCGAGGCAGAGGTCCGGCCGGTCGGGCCGGCCGAGCGCGCGGCGCAGCGAGAAGAACGCCACGCTCCCGCCGATCAGCGGCAGCCAGAACAGGATCACGCGATAGAGCAGCACCGCCGCGGCCGTGGCCGCCGCCGGTGCGCCGTAGACGACGAGGGTGCCGATCAGCCCGCCGTCGATGCCGCCCAGGCCGCCCGGGATGGGGAGCAGGCCGCCGAGCTGGCCGATCAGGTACCCCATCAGCACGACGGTCAGCGGCGGGGAGGACCCGAAGGCGTGGAAGGTGGCCCACAGCACCGCGTTGTCGAAGATCCAGTAGCCGACGGCGCCGGCGATGACGGCGAGCTCCCGGTGGCGGAGGATCTCGAGCGCTTCGCTCGTGCCGTCGACGAGCGCGGTGCGGGCCTTGGCCAGCGCTCGGCGCACCTTGCCCGCGTCGGACGGCGGGGTGGCGCCGGGCCCGAACTGCGGGATCGTCACCATGAGCGCGATGACCAGCGCGGCCATCACCGCCGGCACCAGCGTCAGCCAGACCGACTCGTGCGGACCCACGCCGAGCCACATGACGACGCCGAGGACGACGACGGCGGCGAAGTTCACCGAGCTCTTGATGAGGAAGAACGCGATCGACCGCCGGGCGATGCGCCCCGGGTCCATGCCCCCGCGGTGAAGCACCCAGGCGCCCAGCGCGAGGCCGCCGATGCCGCTCGCCGGGACGATCGAGCCCATGCCGAGCTCCGACCACCCGATCTCGTTGGCGCTGCGCCAGCTCATCGTCCGGCAGAAGATCGGCCGGAACATGAGGACGTAGGAGAGGCAGGACAGCAGCTCGAAGAGCACGGCGAGGAGCACCCAGGCCGGCGCGACGTGCCGGACCTCGTCGCGCAGGGCGCCCAGGCCCGGCGCCAGGGCCGCCGCCAGGACGACGAGGGCCAGCAGGGCGATGACCTGCAGCGCGCGGCGCGCGAGTCGCCGGGTGTCGAACTCTGACGGGAGGTCGGGCTGCCGCGCGGTCGCCACCCCCACACCGTAGTCAACCGCTCCTCCCGCTCAGATCGGGGTCCCGCACGGACGCCTGCACGCCTCGCGCGGCCGCGAGCGCCGCACTACCGTCGGCGGGCCCGCGCGCGCCGCCGCGCCCCGGCCAGCATGCCATCGCAGTCCCTCCCGACACGCCTCCTGGCCGTCCTGGCCCTCCTGCTGGTCGCGGCGTCGCCGGCGGCGCTCGTCGCGCCGCGCGCCGGCGCGGCGGACCCTGGCTCCCTGCGCAAGCAGGTGCAGCGCGACCGCGCCAAGGAGCAGGGGCTCGCGTCGGCGGCCGCACGGCTCGGCCGACTCGAGCGCGCGGCGTCCCGCGACGTCGCCGTCCTGCAGGGACGCCTCGACGCCGCGCAGGCCGACCTCGCCGCCTGGCAGTCGCGCCTGGCCGGCACCGAGGGACGGCTGCGCGCCGCGCGCCGCCACCTGGCGCGGCTGCGGATCCGCCTGGCCGCCGATCGCCGCACGCTCGCGGCGATGCTGCAGGGCCGGTACATGGCCGACAAGCCCGACCTCGTCGGCGTCGTGCTGGAAGCCCGCGGCTTCGCGGACCTCCTCGAGCGGCTCAGCTTCGCGCGGCGCGTCGAGGACGCCAACGCCACCGTGATCACCGCGGTCCGCTCCGCGCGCGACACGACGACGCGCGAGCAGCACGAGCTCGCCGTGCTCGTCCCGCGCCAGCGCTCCGCGACCGAGGCGGTCCGGCGCCAGCATGACGCGCTGGCGGCGATCGGCGACGGGCTGCGCCGGCGCCAGGCCGCCCTCGCCCAGGCGCGGGCGGCGCGGCTGGAGGCGCTGCACGCCACCCGCGCGGGACGCGTGCGGGCGCAGCGCACGCTCGTCCGCCTCGAGGCGGAGGCCCGCCGCGCCGCGCGCCAGACCGCCGGCCCGGGGGGTCCCTGGGCGATCCCGTGGGCCGTCGTGCAGTGCGAGTCCGGGGGGCAGAACCTGCCGCCGAACAGCGCGACCGCCTCGGGCTACTACCAGATGCTCGACTCCACCTGGACGGGCCTCGGCGGCAGCACGCCGCACGCCTACCAGGCATCGAAGGCCGAACAGGACCGCCTGGCCGCGCGGCTCTGGGCCGGCGGTCGCGGCTCCGGCAACTGGGTCTGCGCCGCGCTGGTGAACATCACCTGAGGCGCCCGGCGTCCGGACCGGCGTAGCCTCCGTGACATGGCGAGCGGCGTCCCCGACCACGATGAGCTCGCCCGGCTGAAGGCGGAGGCCGACCACCATCGCCGGCGCGTGGAGCTCTATCGCGCCAAGGCCTACGGGATGCGCCCGACCAGCCCGGTGCGCATGCGCGAGCTCGAGCGCCAGGCGACCGCCGCGGCCGACCGGCTGGCGGCGGCGCAGGCGCGGGCGGCGCAGGCAGGGTCCGGCTCGTAGGCTGCGCCCATGACCCCCACGCACGAGCGCTTCCGCACCGCGGCCCTGGCCGGCGACCTGGACGCGGTCCGGGCTCTGCTCGCCGACGACGTCGTGCTCCGCAGCCCGGTGGTCCACAAGCCCTACGAGGGCGTCGAGGCGGTCCTGTTCCTCCTCGGCCACGTCGCGGCGACCTTCGAGGACCTGCGCTACGTCGACGAGCTCACCGGCGCCGACAGCGCGGCGCTGATCTTCGCGGCCCGCGTCGGCGACCGCGAGCTGCAGGGCACGGATCATCTGCGCCTCGACGCCGACGGGCGCATTGCCGAGCTCACGGTCATGGTGCGGCCGCTGTCGGGCCTCATGGCGCTGGCCGAGGCGATGGCGGCCCGGATCCAGGCGGACACCGGGCATGCCTGAGCCCACGGGGTCCTGAGACGCGGTGGGACGCCGCGGACGCCACCCGACGGCGCACCGACAGGCCCGCTTCAGCCCCGAGCGGGTCGAGTGCGAGACCGACCTGGCGTGGGCGCAGGTCATCCCCGAGGACGGGCGTCCCTGGAGGCGGCTGCTCCGGCTCGACGACGAGGACTGCTCCCATGTCGACCTGCGCGACCCCACCCGCCTGGACTTCGCCTACGTGCGCCGCCTCGGGGACGTCGTGGACGTGGTGGCCCCGCCGAACGCCCCGATCGACGCGCTGCACCTCGGCGGCGGCGGCTTCACGCTGCCGCGTTACGTGGCCGCGACGCGCCCGGGCTCGCGCCAGGTCGTCGCCGAGGTCGACGCGGCGCTCGTCGCGCTGGCCCGCGAGCACCTCGGGCTGCGCCCCTCGCCCGTCCTGCGCGTGCGCCACGCCGACGCGCGCGCCGTGCTCGCGCGGCACCGCGCCGCCTCCGCCGACCTCGTCGTGCTCGACGCCTACGTGGGCACCGAGATCCCCGCGCATCTCGCCACGCTCGAGTTCGCCGAGCTCGCGCGGCGCGCACTGCGACCCGGCGGCGTCTTCGCCGCCAACGTCATCGACGCGCCGCCGATGGCGGTGACGCGCGCGCTCGCGGCGACCCTGCGCGCGGTCTTCCCGCACGTCGCGCTCGTCGCGGCCCGCAAGCTCGTGCGCGGCCGCCAGGGCGGCAACGCCGTGCTGCTGGCCGCCGGACGGCCGCTGCCGGTGGAATCGCTGCGCACCCGTGCGCTGCGCGGCGGCGCGCCCGAGCTCGTCGTGTCGGGCCCCGAGCTCGACGCCTTCGCCGGCGGCGCGGCGCCGAGCCGCGACCCGGCACCCGTGCCCGGCGCGGAGGGATTCGACCGCGGCGCGCAGCCTTGACAGGATGTCGACGTCCCGCCGCACCGCCTCCCAAAGGAGCCGCCCGCCCATGCCCTCTGAGCTCACCGCCGGCCAGCGCGCGACGCTGCGCGCGGTCTGCGACACCGTCGTGCCCTCGCTCCCGCGCGACCCCGACCCGCACGGGTTGTGGGGCCGCAGCGCGTCCGACGTCGGGGCCGACGAGGCGGTGGCGCAGCAGATCGCCCAGCTGCCCGAGGACCTCGCCGTGGGCCTGGGGCAGCTGCTCGACGCGCTCGACGCGCAGGGGTTCGCCCGCGCCTCCCAGCCCTCCCGCGAGCAGCTGCTGCGCAACGTCGCCCTGGCCTCCCGCGACGCCGCGGGCGGGGTGGCCGCGCTGTCGGGCATGACGCTGTTCTTCGCCTACAGCCTCCCCGACGCGCAGGGCCGCAACGCGAACTGGCCGGCGTTCGGCTACGCAGGCCCGGCCTCCGCACCGCCGCAGCGCGAGCGCCGGATCGTCCCGCTCGTCCCCGCCGGCGACACCGCGCTCGAGGCCGACGCCGTCGTGGTCGGCTCGGGCGCCGGCGGCGGCGTGATCGCGGCCCGGCTCGCGGCAGCCGGGCTCAGCGTGATCGTGCTCGAGGCGGGCGGCGCCTACGAGGAGGCCGACTTCTGCCAGCTCGAGCTGTGGGCCTACCAGAACCTCTACTACCGCGGTGGCCCCACGCCGACGGCCGACCAGAACATCTCTGTCCAGGCCGGCGCGTGCCTCGGCGGCGGGACGGTGGTCAACTGGACCAACTGCCTGCGCACGAAGCCCTGGGTGCGGGAGCAGTGGGCGCGGGAGTTCGGGCTGGACGACGTCGCGGGCCCGGCGTTCGACGCCCATCTCGACGCGGTCTGGCAGCGCCTCGGCGTCAACCCGGACTGCTCCGACCTCAACGGGCCACAGGAGCGGATGCAGGCCGGCGCCGAGGCGCTGGGCTGGTCCTTCCGGCGGACCGACCGCAACGCCGACCCGGCGACCTACGACCCGGTGTCCGCGGGCTACATGGGCTTCGGAGACCAGTCTGGCTCCAAGCAGTCCACGGCCAAGACCTTCCTGGCCGACGCCGTGGGCCACGGCGCCCGGATCCTGTGCCGCACGCGCGCCGACCGCATCCTCGTCGAGGACGGGCGCGCCGCCGGCGTCGCGGCGACCTACGCCGACCCGGAGACCGGCGCGACGGCGTCCGTCACCGTCCGGGCGCCGCAGGTGGTCGTGGCGTGCGGGGCCCTGGAGTCCCCCGCCCTGCTGCTGCGGACGGGCATCGGCGGCGACGCGGTCGGGCGCCACCTGCGCCTGCACCCCTGCACCGCCACCTTCGGCCTCTACCAGGACGACCAGCGGGCCTGGTGGGGCCCGCCCCACGCCGCCATCGTCGACGAGTGGGCCAACGCGACCGGCGACGGCTACGGGTTCCTGATCGAGGGCGCGCAGTACACGACAGGCGTCGCAGCCTCGGCCGTCCCGTTCACCTCCGCCGCCGAGCACAAGGCCGCGATGGAGGGCCTGCGCCACGCCGCGACGTTCATCGGCCTGCTGCGCGAGCGGGGCGGGGGACGGGTGACCATCGACGCCGACGGCGAGGCCGTCCACACCTACGACCTCGAGGCGGACCCGCAGGACGTCGCGCTGACCCGGCTGGCGCTCGAGCAGCAGGTGCGCCTGCACGAGGCCGCCGGCGCCCACACGATCCAGACGATGGCCGACGGCCTGCCGACCTGGCGCCGCGGCGACGACCTCGACGCCTACGTCGCCCGCATCCAGCGCATCCCGCTGCGCGCGGGCGGCGTGAAGCTCTTCGCCGCCCATCAGATGGGCACGTGTCGCATGGGCGCCGACCCGGCGACGAGCGTGGCCACGCCGGACGGACGGCTGCACGACACGCCGGGGGTGTGGATCGGGGACGCCTCGGCCTTCCCGACCCCGAGCGGCACGAACCCGATGATCACGATCATGGCCCTCGCCCACCGCACCGCCGACCGCATCGCCGCGGCCGCCGGGACCTCGGCCGCGGCCCCCGACACGCTGACCCACGCCTAGGAGCCACCATGGAAGCCGCCACGCAGACCGCGTTCACCCCCGGGCAGGTCGTCGACCGCGACCGCTTCTACGTCGGCGGGAGCTGGGTCGAGCCCGCCGGCCGCGCCACCCTCGACGTCGTCAACGCCGCCACCGAGCAGGTGATGGGCCGCATCCCGCTCGGCACGGCCGAGGACGTCGACCTCGCCGTCGCGGCGGCCCGCGAGGCGTTCGACGCCTGGGCTGCGACCCCCGCGCCCGAGCGTGCCGCCCTGTGCGCGGCCGTCGCGGCCGGGCTTCAGGACCGCCAGGAGGAGCTGGCGCTGCTGATCTCCTCCGAGCTCGGGATGCCCGTCGCGCTGTCGGGCATGATCCAGGTCGGCCTGCCGATCATGTCCTTCGCCTCGCAGGCGCAGCTCGTGGAGCAGGTCGCGTGGGAGGAGACGGTCGGCAACTCGCTGGTCGTCCGCGAGCCCGCCGGCGTCGTCGGCGCGATCACGCCGTGGAACTACCCGCTGCACCAGATCGCGGCGAAGGTGGCCCCGGCGCTGACTGCGGGCTGCACGGTCGTCCTGAAGCCCAGCGAGGTCACGCCGCTCAACGCCTTCGTGCTCGCCGAGGTCATCGACGCCGTCGGGCTGCCGCCCGGCGTCTTCAATCTCGTCACCGGCACGGGACCGGAGGTCGGCGAGGCGATCGCCGCCCACCCGGGCATCGACCTGGTGACGTTCACCGGATCCACCCGCGCGGGCCGCCGCGTCTCCGAGCTCGCCGCCCGGACCGTCAAGCCGGTGACGCTCGAGCTCGGCGGCAAGTCCCCGAACGTCATCCTCGACGACGCCGACCTGGAGCGCGCGGTCGTCGACGGCGTCTCCAAGTGCTTCCTGAACTCGGGCCAGACGTGCAGCGCGCTGACGCGCATGCTCGTGCCGCGCGCACAGCTGCCCGTCGTCGAGCAGATCGCCGCCGCGGCGGCCGGGGCCGCGCGGGTCGGCGAGCCCTTCGACCCGGCCACGCAGCTCGGCCCACTGGTCTCGGACGTCCAGCGCGAGCGCGTGCGCGGCTACATCGCCAAGGGCCTGGAGGAGGGCGCGCGCCTGGTGACCGGCGGCGCCGAGCCACCCGAGGGCCTCGACCGCGGCTACTACGTACGCCCGACCGTGTTCTCCGACGTCACCCCGGACATGACCATCGCCCAGGAGGAGATCTTCGGCCCGGTCCTGGCGATCCTGCCCTACGACGACGAGGAGGACGCGGTCCGCATCGCCAACGACTCCGACTACGGGCTGGCCGGCGGCGTCTGGTCGGGTGACGAGGAGCGCGCGAAGGCCGTGGCACGGCGCCTGCGCAC